>NZ_JBEYYB010000004.1:0-484419 GCF_040645335.1 Streptomyces sp. NPDC046821 | reverse complement strand
CTGTTGAGTTCTCAAGGAACGGACGCTTCCTTTGTACTCACCCGAACCTTGTTCGGGCTTTCCTCCGGGCAGTTTCCCTTCGGTCTTGCGTTTCCGACTCTATCAGATCTTTCCGATCCGATTTCCTCGGTGCCTTTCAGGTTTCCGCTCCGGCCTTTCGGCTTTCGCGTTTCCCTTTCCGGCGGTCCAAACACTATCAGGCATTTTCCATTGTTCTGACCGCGCCCTCCTGCAGACATGCAGAAGTGAGCCGGAGCTAGGATCGAGCTGATAGTTGCTGCCGAGCCACCGGGCACTCGTGGTGCCGCCTGGCCTCAAGCAGGAGTACGACAGTACATGCAGGCGCTGGGCAGGCGCAAATCGTTTGCGTGCCGCCGCTACGCCAGCCAACCGGGATCTCTCATGGGGAACCGGGACTTCTTATGACTTACGCTCAGAAACGGTACGCCGTCCAGGACAGGCAGTGACGGTGACCGTCAATCTCCGCTTGGGAGGCTTGCCATGACCAGTGTGTCGTCCCCGCTCGCCGGACGCGCCATCGGGCTCTCCGCTGTTCCTGACCCGGTCTTCTCCGGTGCGATGGTCGGCCCCGGCACCGCGATCGACCCGGTGCGCGAGCGCTCGGAGGCTGTCGCGCCCGTGGACGGCATCGTCGTCTCTCTCCACCCGCACGCGTATGTAGTGGTGGACGACCAGGGTCACGGCGTCCTGACGCACCTGGGTATCGACACCGTCCAGCTCAATGGCGAGGGCTTCGAGCTGCTCGTCAACAAGGGGGACACCGTCCGGCGCGGCCAGGCCATGGTGCGCTGGGACCCTTCCGCGGTCGAGGCCGCCGGTAAGTCGCCGATCTGCCCGATCGTCGCGCTCGAAGCCACCGCCGAGTCGCTGGCCGACCTGGTCGAAGACGGTGAGGTCAAGTCCGGCGACGCGCTGTTCAGCTGGCGGTGACGCGACGACGTCGCTGACGGCACGCAGGACAACCACCCGCGGCGGCTGGGCCCGCCGCACTATCGGAGACGGTGAGATGGAGACAACGCTGCGAGGCGTCGGCGTGAGCCACGGTGTGGCGATCGGCGAGGTTCGGCACATGGGGACGGCGGTTCTCGAGCCGCCGGCCAAGCAGATTCCGACGGAGGAGGCCGAGCGCGAGCAAGGGCGTGCCCGGCAGGCCGTGGAAGCTGTGGCGGCCGACCTGATCGCGCGCGGAAATCTGGCCGGTGGCGAGGCCCAGCACGTGCTCGAGGCTCAGGCCATGATGGCGCAGGACCCGGAACTCATGGCCGACGTCGAGCGTCGTATCGCCGTCGGGAGCACGGCCGAGCGGGCTGTGTATGACGCCTTCGCTTCTTATAGGGCGTTGCTGGCTGGTGCCGGTGAGTACCTCGCCGGTCGTGTGGCCGACCTGGATGATGTGCGGAACCGGATCGTGGCGCGGCTGCTCGGGGTTGCGATGCCGGGTGTTCCGGACAGCGACGAGCCCTACGTCCTGATCGCGCGGGACCTCGCTCCGGCCGATACGGCGCTGCTCGACCCGGCTCTCGTGCTGGGGTTCGTGACCGAGGAGGGCGGGCCCACCAGTCACAGCGCGATTCTGGCGCGGGCGCTCGGGGTGCCGGCCGTGGTCGCGCTGCCGGGTGCCAGTGAGCTCGCCGAGGGCACGGTGATCGCGGTCGACGGCAGTACCGGCGACATCTTCGTGGAGCCGAGTCCTGAGAAGCGGGCCGCGCTGGAGGCCTCTGCCGCGGAGCGTAAGGCCGCTCTCGCGGCATCGTCCGGTCCTGGTGCGACGTCCGACGGCCACAAGGTGCCGCTGCTGGCCAACGTCGGCGGTCCGGTCGATGTGCCGGCGGCGGTCGAGGCCGGGGCGGAGGGGGTCGGTCTGTTCCGTACCGAGTTCCTATTCCTGGATGACAGTGGTCGGGCTCCTTCCGAGGAGAAGCAGGTCGAGGCGTACCGGACGGTTCTCGAGGCGTTTCCCGAGGGCCGGGTCGTGGTGCGGGTGCTGGATGCCGGGGCGGACAAGCCCTTGGACTTCCTGACTCCGGCTGACGAGCCGAACCCGGCTCTGGGTGTGCGTGGGCTGCGCTCTCTGCTCGAGCACCCGGAGGTTCTCCGGACGCAGTTGACCGCGCTGGCCAAGGCTGCCGAGGGGCTGCCGGTCTACCTCGAGGTCATGGCACCGATGGTCGCCGACCGTACTGACGCGAAGGACTTCGCCGACGCGTGCCGGGCGGCAGGTTTGCAGGCGAAGTTCGGTGCGATGGTCGAGATTCCGTCGGCGGCTCTGCGCGCGCGCTCGATTCTTCAGGAGGTCGAGTTCCTTTCGCTGGGGACCAATGACCTCGCCCAGTACACGTTTGCCGCCGACCGGCAGGTCGGTGCCGTTTCCCGGCTTCAGGACCCGTGGCAGCCCGCGCTGCTCGACCTGGTCTCGATGTCCGCGGAGGCGGCGCGGGCCGAGGGCAAGAGCTGCGGCGTGTGTGGTGAGGCCGCGTCCGATCCGTTGCTCGCGTGTGTGCTGACAGGGCTCGGTGTCACCTCCCTTTCCATGGGTGCGGCGTCGATTCCGTATGTACGGGCTTCGCTCGCGAAGTACACGCTGGCGCAGTGCGAGCGTGCGGCGTCGGCCGCGCGTGCTGCGGACTCCGCCGAGGATGCGCGTAAGGCGGCGCAAGCGGTGCTTTCCGGCGAGTAGGCGGTGGCTGGTTCGTTGTCGTGGGGCGCTTCACCTTCTTGGGAAGCGCCCCACGGTCGTATCAGTGGGTGTGCCTTCCTTCCGGGTTCTCGTCGCCGAGGTCGGGGGCCGCGCAGTAGTCGACTCCTGACTCGGGGGCGACGAGGTCGCCGGACTGGGCGTCGGTGCAGTAGGCGTCGAAGACTTCGCCGGCGGTGAGTGGCAGGAGGCGTTCGTCGCGCAGGCGCCAGCCCTGGACGCGGTCGTCCGTGTCGGGGGTGGTGGTGCGCATGACGAGGCCGCCGGGGCTTCGGGTGGCGATGCCCAGGGCCAGGACCGTGGCGAATTCGAGCGCCTCCTTCTCGTCGAGGTAGGCGGTGCCATCGGTGCTGCGGTCGACGTGGAGTACCGAGAGCAGGGTTTCCGCGTCGGTCGGGATGCTGCAGACGAGGTGGTGGTGGCCGGTGCCGGCTGTGTCGAGGATCTGCGTCAGCAGGTGTGAGGCGCGGGCGAAGGCGTCGCGTCCGATGTCACGGCCGCAGGCTCCGCAGCTGCCGATGCGGGCGAGGACGGATGAGGCGTACTCCCAGGTGGCCTGTCGTACGGCTTCGTCGACCAGGTCGGGCAGGAGGTCGGCGAGGGGCTGTCCTTCGTACGGGACGGTGATGCCGGTGCCGGCCAGGGCTGCGGTGAAGCGTGTGCGGCTTGTGGGGGTGTCCGGTTCGAGGCCTTCTTCCGCGCAGAATTCGGCGTATTCCTCGGGGTCGAACAGGGCGACGCTGGTGTGGCCTCCCTGTTCGGCGAGGGAGCGCAGGAGGGTCTCGACCTGCTGGAGGTATGTGTCGTGGTCGTCGAAGGTGAAGCTGCGGTAGCTCCTCATCGCCGTGAAGTCGTGTTCGTCGGCCAGCAGGCCGATGATTCCCGCGACTTCACGGCGCAGGACGCTTCGCATACTGGTGCGCTCGGTGTGCGCCATGGTTCCCCCTGTGAGCTGTAGGTCAATGCTCACTCACAGTAATCGGCGGCACTGACAACGGCGGGGGGAACCGGGGTGGGTCAGGTGCGGTTGCGGGCGATCTCCTCGTAGAAGCGCAGGAGTTCGACGTTGTCGACCGAGCCGAGGTTGACGGCCTTTTCGAGGGGTGTGCCTTGGAGGAGGCGCTTGACGGGGACCTCGATGCGCTTGCCGGTGAGGGTGTGCGGGACGCCCGGGGCTTCGATGATGTCGTCCGGGACGTGGCGCGGGGAGAGGTTCTCGCGGATGGTCCGCTTGATGCGTGCGCGGAGGTCGTCGTCGAGGACGGCGCCGGGTGCGAGGTGGACGAACAGGGGCATCCAGTAGCCGCCGTCGGGCTGTTCGAGGCCGATGACGAGGGACTCGCGGATCTCGGGGAGGCGTTCGACGGCCTCGTAGATGTCGGCGGAGCCCATGCGGACGCCCTGGCGGTTCAGGGTGGAGTCGGAGCGGCCGTGGATGACTACCGAGCCGCGGGAGGTGAGGGTGATCCAGTCGCCGTGCCGCCAGACGCCGGGGTAGGTGTCGAAGTAACTGTCGTGGTAGCGGCTGCCGTCGGGGTCGTTCCAGAAGCGGATCGGCATGGAGGGCATGGGGTTGGTGACGACGAGTTCGCCGACCTCGTCGATCAGCGGCTTGCCCTGCGGGTCCCAGGACTGGAGGTCCGTGCCGAGGCAGGGTGCCTGGAGTTCTCCGATGTGGACGGGGAGGGTCGGTACGGCTCCCGCGAAGCAGGAGCAGACGTCGGTGCCGCCGCTGACGGAGGCGATCCAGAGGTCTTCGCGGACCTCGTCGTGCAGCCAACGGAAGCCGTCGGGCGGCAGCGGGGAACCCGTGGTGGCGACGCATTTGACGCGGGACAGGTCGTGATCGCGGGAGGGGTGCACGTCGGCCTTGGCACAGGCCATGACGTACGCGGCGGAGGTGCCGAAGAGGGTGGCGCCGGTGCGTTCGGCGATGGCCCACTGGGCGCCCGTGTCGGGGTAGCCGGGGCTGCCGTCGTAGACGACGATCGTGGTGCCTGTGAGGAGGCCGGAGGCGAGGAAGTTCCACATCATCCAGCCGGTGGACGTGTACCAGAAGAAACGGTCGTCCGGGCCGAGGTCGCAGTGCAGGCCGAGCTGCTTGAGGTGCTCGACGAGGATGCCGCCCTGGGACTGGACGATGGCCTTGGGGAGGCCGGTCGTGCCCGAGGAGTAGAGCACCCACAGGGGGTGGTCGAAGGGGACCGCTTCGACGACGGGTTCCACGTCGGCGGAGGTGAGGTCCGACCAGGGGCGGGCGCCTTCGGGGGCTTCGGTGCCGAGGAGCGGGATGTGGACGACCGCGCGGAGGGTGGGCAGTTCGGCGCGGAGTTCGGCGACCGTGTCGCGGCGGTCGTGTTCCTTGCCTCCGTAGCGGTAGCCGTCGACGGTGAACAGGACGACGGGTTCGACCTGCTGGAAACGGTCGAGGACGCTGCGGGCTCCGAAGTCGGGGGCGCATGAGGTCCATACGCCGCCGACGGCCGCGGTGGCGAGGAGAGCGACGATCGCTTCGGGGATGTTGGGCAGGTAGCCGCTGACGCGGTCTCCGGGTCGTACGCCGATGGCTCGGAGTTCGGCGGCGAGGGAGCCGACCTGGCGGCGCAGTTCGGCCCAGGTCACGGGGCGGGGCTTCTGCGTCTCGTCGACGTGGAGGATCGCCGGGGTGTCCGCGCGCGCGGGGTCGGTGGCTGTGCGGAGGGCGTGTTCGGCGTAGTTCAGGGTGGCGCCGGGGAACCATTCGGCGCCGGGCATGGAGCGGTCGCCGAGCACGCGCGCGTAGGGGGTGGCGAACTTGACGTCGAACCAGTCGGCGACGGCCTTCCAGAAGGATTCGAGGTCGGTCACCGACCAGCGGTGCAGTGCCTCGTAACCGCCGTCGGCGGGGGCTCCGTGGTGCTCGGCAGCCCAGGCCTGGAAGCGCGTGATCTGCGCTGCGGCGATGAATTCCCGGTCGGGCTTCCAGAGCGGCGTCGGATTCGCTGCGGACGGCATGGGGCGGCTCCTGGTGGTACGCGTCGTGTGCGTCGGTCCCGCGCACGGGCCGGTGTGTGCGCGGACGCGGCTGACGAGGACGATGCCACGTGATCGACTTCCGCACCAGGTCGGCTCCCACATGGTCCGTGTCGTGAAGATGTGCTGCCACCACGGATGAACGGCAGTTGAACGACGCACCCGCGCGCGTGCCGCGGTGACAGGGTGAGCCGTATGAACGTTCGTGACCTGGTGCGCGTGGTGAGGGCGGTCGGTTCGGTGGGTGGGGTCCAGGGGTTGCGGGCGGTGCGGTACGCGTGGCGCAGGAGGCGGGCCGACGCGGTGGGGCTGCGGCCTCGGGGGCCGGAGCGGGCGCGGGTGCCGGGCGAGGTGACGGGGGCCGAGCCGGCGCCGGGTGGTGGTGTCGTGCGGTTCGCGCGGTCGCGGCTGCGGATCACGGTGACGGTGACGGGTGAGGTGTTCTGGGGCTGGGACGGCGCGGATCCGGAGCCTTCGTACGCGCTCGCGGGTCCGTGTCCGCGGCCGGATCCGCGGGCGGTTCTGGAGCCGGACAAGGACGGCGGCTGGCGGGTCGTGGCGGAGCGGGTGACCGTCGTCGTGTCGCGGGACGGTGCGGTCGACGTGTGCACGCCCGGCGGTGTGGTGCTGCGTCGGGACCTGCCGCCGCGCTGGTGGGAGCCGGTCGAGGGCGGTGAGGCGCGGTGGGTGCTGCGGTCCGAGGTGGCGGCCGACGCGCGGTTCTTCGGGCTTGGCGGCCGGGCTTCTGGGCCTCGTCTTCGGGACGGTGGGTACCGGCTGTGGAACACGGATCCCGGTGGTTCGTTCGGGCCGGCGGACGATCCGCTGTCGGTCACGATGCCGGTGCTGATGGTGGTGGCCGACGCGGGCACGCATCTGGTGTTCCACGACAACTCGTGGGACGGGTCGGTGACGCTTTCCGAGGGGGCGGAGGGTGCTGGTTCCGGGCACGACAGGGCGGGGAGGTGCGAGCTCCGGATGGAGGGCGGACCGCTGCGCTGCTGGGTCATGGTGGGCAGCCCCGCGCGCGTGCTGCGTTCGTGGGCGTCGCTGACGGGCGCGCCGGCGCTCCCTCCGTCGTGGGCTCTCGGGCACCATCACGCGCGCTGGGATTTCGGCGGCGAGCGAGAGGTGCGGAGGATCGTGGCGGGCTACCGGGAGCGGGGGCTTCCGCTCGACGCGGTCCATCTGGACATCGATCATTACGAGGCCTATCAGGCGTTCACTGTCGACAAGGAGACATACCCGGGTCTGGCCCGGCTGGCCGAGGATCTGGGGCGGGACGGTGTGCGTCTCGTGTCGATCGTCGATCCGGCGGTGAAGGCGTCGGCGGGTAATGCCGTGTACGACGCGGGTGAGGCCGCGGACGCCTTCGTACGGGATGCCGCTGGACGGCCGGTGCGGGGCGTGGTGTGGCCCGGTGAGGCGGTGTATCCGGACTTCACGGCGTCAGCGGTGCGCAAGTGGTGGGGCGGTCTGTACGAGGAGCGGCTCGCGCAGGGGTTCGCGGGGTTCTGGCACGACATGAACGAGCCGGCATCTTTCGCCGCGTTCGGTGATCCGACGCTGCCACGTTCGTCGCGGCACTCCCTGGAGGGGCGTGGCGGGGATCATCGGGAGGCGCACAACGTGTACGGGCTGTGCATGGCGCGCGCGGGGTACGAAGGTCTGCGCGAACTGCGGCCCAAGGAGCGGCCGTTCTTGTTCTCGCGCTCGGGGTGGGCCGGGATGCAGCGCTACGGAGGGACGTGGTCCGGGGACGTGGCCACGGGATGGCCAGGGTTGCGCGCGTCGTTGTCCCTGGTGCTCGGCCTCGGGCTGTGCGGAGTGCCGTACTCGGGTCCTGATGTGGGCGGGTTCGACGGGGATCCGTCGCCGGAGCTGTATCTGCGGTGGTTCCAGCTGGGTGCGTATCTGCCGCTGTTCCGTACGCACTGTGCGCGGCGGGCCGGGCGTCGTGAGCCTTGGGAGTTTGGCGAGGAGGTGCTGGGGCACGCGCGCGTGGCGCTCGTCGAGCGCTGGCGGCTGCTGCCGTACTTCGTGACACTGGCTCATCTGGCGCGGCGTACGGGCGCTCCGTATGTGCGGCCTGTGTGGTGGGGTGCTCCGCGGGACCGGCCGTTGCGGGACTGCGAGGACGCCTTCTTGTTCGGCGACTCCTTGTTGGTGGCGCCGGTCCTGGAGGCGGGTGCGGTCCGGCGGTCTGTGCGGCTGCCTCGGGGGCGGTGGTACGACACCGTGAGCGGGGAGGCGTACGAGGGGCCCGGTCAGGTCGTGGTGGACGCTCCGCTGTCGCGTGTGCCCGTCTTCGCGCGCGCGGGGGCGGTGATTCCCGTGCGGGGCGCGGAGGGTGAGTTGTGCCTGGAGGTGTGGGCTCCCGCGAAGGGCCGTAAGGGTGGTGGCCTGGTCGTGCCGGACGGCGGTGACGGCTGGGAGGCGCCGGATGTCGAGCGCTATGTCTCGCGGTGGCGTGCGGGGCGTGTGGTGGTCGAGCGGGAGACCGAGGACGGGTCGGTCGAGCCCGCGTACCCGGTACGGATTCGCGGGCTGTGAACGTGTGTCTTCCTGCGCGCGGTCGCGCGTCAGACGTAGCGGCCCTCGAACCAGGCGCGGACGGCCAGGGTGTGGAGGGGGAAGGCGAGTTCGGCGGGGCGGCGCAGGAGGTGCCAGCCTTCGGTCTCGTCCGTGGCGACGGGCTCGGGGAGGTCGGCGGCGGGGCGTTCCGGGAGGAGGCCGAACAGGAGCAGGTGGCCGTCGGGTGAGCTCATGGCGTCGGCGAGGCGGACGTCGCGGCTCGCGGCGTCGATGCCTGTCTCCTCCTTGAGTTCACGGACGACGGCGTCGCGCCAGTCCTCCTTGTGGTCGACGTAGCCGCCCGGCAGGGCGACTCCCCCGCGCGCGGGGTCGATGGTCCGGGTGATGACGACGAGAGCGGAACCGCTCCTGTCGTAGACGGCCTGGAGGGCGATGGCGACGGGCAGGGGGTTGCCGTAGGCCACGTTGGAGCAGGCCGGGCAGGCGCGCGGCCATCCCGCGACGTCGGTTCCGTAGGCGGTTCCGCAGCTCGAACAGTGCGAATCCGGAACGGCGTTGGCAATGTGGTGGGGTGCTGACACGCCGCGGACTGTATCCGATCATGTCGCGGCGGTCTTCCCTGGCCGGTCTTGGTCCTGATAGATGCAGTTTCATGACGCGACTCAGGTTCATGACACGCACCGCGATCGCTGCACGCGCTCTCGCCGTCACCGCTGCCGCCGCGCTCCTGTCGACGGCCACCGGCCCCACCGTCGCCCAGGCGAAGCCCGAGCCCAAGGCGCCTCGGGAGTTCGTGGCGCTGCGCGACGTCGACCCGACGATCATCCAGGAGATGCGTTACCTCACCCCGCACAACTTCGTCGGGGTGCCCGTCGACGGCTACGAGAAGCCGATGTGCATCCTCACGCGTCCGGCCGCGACAGCGCTGCACCAGGCGCAGACGGGGCTACTGAAGCGGGGCTACTCGCTGAAGGTGTACGACTGTTACCGGCCGCAGCGCGCGGTCGACCACTTCGTGCGGTGGGCCAAGGATCTCGACGATCAGCGCATGAAGGCGGAGTTCTATCCGCAGGTCGACAAGACGCGGCTGTTCGCGGACGGCTACATCGCGGAGCAGTCCGGGCACAGCCGGGGTTCCACGCTCGATCTGACGGTCGTGAAGCTGCCGGCGGCGCCCACGCACGCGTACGTGCCCGGTGAGCGGCTGGCGCCCTGCTACGGGCCGCCGCAGGAGCGTTTCCCCGACAACTCGTTGGACATGGGCACGGGGTTCGACTGCTTCGACACCCTCGCCCACACGGACGACCCTCGGATCCAGGGGGCACAGCGCGCCAACCGTGACCTGCTGCGGGGCGCCCTCGCGGAGCAGGGCTTCGTGAACCTGCCTGAGGAATGGTGGCACTTCACGTACAAGCCGGAGGTGTTCCCGGACACCTACTTCGACTTCCCCGTCTCGCGACGTTCCCTGAGTGGCGGGCCCATGGCAGACTCCTGACGGTCCATCAGATCTGCTGGGGTTCTGGTGGCGTCGTCTGATCCAGTGCGGGAGGCGCCTTGTCGAGTACGCGTACACCTGTCGTGGCCGATTGGTTCACCGGGGAGGGAGAGGACTTCCATCTGCTGGGCACCCGCTGCTCGGCGTGTGCCTCGGTCTTCTTCCCCCGCGAGGACACCTTCTGCCGCAACCCCGGCTGCTCGGGAGGGGAGCTGGTCAGCGTGCCGCTCTCCCGGCGCGGCCGGATCTGGTCGTACACCGACAGCCGGTACCGGCCTCCGGCACCTTATGTGTCGGACCCGGAACTTCCGTGGGAGCCCTACACGTTGCTCGCTGTGGAGCTGGAGGCGGAGCGCCTGGTGGTGCTCGGGCAGGCGGTTCCGGGGACCACCGTGGCCGACCTGGAGGTCGGCATGGAGGTGGAGGTCGTGCCCGGCGTGCTCAACGACGACGGGGAGACGACCTGGACGACGTGGCACTGGCGGCCGACGGGGGTGGCGGCATGACGGACGACGTGGCGGTGCTCGGCGCGGGTATGCACCCGTGGGGCAAGTGGGGACGCAGCTTCGTCGAGTACGGGGTGGTCGCGGCGCGGGCGGCGCTCGCCGACGCCGGGCTCGACTGGCGGGACGTGGGCTCCATAGTGGGCGCGGACACCGTGCGCGGCGGCTATCCGGGATACGTGACGGGCGCGACGTTCGCCAAGGCGCTGGGCTGGCAGGGCGCACGCGTCACGAGCGTGTACGCGGCATGTGCCTCGGGGGCGCAGGCGGTGAGCACGGCGCGCGCGCAGATCCTCGCGGGGCTCGCCGACGTCGTGCTCGTGGTGGGTGCCGACGCGGCGCCCAAGGGGTTCTTCAAGCCGGCGGGCGGTGACCGGGCCGACGACCCGGACTGGCTGCGGTTCCGGATGCTCGGCGCGACCAATCCGGCGTACTTCGGGCTGTACGCGCGCCGCAGAATGGCCGTCCACGGGGACACCCTGGAGGACTTCGCCCAGGTCAAGGTGAAGAACGCGGCGGCGGGCGCACTCAATCCGAACGCGCGGTACCGCAAGACCGTGACTCCGGAGGAGGTGGCCGCCTCGGCGATCGTCGCTGATCCGCTGCGGCTGCTCGACATCTGCGCCACGTCCGACGGGGCTGCCGCGCTGGTGCTGTGCAGCATGGACTTCGCGCGCCGGCACGGGGTGAGCGACCCGGTCCGCATCCGTGCCGTGTCGACGGTCACGCCGACGTATCCGAACACTGTGCTCGACCTGCCCGATATCGCGACCGACTCGGCGGTGGCCGTGGAGCCGACGGGCGTCAGCTTCCGCGCCTCCATCGCGCGCGCCGCGTACGAAGAGGCCGGGATCGGGCCGGAGGACCTGTCGCTCGCAGAGGTGTACGACCTGTCGACGGCGCTTGAACTCCAGTGGTACGAGGATCTGGGGCTGTGCAGTGAGGGCGAGGCCGCGAAGCTCCTGAGAGAGGGGGCGACGGCGCCCGGCGGTCGCATACCCGTGAACGCCAGCGGTGGGCTCGCGTCCTTCGGCGAGGCGGTTCCGGCCCAGGCGATCGCCCAGGTCTGTGAGCTGACGTGGCAGCTGCGCGGGGCGGCGGGTGACCGGCAGGTGGCGGGCGCTCGCGCGGGCATCACGGCGAATCAGGGGTTGTTCGGGCATGGGTCGTCGGTGATTGCGGTTCGGTGACGGGGCCTGCGGCCGGCCGGCCGTTTGGTGTGACGGGGCGAGTCGCGAGTGCGGCTGGCCGCTCTTCGGTGAGGGCGTGAGTGCGGCTGGCCGCCGCTGTTCGTTGGCGAGCTGCTGGCGGCGGGCGCCCGTATGACGACGGGGCGAATGGGGTCGGCCGGTCTTCGGTGAAGGGGTTAGTGCGGGTGGCCGCCGCTGTTCGTTGGCGAGCTGCTGGCGGCGGGCACCCGTATGACGACGGGGCGAGTGGGGCCGGGTGCTCTTCAGTGAAGGGGGGTGCGGCTGGCCTCTGCTGTTCGTTGGCGAGGCGACTGTGGCTGGCAGTCGTTCGCTGACGAGGTGCTTGCGGCGGGGGCGGTCTGCGACCAGGTAGTGGCGGGTGGTCATCCGGCCGGTGACCAGGTGGTGGCGGCCGACGCGGGCCGCCCGCGCGGTGGATGCGTACGCTGCGCGTTCGGCCGGAAAGGGTGCGGGAACAGCTCGTTAACTGGGCCTGGGGGCGCGGCCGGAGCGCCATCATGCTTCCGTGCTTTCCTGGACGGACGATCTCCGTTTGGCCTTTCAGCCGGTCATCAATGTGGCGACGGGAGCAGTGGCGGCCCTGGAGATACTGGCCCGTCCGGAAGCCGGAGACGTGCTGGCGCAGACCCGGCGCGACCCCGAGCTGGACGGCCGGATCGCCGCGCTCGCCGTGCGTGCGGCGGCGGCGGCGGCGCAACGGGAGACGCTGCTGCCGCTGCACGTCAATGTGTTCGCCGGGACGGTGGCTGATCTCGGAGGTCTCGCCGCGCTGCGGGACACGGTGCGTGACGTGGGCCGGCTGCCCTGGGAGGTGACGGTCGACGTCGGTGCACCGTTCGCCCGCGTACCGCAGCGGGCTCTCGTGGAGGGAGTCGCGGTGCTGCGCGGCAAGGGCTTCCGGGTCTGTGCGGGCGGGGTCGGGGACGGTGGCGTACCGCTGCGGCTGCTGGTCGATCTGGCGCCGGAGCTCGTGAAGCTCGATCCGTCGACGTTGTCGCGGGGCGCTTCCGTGCGGGCGATGCGGACGCTGTGCGAGGGCATGGGGGCGCAGCGTGCGCAGGGCGACCTGTTCGCGCCGCCCTCGCGGCTGCCCGCTGCCGACGTGTATGTATCGGAACTCACTCCCCCGGTGCCGTCGCCGCCGCCTTCGGGGCCGCCGGTGCGTCAATTCGTGTGGCCCGCCCCGCTGTTGCCAGGGTCGGCGTCGGCGGGGCGGGTCCGTGCGCTGCCCACCGGGTCGCCCGACGTGTCGAGCGTGCTGCTGGTGAACGCGGCGGGCGCGTCGGTGCGTTCGGTGCAGCGGGACCGCATTCTGCTGTCGCTGTCGGGGCGTTACGGGCACGCCCTCTATTCCGACCGGCCGGCCGCGCACGGTGAGGGTGGACGCCACGGCCTGGGAGGTCCTCGACGTACTCGCGGACGTTGAGCGCAGCCCGGCGGCGGACGATGTCGTGGTCGTCGACAGGCGAGGGCGGTGTGTGGGCATCGTGCGGCTCGCCGATCTGGTGCGCGCGCTCGCCGAGAGCCGGGTCGAGGAGGCCGCCGCGCTCAATCCGCTGACGCGGCTGCCCGGTTCGGACGCGATCACGGGTGAGGTGGACCGGCGGATCGTGCAGGGGCGTGGGTTCGCGCTGAGCTGGCTGGACATCTACGGGTTCAAGCAGGTCAACGACGGGGCGGGGTTCGCGGCCGGTGACGAGCTGATCCGTGAGGTGGGGCGGCCGCTGGAGCGGGCCGCGTCGGGGACGACCCAGGTCGGCCATATCGGCGGTGACGACTTTCTGGTCCTGGCCGATCTGGACGGGCTCGATCGCTGGCGTCGGCGGTCCTCGACGTGGCTTGGGCGGCAGGCGGGCAGCCCGTCTCGCTGTCGCTGGCCACTGTGCTGCGCGCGGCGGGCAGCGTCGCCGATCACCGGCAGGCGGCTGCTTCGCCGCGCCGCTGAAGCAAGCTGCCAAGGCGCTGACCGGGGCGAGTTGGGTCGTCGGGCGCTCGGGGGCGACGGGGCATGAGGTGTCGCGGGGTGAGGGTGCGGCGGCAGGGTACGCGGGGCGAGGTGGTTCGGCAGTGGGGGCGTCGTGCGCGGCGAGCGGGGCATACGGGGTGGCGTCACCGTCGGGGCTGAAGCGCCATCCGGGCCGGGAGCGGCAGCCACCTCTGTGGCGCGCACCGGAGACCGGCGACGCCGGAAACGGAATCGGCGGCCGACGCCAAAGCGGAATCCGGCCGGGCGGCAGCAGGCTCATCCGGTCGCGGTCCGGCACCGTCGGACCCGCTCAACCGTTCCCGTCCGCGACCTTGACGCTCCATCACCGCCGGTGAACACTTCCGGGTGTCAGTCGGCCTCGCCGCACGCCGTCCCACCGCCGCTCCGGGTCCCTGCCCGGCCGTCGGGCTCCTGCCGTCACGTATGGGCAGGTCAGGGCCTTCTCCCCACGGCGATGCGGGCGATCCGGCTGTCGGGGAACACGTGTCGCGGGCACAAGGCAGGGGCGCGCGCCCCCTTCGCCGTAGGCCCGTAGCAGTCAGCACCGTCGCCACCGCAACCGTCGCAGCCCGGAACACTCTCAACGGACACTCGCAACGGAACAGTCGTAGCCGGAACGGGCACAGCCGGAACGGGCACAGCCGGAACGGGCACAGCCGGAACAGCCGCATCCGGAAACGTCGCAGCCACACCAGCACCAGCACCAGCACCAGCACCAGCACCAGCCATGGGAAACGCACCCTGCACTGAGGACCGGGGCGTAGCGCTCCGGGCGAGGGCCTAGGAGCCGCCATGAGCAATGGGGACATATTCGTCGGTGAGGTCATCGGTACGGCGATCCTGATTCTGTTCGGCGCCGGCGTATGCGCCGCGGTCACGCTCAGGTATTCGAAGGCGAGAGCCTCCGGCTGGGTGGTCATCTCGTTCGGCTGGGGCTTCGCGGTCCTGGCCGGGGCGTACACCGCCGCGCCCCTGTCCGGCGGGCAGCTCAACCCGGCCGTGACGATCGGCATCGCCGTGGACACCGGCAAGTGGGACAAGGTCTGGATCTACATCCTCGGCCAGATGGTCGGGGCGATGCTGGGCGCCGTACTCGCGTATCTCGTCTATCTGGCGCAGTTCAACGCCAACGTCGCGTCGGGAGCCGGCAAGGGCGGAGCGGAGGACGAGGCAGAAGCGGAGGATGCCGGGCCCACCCCGACGCTCGGGATCTTCGCCACGATCCCGGAGATCGACAACCGGGTGGCAAACCTCCTCACCGAGATCATCGCGACCATCGCGCTGGTGCTGCCGATCCTGGCGTTCGGGCTCACGAAGGGGCTCGGCGAGTCCGGCACACAGGTGCTGATCGTGGCCCTGCTCGTCGTCGGCATCGGTCTCTCGCTCGGCGGGCCGACGGGGTACGCCATCAATCCGGCGCGCGACCTCGGTCCGCGCATCGTGCACTCGTTCCTGCCGATCCCCAACAAGGGGACATCGGGCTGGAGTTACGCCATCGTGCCGGTGGCCGGACCACTGATCGGCGGCGCGCTGGCCGGGGTCATCTACAACCTGGCGTTCTGACGGCGGCACATCCGCGCGCGGCGTTCGGACCACGGCCGAAACGCCACCACGTCGCAGCCCGGTCCGCGGCCACATCGCAACCCGGTCCGCCGGCGCGTCGAAGCCGGCGCGTCGCAGTCGGTCCGCCGCCGCATCGCCATCGCATCCCCGGCCACGGGGACCTCCGACGAAGGGGAGTCACATGCCCGACAACAATGTGAAATACGTTGCCGCCATCGACCAGGGCACCACGTCGAGCCGTTGCATCATCTTCAATCACGCGGGCGAGATCGTCGCCGTGGATCAGCGCGAACACCGGCAGATCTTCCCGAAGCCGGGCTGGGTGGAGCACGACGCGACGGAGATCTGGGCCAAGGTGCAGGCCGTGGTGGCCGGCGCGCTCGCCAGGGCGGGACTGCGGGCGGGCGACCTGAGCGCGCTCGGCATCACCAACCAGCGCGAGACGACGGTCCTGTGGGACCGGGCCACGGGCAGACCCGTGCACAACGCGATCGTGTGGCAGGACACCCGGACCTCCGCCCTGTGCAACGAACTGGGCGGTGCGGACGGGCAGGACCGTTTCCGCGAGCAGACCGGTCTGCCCCTGGCCAGCTACTTCTCGGGGCCCAAGGCTGCCTGGCTGCTCGACGACATGCCGGGGCTCCGCGCCCGCGCCGAGCGGGGCGAGATCGCGTTCGGCACGATCGACTCCTGGCTCATCTGGAACCTGACGGGCGGCACGGACGGCGGTGTTCACGTCACCGACGTCACCAACGCGGGCCGCACCATGCTGATGAACCTGGCGACGCTCCAGTGGGATCCGGCGATCCTTTCGGCGATGAACGTGCCGGAAGTGATGCTTCCGGAGATCAGGTCGTCGGCCGAGGTCTACGGGACGGCCGTGGGGCAACTGGCGGGCGTGCCGGTCGCGTCCGCGCTCGGCGACCAGCAGGCGGCGGTTTTCGGACAGGCCTGCTACGACATGGGGACGGCCAAGAACACGTACGGCACGGGAAGCTTCCTGCTGCTCAACACCGGGAACCGGCCCGTTCCTTCGAAGAACGGGCTGCTCACGACGATGGGGTACAAGATCGGCTCCGAGGCGCCGGTCTACTGCCTCGAAGGGTCCATCGCGATCACCGGGGCGCTGGTGCAGTGGTTCCGTGACCAGCTGGGGATCATCCGGTCGGCCGACGAGATCGAGACACTCGCGGCGAGCGTGGACGACAACGGTGGCGCTTACATCGTGCCCGCGTTCTCCGGCTTGTTCGCGCCGTACTGGCGTTCGGACGCACGGGGCGTGGTCACGGGCCTGACCCGGTACGTGACCAAGGCGCACCTGGCGCGGGCGGTCCTGGAGGCGACGAGCTGGCAGACGCGCGAGGTCGTCGACGCGATGTACCAGGACTCGGGTGTGCGGATCACGACGCTGAAGGTCGACGGCGGCATGACCAAGAACAATCTCCTGATGCAGCATCAGGCGGACGTTCTCGGGGTGCCGGTGATCCGGCCGCGGGTATCGGAGACGACGTGCCTGGGCGCCGCGTACGCGGCCGGGCTGGCGACCGGGGTGTGGAACGACCTGGACGAGCTCAAGGCGCACTGGCAGCGCGACGCGGAGTGGACGCCGGCCATGGACGGCGAGGCCCGTGAGCGCGAGTATCGCAACTGGCGCAAGGCGGTCGAGAAGAGCTTCGGATGGCACGAGGACGGGGTGTGAGGGGCGGCTGGGGCCGGTTGTGACGGGTGGCTCGCGCCGGTTCTGACGGGTGGCTCGCGCCGGTTCTGACGGGTGGCTCGCGCCGGTCGTGACCGGTGGCTCGCGCCGGTCGTGACAGGCGCGTGAGGCCCGACGCGTGGCCCGCCAGAGTGCGAGGTGGCCCTGAGAAGCGGCTCGCGTCAGCTGCGAGAGGCGCGTGGGCCTGAGCCCGTTGCAGGAGGGCGCGTGGGCCCGGCGTGGCCCCACGCGCGCGTGGACGACGGTCCGCACCCCGGTCGGCGAGGGTGCGGGCCGTTCCCGTGCGACGGGTCCGGCAGTCAGGTCGTGGTGACCGGCTGGCGGCTCCGCGTACCCAGGGTCATCGCGTGTTCGACGACGCCGATGAGGACGTTCTTGACGGTCTCCTTGTCCCGGGCGTCGCACAGCAGGACGGGTGTGCCGGGGTCAAGGTCGAGGGCCTGACGCACGGCTTCCGCCGGGTAACGGGCCGACCCCTCGAAGCAGTTGACGCCGATGACGAAGGGTATGGAGCGCCGTTCGAAGTAGTCGATGGCCGCGAAGCAGTCCTCCAGGCGGCGGGTGTCGGCGAGGACGACGGCTCCGAGGGCACCGGTCGCCAGCTCGTCCCACAGGAACCAGAAACGATCCTGCCCGGGGGTGCCGAACAGATAGAGCACCAGATCCTCGCGGAGCGTGATCCGGCCGAAGTCCATGGCGACGGTGGTGGTGTTCTTGCCCTCGACACCCGTGAGGTCGTCGAGCGGGCGGCCCGCCTCGGTGAGCAGCTCCTCGGTGCGCAGGGGCTTGATCTCGCTGACCGCCCCGACGAGCGTCGTCTTGCCCGCGCCGAATCCGCCGGCCACGAGGATCTTGAGCGTGACGGGCTCCACGGGGGCCTTGGCGCGCTCAGAACGCCCGAAGATCATGGGTCTCTTCTCCTGCCTCACCGCTGTCGCGGTGATGGTTCGCGGCGGGCGGCGGACCGTATCCGCCGCCTCCGGGGGTTTCGATGACGAGTACGTCGCCGGGGAGCACGTCCGCCGAGTCGCTGCCTGCGAGGTGGGTGACGGTCCCGTCGGCGTGCTCGACGGAGTTGGCACCGAGGGCTCCGGGGGCGCCGCCCGCCATGCCGTACGGCGGGACTCGGCGGTGCTGCGAGAGGGTGGACACGGTCATGGGCTCGCGGAAGCGGAGGCGGCGGACGGCGCCGTCTCCCCCGCGCCACTGTCCAGGGCCTCCGCTGCCGCGCCGCACCGCGAACTCCTCCAGCAGGACTGGCAGTCGCCACTCCAGGACTTCGGGGTCAGTGAGGCGCGAGTTGGTCATGTGGGTCTGTACGACGGGTGCGCCGTCGAAGCCCTCGCCTGCTCCGGAACCGGAGGCGACGGTCTCGTAGTACTGGTGGTCCGCGTTGCCGAAGGTCACGTTGTTCATCGTTCCGGAGCCCTCGGCCTGGACGCCCAGGGCCGCGTACAGGGCGCCGGTGATGGCCTGTGAGGTCTCCACGTTGCCGGCGACGACGGCGGCGGGCGGCTCGGGGGCGAGGAAGGAGCCCGGCGGGACGATGATGCGCAGGGGGCGCAGACAGCCGTCGTTGAGGGGAATGTCATCGTCCACGAGCGTGCGGAAGACGTACAGGACGGCCGCGTTGACGACGGCGAAGGGCGCGTTGAAGTTGGTGGCGAGCTGGGGTGACGTGCCGGTGAAGTCGATGGTCGCGGACCGGTTTTCGCGGTCCACGCGCACGCGTACGCGAATGACGGCGCCCGAATCGGTCTCGTAGGCGAACTCACCGTCCTGGAGTGCGTCGATGACGCGGCGCACCGCTTCCTCGGCGTTGTCCTGTACGTGCTTCATGTAGGCCTGCACGACGTCGAGCCCGAAGTTGTCGATCATGCGGGCGACTTCGTCGACGCCCTTCTGGTTGGCGGCGATCTGGGCGCGCAGGTCGGCGAGGTTGGTGCGCGGGTTGCGGGACGGGTAGGGGCCGCCGGTGAGCAGGTCCAGGGTCTCCGTCTCGCGGAAGCGGCCGCCTTCGACGAGGAGCCAGTTGTCGAAGAGGATGCCTTCCTCGTCGATGGTGCGGCTGCCCGCCGGCATGGAGCCCGGGGCGATCCCGCCGATCTCGGCGTGGTGGCCGCGCGAGGCGACGTAGAACAGAATTCGGTCACCCTCCGTGTCGAAGACCGGGGTGATGACGGTGACGTCGGGCAGGTGCGTGCCGCCGTGGTACGGGTCGTTGACGGCGTACGTGTCGCCCGGGCGCATGGCGGCGCCTCGGCGGCGGATGACCTCCTTGACGCTGGTCCCCATCGAGCCCAAGTGCACAGGAATGTGGGGGGCGTTGGCGACCAGGTTGCCGTCCGGGTCGAAGAGGGCGCAGGAGAAGTCCAGGCGCTCCTTGATGTTGACGGACTGGGAGGTGGACTCCAGGCGGGCGCCCATCTGTTCGGCGATCGACATGAAGAGGTTGTTGAACACCTCGAGCAGAACGGGGTCGGCTGCGGTGCCGAGGTCGGAACTCTCCGTGACCGTCGCGCGTTCCATGATCAGGTGGCCGTCGTCCGTCACGGCCGCCCGCCAGCCGTCGTCGACGACCGTCGTGGACCCGGACTCGGCGATGATCGCGGGCCCGGCGACGCTCTCGCCGGGCGGCAGTCGGTCGCGCCGATGCAGGGGTACGTCGCGCCAGGCGCCGCCGGTGTGGAGCCTGGCCGTGCCGGGAGCGAAGGGTGCGGTCGGACGGGGTGCCAGGGCGGACAGATCGGGGGGTGCGGTGAGGCCGGTGGCTTCGACGGAAAGAGCTTCGACGACGAGAGGACGGTCGAGGGTGAAGGAGTAGGTGGCGCGATGGCGTTCTTCAAAAGCGGCGCGCATGGCGTCGGGGTCGGTGAGTTCCACGGTCAGCGTGGTGTCGGTGCCGTCGTAGCGGAGCTGGGCCCGGTGGGTGACGCGGATACGGGTCTCGGGCACGCTCTCGGCGAGGAGTTCCGCGCGGGCTGCGCTCTCCAGGTCGTCGGCGGTCTTCCTGATGTGCGGCATGGAGGAGGGTTCGAGGGGTGCCTCGACGGACTGCTCGCGCATCGCGGTGGTGTCGGCGAGCCCGATGCCGAGCGCGGACAGGACCCCGGCCATGGGCGGTACGAGGACGGTGCGGATGCCCAGCGAGTCCGCGACCCGGCACGCGTGCTGGCCGCCCGCGCCGCCGAACGTGGTGAGGGTGTAGCGCGTGACGTCGTGGCCCTTCTGGACGGAGATGCGCTTCACGGCGTTGGCGATGTTGGCGACGGCGATCTGCAGATAGCCCTCGGCGACCTGCTCGGGCGTGCGGTCGTCGCCGGTCCGCTCGCGGATCTCGCGCGCGAGTGCGGCGAAGCGGTCTCGTACGAGGGCGTCGTCCAGGGGCAGGTCGCCGTCGGGACCGAACACGTGGGGGAAGTGGTCGGGTTGGATGCGTCCGAGTGCGACGTTGGCGTCGGTGACGGTGAGCGGGCCGCCGGCGCGGTAGGAGGCGGGGCCCGGGTCGGCGCCCGCGGAGTCGGGGCCCACGCGGTAGCGGCTGCCGTCGAAGTGGAGGACGGATCCGCCACCGGCCGCGACGGTGTGGATGTCCAGCATGGGCGCCCGCAGTCGTACGCCGGCGATCTGCGTGGTGAAGACCCGCTCGTACTCCCCCGCGTAGTGGGACACGTCCGTCGACGTTCCGCCCATGTCGAAGCCGATGACGCGGTCGAAGCCGGCCAGGCGGGACACCCGGGCCATGCCGACGATGCCGCCGGCGGGGCCGGACAGGATGGCGTCCTTGCCGCGGAACTGTCCGGCTTCGGTGAGCCCGCCGTTCGACTGCATGAACATCAGTCGTACGCCTTCGAGTTGGTCCGCGACCTGGCGGACGTAGCGGCGCAGCACCGGGGACAGGTAGGCGTCGACAACCGTCGTGTCCCCGCGCGGGACGATCTTCATGAGGGGGCTTACCTCGCTGGAGAGCGAGATCTGGGGGAAACCGATCCGCTCGGCGACGGCGCCGATCTGCCGTTCGTGGTCAGGGTGCAGATGGCTGTGCATACAGACGACGGCGAGGGACCTGATCCCGTCGTCGTACGCCTGACGCAGCGCGGCCTCGAGGGCGTCGGTGTCGAGCGGGACCAGGACGTTTCCCTGGGCGTCGATACGTTCGTCGGCCTCGATGACCCGTTCGTGGAGCAGCTCGGGCAGTTCGATGCGGCGGGCGAAGATGTGGGGCCGGTTCTGGTACGCGATGCGCAGGGCGTCGCGGAAGCCACGGGTGACTACGAGGGCGGTGCGCTCACCCTTGCGTTCGAGGAGGGCGTTGGTGGCGACGGTGGTGCCCATGCGGACGGAGTCGATACGGGTGGTGTCGATGTGGGCGGAGCCGGTGCGGGTGGAGTCCGTGCGGGACGAGTCCATGGGGCCGAGGTGCGTCAGTGCGGCCCCCGACTCGCCTTCGCTGTCGAGGAGTTCGCGGATCGCGGCGACGGCGGGATCGCGGTAGCGGGCGGGGTTGTCGGACAGGAGCTTGTGGGTGAGCAGGTGTCCGTCGGGGCGCCGGGCGACGACATCGGTGAACGTGCCGCCCCGATCGATCCAGAACTCCCAGCCTGTCACGCGCGTCTCCGTTGTTCGCCCCGGTCCTCGCCTGGTCCCCACCCCCGTATGTGGCCTCGGTGTGCGCGTGGGTCAGAGCGCCCTGAGGCCGTTGATCACGTCGCGCAGAATACTCTCGTCCGGCAGTTCGGCGGGGGGTACGGGCCGGGTCACGTGGACCAGTTCCGCGTCGACGAGGTCGCCTATGAGGACGCGTACGACGCCGATCGGAAGGTCGAGTTCCGCGGCGAGTTCGGCCACCGACTGGGGTCGCTCACGACACAGGCGGACGATGTCCACGTGCTCCGGGGACAGCGTCTGGTCGGCGCCGGGGTCACCGGAGCGGTCCTCCGCGACGACGAGCGCGATCAGGTCGAGGCGATGCTGGCCCGCGCTGGTGGTGCGGCCTCGTGTCATGGCGTACGGGCGTACCACCGGTCCGGCGTCGTCGTCGAACCAGTGGTGCTTGTCCCGCGTCCACTCCCCGTCTGGGCTCATACCGGACCACTACCCACCGGCGGAGGGTTCGGTACGCGGCGCGGTCCCCAGGTGTACGCCGACCCGCTTGACGAGCAAGGTCATCTCGTAGGCGACGAGACCGACGTCGGAGTCCGCGTCCGACAGGACGGCGAGGCAGCTGCCGTCGCCCGCGGCCGTGACGAAGAGGAAGGCCTCGTCCAGCTCCACGACGGTCTGGCGGACGCTGCCCGCCTCGAAGTGGCGGCCCACGCCCTTGGCCAGGCTGTGGAAGCCGGAGGCGACGGCGGCGAGGTGCTCGCTGTCCTCACGGGTGAGGTCCTTCGAGACACCGGTCGGCAGGCCGTCCCCGGAGAGCACGAGTGCCTTGCGGATGCCGGCGACGCGCTCCACCAGGTCGTCCAGAAGCCAGTTCAGCTCGCCGGAACCGTCGTTCGCGGCGGTGTGTACGGCGGCGTTCGGTTCGGTCATCGACCGTCCCCCTCAGATGTCGTTCCCTGTGCTGTGCCGTCGGAGGCGTTGTCGCCTGCGGCGTTCTCCTCGCGGCCGCGGCGCCAGCCCCGCTGGAGCGAGGCCATTCTGCTGCGGACCTCTTCGGCGTCGCGATCGGCGGGGCGGGCCGAGTGGTTGGGCCCCTCCCGGCCCGCGGCACCGGCGGCGCGCAGGTCGGGTCCTTCCTTGAGCTGCGGCGCGAGATTGGCCTGCCGTACGCGGCGGGGCAGGGCGCCTAGGGCGGGGGCGTTGTCTGCTCGCCCCTGTCCGGGGCCTTCGCTCGCCGGTCGCTGTCCGGGGCCTTCGCTCGCCGGTCGCTGCGTGGGGGTGTTGCCCGCAGGCCGCTGCGCGGGGGCGTCACTCGCCGGTCGCTGCGCGGGGGCGGGGTCGCTCGTCGGTCGCTGCGCGGGAGCGTCGTCCGCGTGTGCCTCGGCGGGAGCGGCGCCCTCCGGTGCCGGCGAGGTGTCGCGTGCCGGTCCGGGCGGGGTGTTGCGCGACGGCCCAGAGGTGCGTGCGGGCTTGGCATCCGGCTCGGCCTCGGCCCTGGGGCGCCTGCGCGGCAGGTCCGACATGGACGCCGAGTTGAGGCGGCGCTCGCGCGGGCCCTCCGAGTCGGCGTCGGGGCGGTACGCGTTCCCTGCCGCGTCCCGCAAGGAAGCCGCGTCCCGGATCGAAGCCGTGTCCCGGATCGGGGACACGGGCTCGGGGGCATCGTCACTCGCGCTCTCGAGCGGCGGCGTCTCCGTGCGGCGGCTGCCCGGCTCGCCGGACCGGCGGCTTTCCGGTTCGCCCGGCCTCGTGTGGGTGACGGGCCTGCCGTGCGAGCTGACGAGCTTGGGTGCCCTGCGGCGCGGCAGGGGCACGAGCCCGTCCACCGCACCAGGGGCGGGCGCGGGAGCGGGACCTATGCGGTCCTCGAACTCGTCGCGCGCGTGCTGGTGCTGCTCGCCCGCGAGCCCACCGGAGCGGCGGCGCGGCCGGAAGAGGCCACCACGCTCGCTGTCCTCATCCTCGAGAGCCCCGGGGAACGATGCGAGGTCCGCCTCCGTCAGCGGTGCCTCCAGCTCCACGGGACCGTCCAGGAGAGAGGCCGGAAGACCCGGGAGCGGGCTGCCCGCAGTGGAAAGGGTCGAGGACCGCGTTCCGGACGCCTCCGCCCGAGCGGCACGGTTCGGGCGGTCGAGACGGAAGCCGACGCCCTCCGTGTCGGGAGCATCCGTGAGCAGCACTTCCGGGATGAAGACGACCGCGGTCGTGCCGCCGTACGGGGACTCCTGGAGGGAGACGCGGACGTTCTGGCGCTGGGCGAGCCGGCTGACCACGAAGAGACCGAGCCGGTCGGTGTCGGAGAGTTCGAACTCGGGCGTCTCGGCGAGGCGAAGGTTGGCGTCGAGGAGCGCCTCGGCCGGCATCCCGAGGCCCCGGTCGTGGATCTCCAGGGTGAAGCCGTTCGCGACGCGCTCGCCGACTACCTGCACGGCGGTGTGCGGCGGCGAGAACACGGTGGCGTTCTCGAGGAGTTCGGCCACGAGGTGGGTGAGGTCGGCGACGGCGGGGCCGGTGACCGCGATGCGCGCGAGGCGGCGCACCTCGATGCGCTCGTAGTCCTCCACCTCGGCGACCGCGGCCCGGACGATGTCCATGAGCTGGACGGGCCTGCGCCACTGGCGGGACGGGGCGGCGCCGGAGAGGATCACCAGGCCCTCGGCGTGCCGTCGCATACGCGTGGTCAGGTGGTCGAGCCGGAACAGGTCGGCGAGTTCGTCGGTGTCCTCGGTCCTGCGCTCCATCGCGTCGAGCAGTGTGAGCTGCTTGTGAAGGAGCACCTGGCTGCGGCGGGCGAGGTTGACGAAGACCTCGGAGACGCCGTGGCGGAGCTCGGCCTGCTTCACCGCGGCCTCGACGGCGGACCGCTGAAGGGTGTTGAGAGCCTGGCCGACCTGCCCGATCTCGTTCCGGTCGTAGGCGAGGCGGGGCGCCTCGGTCTCCACGTCGACGTGTTCGCCGGCCGCGAGGCGGCGCATCACGCTGGGCAGCCGGACGCCGGAGGCCTCGTGGGCCTCCAGGCGAAGGCGTCGCAGGTCACGGACGAGTCCGCGGCCGATACGGACGGACAGGAACAGCGAGAGGAGCAGGGCGATCAGACCGAGTACGCCGGCGATCCCGGCCTGCAGGAAGACGTCGACCGCGATCGGGCGGGCCCGGTTCTCGTAGCGCTCGACGGCGGCGGTGTCGCGTTTGACGAGCTCGTCGAGCACCGGTCCCGAGGCGGCGTCCCACGCGTGCGCGGTGACTCCCCTGGGCGTGCCGGGCGTGGAGTCGGCGAGGGTGTTCTCCGCCGTACGCAGGGCCGCGGTGTCGGCGCTCTTCCAGTAACGCTCGAACTCGGCACGGTCGCCGTCGGGCAGCAGCGCGAGGGTGGTCTCGTACAGGACGTCACGCTGTGCGACGAGGTCGGAGATCTGGCGCAGTTCCTTGTGCGTGATCCTGCGCGCGACGAGCGCCGAGCCGACCAACGCGTCCTCGCGGGACAGCAGTTCACGGGCGCGAAGCACGCCGATGACGGCGCGGCCCTGGCGGTCCATCGTCGAGTTGTCGAAGGAGTTCAGGCTGAACAGGAAGCTGTACGTCGGGTCGATGAGGCGGTTGTAGAAGTCGAGGGCCTGCGCGCGGGTGACGGTGCCCTCGTCGACGTTCCGCCGCAGTGACTCGATGCCGTCGAAGCCCTCGACGACGGTGGCGATGTCCCGCAGGGATTCGCCGCTCATGTCGCCGCGGACACCGGAGTTCTCGGCCTTCGCCTTGATCCTGGCCATGGCCTCGTCGGAGGCGCTGCGGCGGCTGCGCAGTTCGGAGAGGGCGGCGGAGGCGCGGGGGTCGGCCAGATAGACGAGGGTCTGGCGCCGCTCGTTCTGGAGAATGCGTGCGGTGTCGGCGAGTGGGTAACCGATCTCATCGGCGACCTTTTTCGACGACAGGAGCTGGATGGCGGCGCTACCCGTGATCACCGTGGAGAAGGCCCAGATGGCGGTCAGGGACACCAACGGCACCAGGAGCAACGCCACGATCTTCCGGCGGATGGACTTCCCGCGAAAGCGCATGGCCTCCCCCAGATCGACCCCAGTAACCAGGGGTACACATGTGCGGCAACAAACGGCGCGAGCCTACTACTGACGCGGGAGCATCTCGATGGGCTGTCCGGATGCTGTCCGCCGACGGAAGGAGGAGGGCGTCACCATGTGTCCGGTCATTACGGGAGATTGCATCCCGCCAACGCGCACGCCGAATGCGGCTTCATCCGGCCGTACCTGGGCGGCAGTTGGCCGGAATAGATCGTTCCGCCGGTCGGCGTGATGTTCTCGCTATGAGGGGAATCTTTCGGCGTCTCCGTTCGTCCTTTCTCATGAGCGACGAGACAGGGGATACGCGAGAAGCCCGCGCAGTGCGAGCGGGCAGCGTAAAGCGGCGCAATCCGGGCAGCCATCGAAGAGCCCCGGTGCGGGAGCACCCAGGGCGTCGGCTGCGACGGCGGTGGGGAGTGACGAACTGATGGGCACAGCAGAGCGACGCGGGGAGTTGTGGGTCGAGGAGCCGGCCGGGCGGCGCAGGATGCCCGACCCGGTGCGGAGGTCGGCGGTGCGGGCAGTACTGATCGTCGCGCTGACGCTCATACAGGCGGTGATCGCGTTCCTGTGCACCGTCACGGACTCGTGGCTGGCCTTCCCGATGGTGTTGAGCAGCGTGGGAAGCACGATCGTGGCGACCTGGGCCGTTCTGGACGTCTGGGTGACGCGACAGGTGTGGAACCAGCGCAACGGTGTGGTGTCCGCGCCGAACAGCACGGCGAGGCAGCTGCGCAGAGAGCGACGCCAGGCACGCCGGCAGGCCCGCGCGGAGGGCCGTCCGGCCCCTGAACGCATACGCAGGCGCGGCGGCGCGCGTCAGTTGACGCATACATAGAGGTGGGGCGGGTTACGTCGGTACGTCTCGGGGCGGGCCGGTTCAGGTAGTGCGCAGGCCTCCAGCGGCGGCCTGACTGAGGCCGCGCGCCGGTACCGCGGTGGGCGCAAAGGGTTAGGCGACACACCCGACGTGCAGTGGAGAACTGGCCCAGGAAGCTCGCCGGAACCTCCGCAGGCGAACTCCCTCAGGCACCGCGCCAACACCTCAGCAGACAAACCACCCGAGGCCCCGCGTCGGCCGCCCGGTGAACGAAGACTCCATGTGTTCGCCGCCGGCCACGGAAGCCGGTGCCGGCGGCGGGTGTCCTCGCGGGGCGCCTACGCGTCCCGCAGTACGGGTGCCTTACTCGCCCCGCAGTCCGGGGTAGAGGGGGTGTTTGTCGGCCAGTGCGGTGACGCGGGCCTTGAGGGCGGCGGCGTCGTACTGCGGCTTGAGGGCCTCGGCGATGATGTCGGCGACCTCGGTGAAGTCGTCGGTGGTGAAGCCTCGGGTGGCGAGGGCGGGGGTGCCGATGCGCAGGCCGGAGGTGATCATCGGGGGGCGGGGGTCGTTCGGGATGGCGTTGCGGTTGACGGTGATGCCGACCTCGTGGAGGCGGTCCTCGGCCTGCTGGCCGTCCAGCTCGCTGTTGCGCAGGTCGACCAGGACCAGGTGCACGTCCGTGCCGCCCGACAGGACGTCCACGCCGGCGGCCTTGGCGTCGTCCTGGACGAGGCGTTCGGCGAGGATGCGGGCGCCGTCCAGGGTCCGCTGCTGGCGCTCCTTGAACTCGTCGGAGGCGGCGACCTTGAAGGAGACGGCCTTGGCGGCGATCACGTGCTCGAGGGGGCCGCCCTGGAAGCCGGGGAAGACCGCGGAGTTCAGCTTCTTCGCGAAGTCCTTGGAGCGGGCCAGGATGATGCCGCCGCGGGGGCCGCCGAGGGTCTTGTGGGTGGTGGAGGTGACCACGTCCGCGAACGGCACCGGGTTGGGGTGCAGGCCCGCGGCGACCAGGCCGGCGAAGTGCGCCATGTCGACCCACAGCAGGGCGCCGACCTCGTCCGCGATGCGGCGGAATTCGGCGAAGTCGAGGTGGCGGGGGTAGGCGGACCAGCCCGCGATGATGACCTTGGGCTGGTGTTCCTTGGCGAGGCGTTCGACCTCGGCCATGTCGACCAGTCCGGCGTCGTCCACGTGGTAGGCGACCACGTTGAACTGCTTGCCGGAGAAGTTCAGGCGCATCCCGTGGGTGAGGTGGCCGCCGTGGGCGAGGTCGAGGCCCAGGATGGTGTCGCCGGGCTGGGCGATCGCGAAGAGGGCGGCCTGGTTGGCGGAGGCGCCGGAGTGGGGCTGGACGTTGGCGTACTCGGCGCCGAACAGGGTCTTGATCCGGTCGATCGCGATCTGCTCGGCGACGTCGACGTGCTCGCAGCCGCCGTAGTAGCGGCGGCCGGGGTAACCCTCGGCGTACTTGTTCGTCAGGACGGAGCCCTGGGCCTCCATGACGGCGACCGGGGCGAAGTTCTCCGACGCGATCATTTCCAGGGTGGACTGCTGGCGGTGCAGCTCGGCGTCGAGGGCCGCGGCGACGTCCGGGTCCAGCTCGTGCAGCGGAGTGTTCAGGAGCGACACATGGTCTCCAGGGAGGACGGCGTGCGAGGAAGAAGAGGGGACAGGCTCGATCGGGTCGACGCAGGCGACGGACATCGTCACAGGGCGACCGGCTGGGCGGCCTCGGCCACCACGGGCTGGGCGGCGACCTCCACCACCAGCGGCTGGGCGGCGACCTCCGCCACGACCGGCTGCGCCTCGGCGCGGGCAAGTTCCCGGCGCAGCTTGGTGAACGGACGCGGCCGGTTGATGGCGATGGCCGCCGTGGTCACCCCGTCGCGCTCGTACAGGGCGAGGAAGCTGCCCTCGTCCACCGAGCCCTCGACGACGCGGACCTGGTCCCCGTCCCGCCTGCGCCCGGCGTACTGGATGCGCGAGCTGTACTGGTCCGACCAGAAGTACGGCAGCGGTCGCACGGTCTCGACGGTGCGGCCCGCGAGCAGGTTGCGCACGGCGACGCGCGGCTGGGCGGTCGCGCTCGTCCAGTGCTCGGCCCGCGCCCCGCCGACGCGTGCCACGTCGCCCACGGCCACGACCTGGGGCAGCGCGGTGACGCAGCCGTCGTCGCACAGGACCCCGTCCCCGAGCGCCAGCGTCGAACCGGCGAGCCAGCCGGTGTTGGGGATGGCGCCGATGCCGACGACGACCACGTCGGCCGGGAGGATCCGCCCGTCGGCGAGCTCCACCGAGTTGACCGCGAGTTCACCGTGGAGGGCCGCGACGCCCACGCCGGTCACCAGTTCCACGCCACCGCGGTGGTGGAGTCCCGCGCACACGGCGGCCATCTCGGGGCCGAGCTGCGGCAGGAGCGGCAGCGGCGCCGCCTCGACGACGGTCACGTCGTGGCCCATCCCGGCGCACGACGACGCCGTCTCGGCGCCGATGAAGCCGCCGCCGATCACGACCACGCGCTTCGGGCCCTCGATCAGCGCGGCACGCAGGGAGCGGGCGTCGTCCAGGGTGCGGAGGGTGTGCACGCCCATGAGCGCGGGGCCCGGCAGCCGGCGGGCGCTCGCTCCCGTGGCGATGACGACGCCGTCCGTGGAGACCGTGCGGCCGTCCTCCAGGAGGACGGTGCGACCGCGCGAGTCGAGCCCGCGGGCCCGCACGCCGAACATCCACTCGGCGCCGAGTTCCAGCGTCTCGTCGACATCGGAGAGGGCGAGCTGGTCCTCGCCGGCCTTGCCGGTGAGGAAGTCCTTGGAGAGGGGAGGGCGGTCGTAGGGCCGGTGGGTCTCCTCGCCGACGATGACCAGGCGTCCGTCGAATCCCTGGGCGCGCAGCTCGCGGGCGGCGTACAGGCCGGAGAGCGAGGCGCCCACCACGGTGACAGTCTTCATGCCCGACTCACTCCTCGTTCCGTTGACGGTGCTCATGCGGCGGTACCTTCCTCGGCGGCCGGGTGGACGTGGACCATGCCGTCTTCGACGGTCACCCGGTGGGTCCGTACGGGGCGTCGGGCGGGCAGGCAGGTCGGCTGCCCGTTACGGAGATCGAATGAAGCCTCGTGAAGCGGGCATTCGACCAGACAGCCCTCCAGATAACCCTCGGACAGGGATGCGTCCTGGTGGGTGCAGGTGTCGTCGATGGCGTACAGCTCACCGTCTGCGTTGAAGACGGCGATGGGCGGTGCGGTGTCGATGCGGACGGATCCGCCTTCGGGGAGGTCTTCAATGCGGCAGACGGGAATCACGGGCCCCCCTTGGTCCAGGACTGTCTGACGAAGGACTGTTCGGTAACATGCGTTTCGCATGGCGCACGAGGAAGCGCTATACGCAACAGAATCCGGTCGAGAGCCCATCGCGTCAAGGGCTTCACGAAGAAGCGACCCGACGAAGGGTCGCCAGGTGGTGAGAGTTGAGTGATGACCCGCAAGAAGTCGCAGGCTGAAGCAGGTACGGCAGCGGAAAGACCATCGAAGGGCGCGGCCGGCGCCGTCCAGTCCGTGGACCGCGCGGTGAGCGTTCTGGAGATCCTCGCCCGGCACGGCGAGGCGGGCGTCACGGAGATCGCCGACGAGCTGGACGTCCACAAGTCGACGGCGTTCCGGCTCCTCGGCGTACTGGAGAACCGGGGCCTCGTAGGGCAGGCGAAGGACCGGGGGAAGTACTACCTGGGAGCGGGTGTGCTGCGCCTCGCGGGGGCGGCGGCAGTACGGCTCGACATCTCCCAGGAGGGCGTGCCCGTCTGCCGGGAGCTGGCCGACGAGCTGGGCGAGACGGTCAACATCGCGATCCTCGACGACGACGTCGCCGTGAACATCATGCAGGCGCGCGGCTCCGCGTCCGTGACCGCGCAGAACTGGCTGGGCAGGCGCACTCCGCTGCACGCCACGTCGAGCGGCAAGGTGCTGCTCGCACACCTTCAGCCGACGCTGCGCGAGGGACTGCTCGCCCGGCAGCTGGCCCGTTTCACGCCGCACACGGCGACCGGCGCGGTGGCACTGAGGGCCGAGCTGGAGGCCGTACTGGAGCAGGGGTTCGCGGTGGCCGTCGAGGAGCTGGAAATCGGCCTCGCCGCGGTGGCGGCGCCCGTGTTCGCGCACGACGGAAAGGTCATCGGCGCGATCAGCACGTCGGGCCCCGTCTACCGGCTCACCGAGGAGCACCTTCCGGAGCTGGCCAAGCGCACGGTCGCCGCCTCGAACGAGCTGTCGCGGCGGATGGGATACGGGTTCTAGCCGTAGTTCGCACAGCGCGCTTACTGAACGCGGGGTCAGGGAAACCTGGCCCCGCGTTCTTTGTGTGCCGGTGAGGCTTCGCGGCGGCGGTTCGTTTTGCCAAGCCTTCACCTCAACCCCTTGACGGCGCCTTCATGGCGTTTCCAAGATGTCTCTCATCGCGCAACCCATCGTGCATTGCGCAACAGCGAAGGAGTTTGGTCGTGCCCCATGAGGTCCGCGCCGTCGTCGCCGTGAAGAAGGGTGCACCCGTCGAGGTGCAGACCATCGTCGTCCCCGATCCCGGACCGGGCGAGGTCCTGGTCAAGGTGCAGGCCTGCGGGGTCTGCCACACCGATCTGCACTACCGGGAAGGCGCCATCAACGACGACTTCCCGTTCCTGCTCGGCCACGAGGCGGCCGGCACCGTCGAGGCGGTCGGCGACGGCGTCACCGACCTCACCCCGGGCGACTACGTCGTGCTCGCCTGGCGCGCCCCCTGCGGCAACTGCCGTTCCTGCCGACGCGGTCGCCCCTGGTACTGCTTCGACTCGCGCAACGCGACGCAGCCGATGACACTCCTGGACGGCACCCCGCTCAGCCCCGCGCTCGGCATCGGCGCCTTCGCCGAGAAGACGCTGGTCGCGGCAGGTCAGGCGGTCAAGGTCGACCCGGCGGCCCGCCCCGAGGCAGCCGGCCTGATCGGCTGCGGCGTGATGGCCGGCTACGGCGCGGCCGTGAACACGGGCAACGTCCAGAACGGCGACACGGTCGCCGTCATCGGCTGCGGCGGCGTCGGCAACGCGGCCATCGCGGGCGCCTGCCTCAACGGCGCGCGCCGCGTCATCGCCGTCGACATCGACGACAAGAAGCTCGACCAGGCGGAGAAGTTCGGCGCCACGCACACGGTCAACTCCCGTGGCACGGACCCGATCGAGGCCGTACGCGCCCTCACCGACGGGTTCGGCGTCGACATCGCCATCGACGCGGTCGGCCGCCCGGAGACGTACAAGCAGGCCTTCTACATGCGTGACCACGCGGGCATGTTGGTGCAGGTCGGCGTGCCGGACCCGCAGATGCAGGTGGAGATCCCGCTCATCGACCTGTTCTCGCGCGGCGGTTCCATCAAGTCGTCCTGGTACGGGGACTGCCTGCCGAGCCGGGACTTCCCGGTCCTGATCGACCAGTACCTGTACGGGCTGCTCGACCTGAACGCGTTCGTCACCGAGACGATCTCCCTCGACCAGGTGGAGGAGGCGTTCGCGAAGATGCACCGCGGTGAGGTGCTGCGTTCGGTGGTGGTCCTGTGAGCTCCGGGGTCCGCGCCGAACGTGTCGTCACCTCCGGCACGTTCAGCCTCGACGGCGAGACCTTCGACGTCGACAACAACGTCTGGCTGATCGGCGACGACGCCGAGGTCCTGATCGTCGACGCCGCGCACGACGCGGCCGCGATCACCTCGGCCGTCGCCGGGCGCCGCGTCACCGCGATCGTCTGCACCCACGGGCACGACGACCACATCGGCGCCGCGGCCGAACTGGCCGACGCCACCGGCGCCCCGATCCTCCTGCACCCCGCCGAGCGCGAGCTGTGGGAGACGGTCCACCCGGACCGCAAGCCGGACGCGGAACTGGCCGACGGAATGCTCCTGACCGTCGCCGGCACCGACGTCCGGGTCCTGCACACCCCCGGGCACTCATGGGGCAGTTGCAGCCTCCACGTGCCCTCCCTCGACGCCGTCTTCACGGGCGACACCCTCTTCCACGGCGGCCCGGGCGCGACCGGCCGTTCGTACTCGGACGCCCCCACCATCGTGGCGTCCATCCGCGCCCGGCTGCTCACCCTGCCGGACGGCACGACGGTCCACACCGGCCACGGCCAGGACACGACCATCGCCGCCGAGCGCGCCAACACACCAGCCGCATAAGGCCATTCCATCCCCACCAGCTTGGAGGAGGGGCATGTCCAGCACGCCCGAAAAGCCCGGAACGTCCAGCCCTCGCGTCGTCGTCATCGGCGCCGGAATCGTCGGCTGCTCCCTCGCCGACGAGCTCACCGCGCGCGGCTGGACCGACGTCACCGTCCTCGAACAGGGCCCGCTGCCGGCCCCCGGCGGCTCCACCTCGCACGCACCGGGCCTGGTCTTCCAGACGGGCCCGTCCAAGACCCTCACGGCCTTCGCCCAGTACACGGTGGAGAAGTTCAACTCCCTTGAAGTGGACGGACTTCCCTGCTTCAACCCGGTGGGCGGCCTGGAGCTGGCGACCACCCCCGAACGCTGGGCCGACCTGCACCGCAAGGCCGGTTACGCCGCGTCCTGGGGCGTCCGGGGCGAGCTGGTCGACGCCGCGCGCTGCAAGGAACTGTGGCCCCTCGTCGACGAGTCGGCGGTCCTCGGCGGCTTCCACACCCCCGACGACGGACTCGCCCGCGCGCTGCTCGCCTCCCGCGCCCAGATGGCCCGGGCGCAGGCACGCGGTGCCACCTTCCTCGACCGCCACACGGTCACCGGCATCGAGCAGGAGGACGGCAAGGTCACCGCCGTCGTCACCGACCGCGGCACCTTCCCCGCCGACCACGTCGTGTCCGCGGCCGGCTTCTGGGGCCCGGTCATCGGCCGGATGGCCGGAGTCGACGTACCGCTCCTGCCCCTGGCGCACCAGTACGCGAAGACCAAGCCCATGGCGGAGCTCGAAGGGGTCAACGACCCCCGCACGGAAGCCTCGAAGCCGATCCTCCGCTTCCAGGACCGTGACCTGTACTTCCGTGAGCACACCGACCGCATCGGCATCGGCAGCTACGCCCACAAGCCGCTCCCCGTCGACCCGTTCGCGGTCCTCGACTACGACGCGGCCCGCGCGAACGAGCTGGACATGCCGTCCTCCCTCCCCTTCACCGAGGAGGACTGGGAGCCCAGCTGGGAGGACTGCCGCTGGCTGATCCCCGCCCTGAAGGACACGGAGATCGAGGCGGGCTTCAACGGCGTCTTCTCGTTCACCCCCGACGGGATGCCCGTGCTCGGCGAGTCCCGTGCGCTGCGCGGCTTCTGGCTGGCCGAGGCCGTCTGGGTCACGCACTCCGCGGGCGTCGCGAAGGCCGTCGCCGAGTGGATGGTCGACGGACAGCCGTCCATCGACATCCACGAGTGCGACCTCACCCGCTTCGAAGACGCCCAGCGCTCCCCCGCCTACGTCCGCGAGCGCGGATCGCAGCAGTTCGCCGAGGTCTACGACGTCCTGCACCCGCTCCAGCCTGCGGAGCAGCCGCGTCCCCTGCGCGTCAGCCCGTTCTACGCCCGCCAGCAGGAACTCGGCGCGTACTTCCTGGAGGGCGGCGGCTGGGAGCGTCCGCACTGGTACGAGGCGAACGCGGATCTGCCCACCGGTGACCTGCCCGAGCGCGACGCGTGGTCGGCCGCCTACTGGTCGCCCATCGCGGCGGCCGAGGCGAAGGCCACCCGCGAGAAGGTCGCGCTCTACGACATGACGCCGCTGCGCCGCCTCGAGGTCACGGGCCCCGGCGCCCTGGACTTCCTCCAGCGCATGACGTCGAACAACCTCGCCAAGAAGCCGGGCGCGGTCACGTACACGCTGCTTCTGAACGAGCGCGGCGGAATCCGTTCCGACCTGACCGTCGCCCGTCTCGCGCCGGACCTGTTCCAGATCGGCGCCAACTCGCCCGCCGACCTCGACTGGCTCACGCGGCACGCGCCGGCCGAAGGCGTGCAGATCCGGGACATCACCTCCGGCACCTGCTGCATCGGCGTCTGGGGTCCGCTGGCCCGCGATCTCGTCCAGCCGCTCACCCGGGACGATTTCAGCCACGAGGGCTTCGGCTACTTCCGCGCCAAGCAGACCTACCTCGGCCACGTCCCCGTCACAGCGATGCGCCTGAGCTACGTCGGTGAACTGGGCTGGGAGCTGTACACCACCGCCGACATGGGGCTCCGCCTCTGGGACACGCTGTGGGAGGCGGGCCGCGAGCACGGGGTCATCGCCGCCGGACGCTCGGCGTTCAACAGCCTGCGCCTGGAGAAGGGGTACCGCTCCTGGGGCCACGACATGACCGAGGAGCACGACCCGTACGAGTCGGGCGTCGGTTTCGCGGTGCGCATGGACCGCGGTGACTTCCTCGGCAAGGCGGCGCTGGAAGCGAAGGGGGACCCGGCGCGCAAGCTGACGCCGCTCCTCCTGGACGACCCGGCGTCCGTCGTCCTCGGCAAGGAGCCCGTCCACGTCGACGGCGCCCCGGCCGGCTACGTCACCAGCGCCTCCTACGGCTACACGCTGGGCCGTTGTGTCGCGTACGCGTGGCTGCCGCCGCTGGCCGCCGGGACCGGTGTGCACATCGAGTACTTCGGCGAGAAGGTCCCCGCGACCGTCGCCGAGGAGCCGCTCTTCGACCCGAAGATGACCCGCATCCGCCGCTAGTCACCCGGAGGTTACCGACCATGTCTCCCACCTATGACGTGATCGTGATCGGCCTCGGCGGCATGGGCAGCGCCGCCGCCCACCACCTGTCCGCGCGCGGGGCCCGTGTGCTCGGCCTGGAGAAGTTCGGCCCCGTCCACAGCCACGGCTCCAGCCACGGCGGTTCGCGCATCATCCGGCAGTCCTACTTCGAGGACCCGGCGTACGTGCCGCTGCTGCTGCGCTCGTACGAGCTGTACGCGGACCTTGAGCGGGCCACCGGGCGCGAGGTCACCACGCTGTGCGGCGGGGTGATGCTCGGCCGGCCCGACTCCCGTACCGTCTCGGGCTCCCTGCTGTCGGCCCTGGAGTGGGACCTGCCGCACGAGATGCTCGGCGCCCGCGACATCCGCCGCCGCTTCCCGACGCTCACGCCGAAGGACGACGAGGTGGCGCTCTACGAGGAGCGGGCCGGTCTGGTCCGCCCCGAGCACACGGTCGCCGCCCATCTCCAGCTCGCGACCCGTCAGGAGGCCGACCTCCACTTCGAGGAGCCGATGACGCGCTGGGAGCCGTACAAGGACGGCGTGCGGGTGCACACGGCCGAGAACACGTACACGGCAAGCCAGTTGGTGATCTGCCCCGGCGCGTGGGCGCCGGACCTGCTCACCGATCTGGGGGTGCCGTTCACCATCGAGCGGCAGGTCATGTACTGGTTCCAGCCGACCACGGGGACCGCTCCGTTCCGCTCGGACAACCACCCGGTGTACATCTGGGAGGACGCGGCCGGCGTCCAGACCTACGGCTTCCCGTCCATCGACGGGCCCGACATGGGCGCGAAGGTCGCCTTCTTCCGCAAGGGCGTCGAGTGCACCCCGGACACCATCGACCGGACCGTGCACGACCACGAGGTCAGGGCCATGGCGGACCACCTGGCGGGCCAGATCCCCAGCCTGCCGGGCACCTTCCTCAAGGCCGCGACCTGCATGTACTCGAACACGCCGGACGAGCACTTCGTGATCGCCCGGCACCCGGCCCACCCCGAGAACGTCACCGTGGCCTGCGGGTTCTCCGGCCACGGCTTCAAGTTCGTGCCCGTCGTCGGCGAGATCGTCGCCGACCTCGCGCTCACCGGCACCACCGATCACCCCATCGAGCTCTTCGACCCCAGCCGCCTCGCCGCCGCGCCCGCCTGAGGAGTACGCACGTGACGACGACCCCCGTCTCCCCCAGCCTGATGGCCACTCTGCCCGGCCATTTCTACACCGATCCGGAGATCTTCCGGCAGGAGCAGGAACGCATCTTCGAGCAGATGTGGTTCTGTGCCGTGCGCTCCGCGGACCTCGACAAGCCCGGCGCGTTCCGCACCGTCCAGGTCGGCCGCGAGAGCGTCCTCATCACCCGCTCCCGCACCGGCGAGCTGAGGGCCTTCCTCAACGTCTGCCGCCACCGGGGCGCCCGCCTGTGCACCGAGGAGTCCGGCGAGGTCCGCCGCAACCTCCAGTGCCCGTACCACGCGTGGACCTACGACCTCGACGGCAAGCTCATCGCGGCGCCGAACCTGGTGCAGATGCCGGACGTCGACCGCACCGAGTACGGCCTGGTCAAGGTGGCCCTGCGCGAGTGGCTCGGCTACGCCTGGGTGTCCCTGGCCGACACGCCGCCCTCCTTCGAGGAGACCGTGATCGGCGCCGCCGTCGAGCGGCTCGGCGACACCGCGTCCATCGAGCGCTACGGCACCGAGAAGCTGGCGCTCGGCAAGCGCATCACGTACGACGTGAAGTCCAACTGGAAGCTGATCGTCGAGAACTTCATGGAGTGCTACCACTGCGCGACGATCCACCCCGAACTGACCGACGTGCTACCGGAGTTCGCGGACGGCTACGCGGCCCAGTACTACGTGGGCCACGGCGCCGAGTTCGGTGACGAGGTCAAGGGCTTCACCGTCGACGGCAGCGAGGGCTTCGGCCGGCTGCCCGAGGTCGCCGAGGACCAGGACCGCCGCTACTACGCGATCACCGTGAAGCCGACCGTCTTCATCAACCTCGTGCCCGACCACGTCATCCTGCACCGGATGTTCCCGATGGCCGAGGACCGCACGATCGTCGAGTGCGACTGGCTGTACGCACCCGACGTCATCGAGTCCGGCGCGGACGTCACGAAGTCCGTGGAGCTGTTCCACCGGGTCAACGCCCAGGACTTCGAGGCCTGCGAGCGGACCCAGCCGGCGATGAACTCCCGCGCCTACCGCCGGGGCGGCGTACTCGTGCCGACCGAGCACCACATCGGCATCTTCCACGAATGGCTGACCGAACAACTGGGTGGTAACCGTGCCTGACCTGTACATCGGCGGTGTCTGGACCACCGCCCGGGACGAGCGGACCCGTGAGATCCGGTGCCCCGCGGACGGCTCGCTCGTCGCCGTGGTCGACGAGGCGGGTGCCAAGGACACCGCCGACGCGATCGCGGCCGCCCGGCACGCCTTCGACAAGGGGCCGTGGCCCCGGATGACGGCGGCCGAGCACGGCGACCTGCTGCTTCGGGTGGCCGACCTGCTCGAACGCGACAAGGACGCGCTGGCCCGCGCCGAGTCCCTGGACACCGGCAAGCGGCTCGTCGAGAGCGCGTACGACATCGACGACATCGCGAACTGCTTCCGCTACTTCGGGCGGCTCGCGGCGGCCGACACGGGCCGCGTCGTCGAGACGGGCACCGAGGACACGGACAGCCGGGTCGTGTACGAGCCGGTCGGGGTGTGCGCCCTGATCACGCCGTGGAACTACCCGCTGCTGCAGACCGCCTGGAAGGTCGCCCCCGCGCTCGCGGCCGGCAACACCTTCGTCCTCAAGCCGAGCGAGCTGACCCCGCACACGGCGATCCACCTGATGCGCCTGCTCGAAGAGGCGGGGCTGCCTCCGGGCGTCGCCAACCTGGTGCTCGGCGCGGGCCCGGACGCGGGCGCTCCGCTCGGCGACCACCCGGACGTCGACCTGGTGTCGTTCACCGGTGGCCTGCAGACGGGACGCGGTCTGATGGCCGCCGCGGCGGGCTCGGTGAAGAAGGTGGCGCTCGAACTCGGCGGCAAGAACCCGAACGTCGTGTTCGCCGACGCCGACTTCGAGACGGCCGTCGACATGGCGCTCACCGCGATCTTCCTGCACTCGGGCCAGGTCTGCTCGGCCGGCGCCCGCCTCCTCGTGGAGGACTCGCTGCACGACCGGTTCGTCGACGAGGTCGTGCGGCGGGCCGAACTCATCAGGCTGGGCGGCCCGTTCGACGAGAGCGCGCAGACGGGACCGCTGATCTCGGCGCAGCACCGCGCCAAGGTCGAGGCGTACGTCGCGCGGGGCGTCGAGGAGGGGGCGGTGCTGCGCTGCGGCGGCGCCCGGCCCGACGGGGCGGCGTACGAGAACGGCTTCTACTACCTGCCGACCGTTCTCGACGAGTGCAGCAGCGGCATGTCCGTCGTGCAGGACGAGTCCTTCGGCCCGGTCCTGACCGTCGAGCGGTTCACCACCGAGGACGAGGCGGTCCGGCTCGCGAACGACTCGATCTACGGGCTCGCGGGCGCCGTCTGGACGACCGACGAGGGGAAGGCGGCGCGCGTCGCGGCCGGTCTCCGGCTCGGCACGGTGTGGATCAACGACTACCACCCGTACGTCCCGCAGGCCGAATGGGGCGGCTACAAGCAGTCGGGCTTCGGCCGCGAGCTGGGCCCGGCGGGCCTCGCCGAGTACCGCGAGACCAAGCACATCTGGCGCAACACGCGGCCCGTGCCGCAGGGCTGGTTCGACCAGCCCGAGGCGTCCCCGGCCGAGGGAGACGCATCATGAGCCAGAAGCAGGGCGAGAGCGCGGCGCAGGGCGTCGACGACGCGGAACTCGCGGAGTTCGGCTACAAGCCGGAGCTCAAGCGCACCCTGGGCAGTTTCCACACCTTCGCCGCCGGCATCAGCTACATCTCCATCCTGACCGGCACCTTCCAGCTCTTCTACTTCGGTTTCGCCAGCGGCGGGCCCGCGTACTGGTGGTCCTGGCCGATGGTGTTCTGCGGCCAGTTCATGGTCGCCCTGTGCTTCGCCGAGCTGGCGGCCCGCTATCCCGTCGCGGGGTCGGTCTACAACTGGGCGAAGAAGGTGGGCAACCCGCACGTCGGCTGGCTCGCCGGCTGGATGATGCTGCTGGCCTCGATCGTGTCCATCGCGGCCGTGGCGCTCGCCTACCAGCTCACGCTGCCGCAGATCTCGAAGGCGTTCCAGTTCGTCGGGGACGGCACGGGCCAGTACGACGTCGCGACGAACGCCGTCATCCTGGCCGGCGTACTGATCCTGTTCACGACGCTCGTCAACGCCTTCGGCGTGAAGCTGATGGCGACCATCAACACGGCCGGTGTCTTCCTCGAACTGATCGCGACGGTCGCCCTGATCGTGCTGTTCGCGGTGCACGTCGTACGCGGCCCGCAGGTCGTGACGCACACGGCGGGCACGGGCCACGGCCAGCCCTTCGGCTACATGGGCGCGTTCCTCGTGGCGTCGCTGGCCTCCGCGTACGTCATGTACGGCTTCGACACGGCGGCCTCGCTCGGTGAGGAGTCGCTCGACCCGTGCCGCAACGCGCCGCGCGCCATCATCCGCGCGATCTTCGCCTCGTTCGTCCTCGGCGGTCTGATCCTGCTGCTCGCCCTGATGAGCGTGTCGAGCCTGACCGGCAAGAAGCTGAAGACGGACGGCCTGCAGTACGTCGTCCTCGACGTGCTCGGCCCGACGGCCGGCAAGGCGATGCTGTGGTGCGTCCTGATCGCGGTCACGGTGTGCGCGCTCGCCGTGCACACGGCGGCGATCCGACTCGCCTTCGCGATGTCGCGTGACAACAACCTCCCGGCGTCGTCGGTCCTCGGCCAGGTCAGCCCGCGCTTCAAGACGCCGGTCGCCCCCGCCATCGTCATCGGTGTCCTGGCGCTCGGGATCCTGGTGGTCAACATCCGCCAGCCGCAGATCTTCACCGTGGTCACCAGCATCGGCATCATCATGATCTACCTCGCCTATCTGCTGGTCACCGTGCCGATGCTGATCGCGCGGCTGCGCGGCAAGTGGCAGCCCGCCACCGAGGGCAAGTTCTCGCTCGGCCGCTGGGGACTGCCCGTCAACATCCTCGCCGTGCTGTGGGGCGGCCTGATGACGCTCAACCTGATCTGGCCGCGCTCGGCCGTCTACAACGCCACCGCCCCCTACCACTGGTACCTGCGCTGGGGCGCCGTCCTGTTCATCGGAGTGATCGCGGGCGGCGGCTTCGCCTACTACTGGTTCGTCCAGCGGCACCGCACCGGTGTCCTCGCCGAACACGCGGCCGAGGCCGCCCCGCCCGGAGAGTCCGTCGCCCTGGAGGAGGTCCCCACCCCATGAATCACCCCGTCAACTCTGATGTCTTCGACTACGTCGTCGTCGGCGGCGGCACCGCGGGAAACGTGGTCGCGGCGCGCCTGTCCGAGGACCCGAACGTCACCGTGTGCGTCCTGGAGGCCGGACCGAGCGACGTCGGTGACGACAACGTCCTCCAGCTCGACCGCTGGATGGGCCTGCTGGAATCCGGCTACGACTGGGACTACCCCATCGAACCGCAGGCCAGCGGCAACAGCTTCATGCGGCACGCGCGTGCCAAGGTGCTCGGCGGCTGTTCGTCCCACAACTCGTGCATCGCGTTCTGGGCGCCTGCCGAGGACCTGAACGACTGGGCGGCGGCGGGCTGCAAGGGCTGGGGCGCGGAGGACGTGTTCCCGCTGTACAAGCGGCTGGAGAACAACGACGCGCCGGGCGACCACCACGGCCGCAGCGGCCCGGTGAAGCTGCGCAGCATCAAGGGCGACGACCCGTGCGGCACCGCCCTGCTCGCGGCGTGCGCCGAGGCGGGCATCCCGACGACGCCTTTCAACACGGGCAGCACGGTGATACGCGGAGCCCACTGGTTCCAGATCAACTCCGACGAGAACAACATCCGCCAGTCCTCGTCCGTCGCCTACCTGCACCCGATCATGGGCAAGCGCCAGAACCTGTCGGTGCGGACGGGCATACGGGCCAAGAAGCTCGTGTTCGAGGGCCGGCGCTGCGTGGGTGCCGAGTACATCGACCCCGACCTCATCCACACCCGGACGGTGCGCGCGCGCCGTGAGGTGATCGTCTCCTGCGGGTCCATCGACACCCCGAAGCTCCTCATGCTGTCGGGCATCGGCCCGGCCGCGCATCTGCGCGAGGTCGGCGTGGACGTACTCGTCGACTCCCCCGGCGTCGGCGAGAACCTCCAGGACCACCCCGAGGGCGTGATCATGTGGGAGGCCAAGCAGCCCATGCCCACCACGTCCAACCAGTGGTGGGAGGCCGGCATCTTCTACGACACCGAGCCGGGCCTCGACCGGCCCGACCTGATGTTCCACTACGGCTCCGTGCCCTTCGACATGAACACCACGCGCCACGGCTATCCGACGACGGAGAACGCCTTCTGCCTCACGCCCAACGTGACCCGCGCGAAGTCACGCGGCACCGTCCGGCTGCGCACCCGTGACTACCGGGACAAGCCGATGGTCGACCCGCGGTACTTCACGCACGAGCACGACGCGCGCGTGATGACGTACGGGCTCAAGCTGGCGCGGCGCATCGCCGAGCAGCCAGCGCTCAGCGGCTGGGCGGGCGCCGAGCTGGCTCCGGGACCCGATGTCCGTACCGACGACGAGTTGCTGGACTACATCCACAAGACCCACAACACCGTCTACCACCCGGCCTGCACGGTGAAGATGGGTGCCGACGACGACGTCTCGGCCCCGCTCGACGCGCGGCTGCGCGTGAAGGGGACCGAGGGCCTGCGGGTCTGCGACGGCTCCGTCATGCCGGACCTCGTCACCGTCAACCCGTGCATCACCACGATGATGATCGGCGAGAAGCTGGCCGACATGCTGCGGGCTGACGCGTAGGTCTTGATGAAGGTCTAACTCGGCTGGTTCGCGGGGCGCTTGTACATGCGTGTCGCCGTGATCTCTCCGTGCACGGTCTCCTGGGCCGGGTCCTGCTGCGGCAGGCCCGGCCTCAGGTGTTCCTCGACGCTGATGTACTTCAGCCCGGCACGGAGGTCCGCGTCGTTCCGCAGGCGGATCACCAGCGGGAACTCGGCGAGCGCCGTCGTGTCGAACAGGCCGGTGGTGTACAGGAGTTGGACGCCGAGCGCGTCGGACACGGCCCGCTGGAGTTCGAGCAGATACGTCGCGTTGGCGCGGCCGATCGGGTTGTCGAGGAACAGCGTGCCGGCGTGCCGGTGCTTGTCGCGGCCCCGGTCGTTCGAGCGCAGCGCGGCCATCGTGCAGTACAGGGCGATGGCCGCGGTGAGCAGCTGGCCGCCGGAGAACACGTCGCCCATCTGTCCGACGGGCACCCGCTCGGCGCGCAGCACGGCGTCGGGCTTGAGGATCTCGACGGCGATGCCCTTGGGCTGGAGCGCGGCGGCGACACCGCGCAGCAGCAGGGACATGCCGTCGCGCCGCAGGTCCGAGTTCTTCTTGACGGCGGCGCGGGTCGCCTCGTCGACGACCTCGCCGAGGCGCTCCACGAGAGTCGCCTGGTCGGGCTCCTCGAAGCGGATGCGTACGAACTCCTGGCCCGACCACTCGCCGAGCCCTTCGGGGAGGCGGGACAGGCGCTGGGCGGACCGCAGCGTGGCGAGCGCCGACTCGACGAGGCCGCGCAGCCGGTCCGTGATCGAGTCGCGGTTGCGCTCCAGCTGCTCCAGTTCGTCCGTCAGGACGCGCAGCCGGGGCGCGAACGCGTCGGCCCACTTCCGCGCGTGCTCCGGCAGCGCCGACGCGGGCAGCTCCCGGATCTGCTGCCGCGCGGGGGTGCGCACCTGCTCGTAGCGGGTGGCGTTCGCGTGGCGTACGAGGATGTCGCTCGCGTCGCGCACTGCGGCCTCGGCGGCGGACAGGTCGGCGGCGCAGCCGCGCAGGGAGCGGCGGGTCTCGGCTGCCGCCTGCCGGGCCTCTTCCAACGTGCCGGGGTAGGGCTCGGGCTCGTCCTGGTCGGCGTCCTGCCGGTCGGGGTGGTCGCGGAGCAGGTCCTTGAGGAGCGCGGCGGTCTCCTCGAAGCCGCCGGTCCCGTCCTCGGCGGCGCGGTGGGCGTCGAGGAGTTCGGTGTGGGCGGCGCGGGCCACGCTCAACGCCTCGGTGCGGGCTGCGAGTTCACCCGTGGCGGTGCGCAGGAGGGTCTGGGCGTGCTCGGCGCCGGACGGGACGAGGTCCTCGGGCAGCTCGGTGTGGGCGTCGCCGTCCTCGGGCGCGTGCCGCTCGGCCTCGCCGCGCAGGCGTCCCAGCTGCTCGCTCGCCGTGGAGACGCGGGCCTCCAGGAGCTGGACCAGCTCGTCGGCGCGGGCTGCGGCGGCCTGACGGGAGGGCCCGTCGGAGCCGTCGGTGGACTCCAGGAGCTGGGCGGCGCGGGTGCGGACCTTGTTGCTGAGCCGGTCGAGCTCGGCGAGAGCGGCGCTCTCGTCGCTCTCGGCGCGGGCCTGCTCGGCACGCAGGTCGGCGCCGACACCGACCTTCTCGTACACCTGGGAAGCCGCGCGGTACGCCTCGCGCAGGGCGGGCAGGGACACCTTCGGCGCCTCGGGCTGCGCCGGGTCCTCGGCGGGTACGTCGTCGGGGGCGCCGGCGATCTCGGCGCGTTCGGCGCGCAGGGCGCGGGCGGTGCGGCGGGCGTCGTCGGCGGCGCGCTGGGCGGCCCGGCGGTCCTCGTCGGCGGCGCGGGCGCGGTCCAGGCAGGTCTGGGCGCGGGCCTCGGACTCGACGGCCTCGTCGGCGAGTTCGCGCAGCTTGGCCTGCCAGCCGGCGCGCTCGCGCAGGCGGAACGCGAGCCCTGCGAGGGCGTCGGCGACGCGCCGCGCGCGCTGGGCGGCGTCCTGCCGCTCGTCGCGTACGCGGGTCGCCTCGGTCGCCGTCTCGTCCGCCTCGGCGCGGACGGTGCGGGCCTCGGCGAGTTCGGCCTCGGTCTCGTCGGCGAAGGCGCGTGCTTCCTGTGCCGCCGTGGCGAGTTCGGCGAGGCGTCCGGCGGGGCAGCCGGTGCGCCAGGACCCGATGCGGGCGGCGAGCTCGCGGTCCTTGGCGAGGCGGGCGGCGAGCGCGCGGATCTCCTCGTCGCGCTCCGTCGCGCGCGTGCGCAGCGCCTGCCGCTCCTCGTCGGCGGCGAGCTCGTCGTGCATGGCCGGGTTCGGCGGCACGAGGAAGACGCCACTGTCGGCGCTCTCCTCGTGGGGCGTCGGGGCGAGCAGGGCTGCGGCCGTGCCCACGGCGACGGCGGAACGCGGAAGGAGGGCGGCGGAGCTGAGGGCTTCGCGGGCCCGCGCGTGGGTGTCGGGGTCGGTGATCACGACGCCGTCGACGAGCTCGGGGCGGGCGGCGAGCACGCGGGCGTGGTCGGCGGGGTCGACGGCCTGGGCGAGGTAGCGCCAGCCGGGCAGGGCTGGGATGCCGTGCTCGCCGAGGAACTCGACGGTGGCGAGGACGTCGGGCCCGGGCGGCAGCAGCCCGCCGTCGCCGAGTGCGCCGAGGATGCGGGCGTCGTCGGCGGCGGCCGTGCGCAGGTCGAAGAGCTGGCGTTCGGCGGCGGTGACGCCGTCGTCGAGCAGCGCCTTGAGGTCGTCGGCCGCGCGGTCCAACTCCTCGGCGGTGAAGGGGGTTTCGGTGGCGAGGGTGGTCGTGGTGCGGGCGGTGCTGGTCGCGTCGACGGTAGCGGCGCGGGCAGTGCCGGTCGCGTTGGCCGCCGAGCCGTCGGACGGGGTGGCCGCCGTGCGGGCACCACCGGTTCCGGCGCCCTCGTTTCCGGCGCCCCGGGGTGCGGGCACGCCCGCCGACGCCCCGGCCAGCCCCAGCAGCTCCGCGACGCGCTCCTCGCGGGCGAGGACGTCGGCGGCGCGGTGCTCGGCCGCGTACGCGTTCTCGGCGGCGGTCGCGGCGTCGGCGGCGCGGGCGGCGGTGAGTTCGGCGCGGGATTCGGCGCCCGCCGCCTCGCGGGCGCGCTCGCTTGCGGTGCGGCCGGCCTCGCGGGCGGTGTCCCAGGCCGCGACGGTGGTCTTCTCCGCGTCGCTCGCGGCGAGGGCCGCGCGCGCGGGGTCGGCGTCAGGCGCGGTGTCGTCGAGCCAGCCGGCCCGTACCGCCTCGGCGGTCTCCTGCTCGACCTCGGTGAGGCGCTGGCGCAGGTGGCCGATCTCGCTGCGGGCGCGCTGCGCCTCGGTCGCGGCGACGGTCGCGTCACGGTGCGCGCTCTCGCCGGTCTCCTGGAGCGCGGCGGACCGCTCCTCGCCCTCGTTGGCCTGCTGCTCGGCGGTCTCGGCGGCGCCGTGCAGGGCCCGTACGAGGTCGGCGGCGGCCTTGGCGCGGGCGGCGAGGGCCGGGGCGGCGTCACGCTCGGCCTCGCGGATGGCGACGGCCACGCGCGCGGAGCGGTCGGCGGCCGCGCGGTGACGCAGGACGGCTTCGGCTGCCTGCCAGGCGGCGTGCAAGGTGCGCGCGTCGGCCAGCTCGCGCTTCTGTGCGGCGGCGGCCTTCTCGGCTCCGGCGAGCGCCAACGAGGCGTGCCGGTAGGCGAGTTCGGAGGCGATCAGGGCGCTGCGGGCGCGGGCCTGATCGGCCTCGCCGACGGTGTGGGCGGCGGCGGTGACCTGCTGGGCGAGGTCAGCTGCGCGGGCGCGCTCCTGGGTGGCGCGGGACGTGAGCCTGCGGGCCAGCGTGCGGGTGCGGCGCTCGGCCCCGGCGTGCACGTCACGCGCGCGTGCCCGTGCGTCCGCGGCCTCCACGATGCGCCCGAGGAGGTCGACGGAACCGGCCGTGAACTCGCGCTCGGCGATCAGCTCGGCGCGCCGCCCCAGCTTGTTGCCGAAGCCGCTCACCAGGTCTGCGAGCCCGTCCGTGTCCCGGGTGTCGGTGACGGCACGCAGGAGCAGGTCGGTGAAGTCGGAGTCCTTCTTGACGGCGAAGAGACCGGCGGCCTCGCCCTCGTCCGCGTTCATCTCCCGCTGGTAGCGGAAGAGTTCTGGGTCCAGGCCGAGGTCACCCAGGTGCTCGTTCCACCGGTCGTGGATCTCTTCCCAGTGCACTTCGAGGTGCGGGTACGCCTTGCCGGCGTCGGTGAGGGCGTCGCGGAAGCCCTTCATGGTGCGGCGCCTGCCCTGGGCGCCGGAGACGCCCTCGGCCGAGGCCCGTACGGCGGTGGACTCGGCGACGGGCAGCGAGTCGAGGCTCATGCCGGGGCCCGGACGCAGCGAGTACCAGGCCTCCGCGAACTTGCGCGGGTCGTTCGAGACCTGGCGGCCGCGCCACTCGCTGACCTTGCCGACGACGACGCACTCGCCGGTGAGGGTGTGCTGCCACTCCAGGGCCACGTGCCCGCAGTCGTCGGCGAGCAGGAACTTGCGGAGCACGCCGGAGCTGGCGCCGCCCAGCGTGTTCCGGTGGCCCGGCAGCATCACGGAGAAGATCAGCTTGAGCAGGACGGACTTGCCGCCGCCGTTCTCCAGGAAGAGCACGCCGGCGGGCGCGGGGCGGCGCGGCGGTCCGACGGGCTCGTCCTCGAAGAACTCCGCCTGCATGGGGGCGGGGTCGGGTACGGGCTCGCCGACGCCCCGCAGGTCCAGGACGGTGTCGGCGTAGCGCGCACCGGCGGGCCCGATGGAGTAGAGGCGAATCCGGGACAGCTCGTACATGGCGGCGGACTCTCGTCTTCGTAAGTCGTCGTGAAACGTGGGGGGATGGAACGTGGGGGGATGGGGGGTGCGGCGGGGTGCGGGTCAGGAGTGGAACGGGAGGCCCGCGTCGGCCACGAGCTCGCCGTCGTCCTCGTCAACGGGCGGCAGCAGGCTCGCGGAGCCGTCCGTGACGGGCACGATGCCGAGGTCGGCCAGCTCGCTCAGGGCGGCGGTTCCGGCGAGGTCACGCACCTGGAGCTGGTACCGCGCGGTGGTGCGGTAGGTGCCGCCCGAGTCGTCGCCCGTTCTCTGCAGGAACCCGGAGTCGGTGAGGAACGCGACGGCCTTGCCGATGATGCCGGTGGTGGATCCGGCGAGGCGGCGGGCGTCCTTTGTGGCGCCGGTCGAGCTGCGCCGGGCCCAGATGCGCCAGGCGGCTTCGAGGCCGGGGGCGTCGGACGCCGGGTCGGTGTTCTCGCCCTGTTCCTCGGCGCGCTCCTCCAGGCGGCGGCAGGCCTGGCGGACGAAGGCGTCCACGCCGTTGACCGTGACGCGGCCGATGTAGCCGTCGTCGGCGAGGTCCTCGGGGCGCGGGAACGCCATCGCGGCGACGGCGAGGTGGGCGAGTCCGTGCAGGAAACGGTCGCTGCCGTCGGCGGAGGCGCGGCGCGCGTAGTCGCCCATGCGGACGGCGAACACGGAGTCCTCGGCGGCGGTCACGGCCATTCCCGCGCGCGGGGAGACCTCCAGGACGACGAGGCCGAGCCCGGCGGCGACGGCGTCGGCGAGCCGCGCGAACGGCGGGTCCTCGCGGTAGCGGCGCAGCAGGTCGGCGTACTCCTGGTCGCGGGCGGGCTGGAGCTTGGGCTGGAGCCCGAACGCCACGAGCCGGGCCGCGTCGGCGGCGTCGGCCGGGGTCACAGGCGCGCCGGCCGCCTGCCCCTCGGAGGGCTCCGCCTCGCCCCACGCGGCGTGCTCTGCGGGGTGATCGGTGGTCACGGCTGGTGCTCCTTGCTCAGTGGTACGTCGGTGGGGGCGCCCGGCGGGCGCGGCGCCGCTAAGGCCGCCCGGTGCACTGCGATCGGCACTACGCGGCCTCCGTCCGGTCGGCCGCCATGCCCGCGGCGTCGAGGAGGGCCGTGCCGACGATGAGGTCGGCGCCGCCGAACTCGGGGTCGTCGAGCTCGGTGCCGTCGTCCACGGCGAACAGCAGCTTCTCCTCGCCCTGCCGGTAGGCCGTACCGACCGGCGGGCTGGCCGCGTGGACGGACAACAGGGCGACCAGGTAAGGGAGTTCGGGGTCGCGGCGGCGGGCCTCCGCGAGCAGTCCGGACAGCCGGCGCGGCGCGTCGGAGGGCAGGTCGAGCAGCTCCATGGCGCTCGCGAGCTGCTCCTCGCTGAACCGGCTGTCGTCGGGCGTCGCGATCAGGTCCGGCTCGGGCATCTCGGCGCCGAGGTGCTCCCGCTCCTGAGGCGGCGTCAGGAGCAGGTCGATCAGGTCCCCGACCCGTACGGACACGGGCGTACGCATACCGGTGCCGCGCGCGAAGAACGCGTCGGTGACGCGGCCCGCCTGCTCGACCGGCAGCGGCAGCAGGGGTGTGACGAGCTGCCCGTACAGGTCGAGGCCCGCGCGCGCGGACGGGGTGGCGAACGCCTGCCGGTCCTGCTCGGCGCGGAACAGCGGGCCGGCTTCGAGGAGGCGGGACTGGAGCTGGGTGTGGCGGCGGATGCAGTCCTTGACGATGTCCACGAGCTCGGCGGCGCGCCGCTTGTTCTCGGGGTCCTCGGACTCGTCGCGGGCCTTGCGGATGTTCGTGAGGATCGCGTTCTCGTGGCGGTAGCGGTCGGCCACGTGGTCGAGCGCTTCGGCGATCATGTCCGGGACGGCGTTCAGCCAGTCCACCGCGCGGACGTTCCGCCGGGTCGCGTCCAGGGCCCTGCGCAGGGTCTCGGAGTACTGCACGGTGCGGTAGCGGGCCTGCTCGGCGGCGAGCTGCGCGTCGGCCAGGCGGCCTCGGCTGATCAGCACCTCCAGCTTGACCTCGGCGGCGATCTGGGCGCTGGTGACGTCGGTGTCGAGGGCGCCCACCAGGACGTTGACCGCTTCGTCCGTGGTGCGGAGGTAGACGCTGCCCCCGTAGCCGGGGACCTCCTCGATCAGCTTGAAGTCGTAGTCCCTGCGGACGTACGTGCCGTCGGGGGCGAACGTGCCGTACACCGCGCGGAAGCCGCGGTCGACGCTGCCGACGTTGATCAGGTTCTCCAGGACCCAGCGGGCCACGCGCTCGTGCTCGGCCGCGGGGCGCTGCGGGGCCTGGGCGGCGACGCGCGGGATGAGCCTGGCCACTATCTGCTCGTGGTCGGCGCCCGTGTCGAAGTCCATGTTCAGTGTGACGAGGTCGATGGCGGAGAGGGCCACCTCGGCCATGCCGTACCCGGAGTACTCGCCCGCGAGATTGGCCTTGCGCACGTCGAGGTCGTGCAGCGGGGCGGTGCAGGCGAGCGCGCGGAGGCGGCGCGCGAGCCCTTCGTCGGCGGCCGGGCCCGGTGCGGGCCGCGGCCCCGCGCTGAGCTGGGGCGGAACGAAGTCCGTGCTGGCAGGCGAAGTCACGGAGCACAGACTAGGTGCTAGGTCTGACAACGGTCGAAACGGCGCAGAGCGACCGCGGCCCGCGGGGGCGGTGACGCGAGGTGTGCGGGGGTGCGCCACAGGCGGCCTCGGCGGCCGCGCAGGGGGTTCCGTTGCCGGGCTGTGCGTGAGCCGCGTGCCGTCAGGCGACCGGCAGTTCGCCCCCGGCGACCCGCCGCCCGTACACGTCGGCCAGTTCCTCGCGGGAGTCGTCGAGGTACGCGGCGAGCAGCCGCTCGGCGTCGTCGGCGCGGCCCGCCTCCAGGGCCTGGAGGATGTCGCGGTTGCGGGCGAGGTAGGGCTCGTGGAGGTGGCGCGGGTCGTCCACGACGTGGAACGCGAGGCGCAGTTCGGCGAAGACGCTGCGCATCAGCTCGTCGGTCCGCTCACTGCCCGCGAGCGCCACGAGTTCCTGGTGGAAGTGGATGTTGGCGGTGGAGACGCCCTTCCACTCCCCCGCGTCGGCGGCCCGGTACCCGTCGGCGACGGCCCCGGCTACGCCGTCGAGGTCGTACGGGGGCCGGCCCAGGCCGCGTACGACGGCGCACTGGACGAGGCGCCGGGTGAGGTAGATGTCCTCGACGTCGTCGACGGTGAGTACGCGCACGAAGACGCCCCGGTTGAGCTGGTGCACGAGCAGCCGCTCGTGGGTGAGCAGCCGGAACGCTTCGCGGAGCGTGTTGCGCGAGATGCCCAGCGCCCCGCCGATGCTGTCCTCCGAGAGGCGCGTCCCGGGGTGGAAGAACCCCTCCGCGATCCGGCTCCGGAGAATGTCCGAGACCCGCTCGGCGGTGCTGGTGCGCCCGAGGAGCGCACGGTCGTCGGCCAGGCCGTTCAGTTCACCCACGCGCGAATTCAAGCGCAGATGGGGGAACGGGACAACGCGAGCATCGGGGGATCGTTCCACGATCCTCCGATGGCCTGACCGACTCGCTCGCCATCACGCCGGATCCGGCCGGTCCGCGGTCGTCAGGGACGCGAGCGCCGAGACCACCGCGCTCGACGCCCGCAGGTCGAGGCGGGCGCTGGTGCCCCGGGCGCGGTGGCGCAGCTCGTGCGCCGAGAGGGCGAGGAGCTGGGGCAGCAGATCGGTGCAGCGCCGGGCGACCCAGCCGGTGCCTGCGGTCGCGAGCCACCACAGGCTCGCCGCGCGCGTGGGCGCGGACGTCTCGGGTTCCAGGGACGGCGGGGCGCCCCGCGCGTGCCCCTCGGCCGCGAGCAGCGCGTGGAAACGGACGGCGAGCACTCGGTGTCCACGCTCCCCGGGGTGCAGCCGGTCGGCGCTCCACATGGAACGGTCGGCGACCCACGCTTCCTCGGCCGCGTGCAGATGTACGGCGCCGTGGCGCTCGGACAGAGCGTGGACGACGGAGTTCACCGCCTGCTGACGCCTCGCGAGCGGGTGCGCGAGGAGACCGGGCAGCCCGAGCATGGCACCGGGATCGGGCAGGCAAGCCGTGAGCAGGACGACGCCCTGCTCCGCGAAAGCCGCGTACACACGGTCGAGCCGGGCGGCCACGGCGTGAAGGTCGAAGGTGCACCGCAGAGTGTCGTTGACACCGACCATGACGGAGGCGATGTCGGGCCGCAGGGCGAGGGCTACCGGCAACTGCCGCTCAAGGACATCGCACGTCTGCGCCCCACTGACGGCGAGGTTGTGGAACTCGACGGAACCGCCGTCCGGCGCGAGCCCACCGGCAAGCAACGCGGCCCACCCACGCCAGCCGTCCCCTACGGGGTCACCGACCCCCTCGGTGAGCGAGTCCCCGAGCGCAACGAACCGCAGACGGCGGCTCATACGGCACCCAGCCGGGGGACACGCAGCGGCCCGGCGTCATGCGCCTCAAGAACCCATCCGCCTCCGGGCAACACTCCGCACGCCCGCGTGCAGCCTCGACATCCCCGCGCACGAACCGCAGCCCCCCGCTCATACGGCACCCCGCCCGCCACCCAGAGCGGCGCCCCGAAAGGGCGCTGACGGCCGATCTGCGCGCCGTTCACCACGGTGACCCCAGGCCGCGCGAGCCCCGCGGCAAGCAGCTCGGCGCAACCGCATCCCCCACTCATCCGACACCCCGCCCACTCACCCGCACCGGCCCCGCCTCATGCGCCCTCAAGAACGCATCCACCGCCGCGCCCCACCCGAAGCACTCCGCACGCGCGCGTGCCGCCTCCCGGCGTTGCGCCTCCGGCCGGGCGAGCAGCCCCTCCACCGCGTCGGCGAACGCCTCCCCCGTGTCGCGGGCGACTCCCCCGGCCGGTCCCACGACCTCCGGCAGAGCCGACGACGCGCTGGCGACGACAGGTGTGCCGCAGGCCATCGACTCCAGGGCCGCGAGCCCAAACGTTTCCGCGGGCCCCGGCGCGAGACACACATCAGCCGCCGCCTGCAACGCGGCGAGCCGCCCCCGGTCCGCGACATGTCCGAGAAACGTCACCGGCAACCTCCGCGCGCGTGCCCGTTGTTCGAGCCTCGTGCGCAGCGGCCCGTCCCCGGCGACGACGAGCACCGCCGGCACCCCTCGCCCGCGCAGCACGGCAAGGGCGTCAAGTGCCGTGGTGGGCCGCTTCTCGACCGAGAGCCGTGAGCACAGGACGAGCAGCACCTCCCCCACGCGCGCGTACCGCTCCCGCACGGCGGCGTCCCGCAGGCGCGGGTGGCAGAGCTCCAGGTCGACGCCGAGCGGGGCCCGGACGACATTGCGTGCCCCGATGCGCACGAACTCTCGCTCGGCCCACTCCGTCGTACAGACCACGCGCGAATAGGCGTGCGCGGTACGGGAGTTGAGGGCGTCGGCGGCGCGCAGGGAGAGTCGTCCGGGCAGGCCCCAGGTCCGCAGGACTCCGTCGGCCGTCTCGTGGGACACCATCACGGCGGGCACGCGGGCACGCCGCGCCCACTCGCCGGTCCACCGCAGCGTCGTACGGTCGGACACCTCGATCCGGTCGGGCGCGAGGTCGTCGAGGAGGGCGGCCACGCGCCGCCGGTCCGCGAGGACGCGGTACCCGCCCGTGCCGGGCAGCGGCGTTCCCGGGAGGGTGATGACGCGTCCCTGGACGGTGTCGCGGTCGTCGGCCCGTTCGCCGGGCACGATCAGGACCGGCTCGTGTCCGGCGGTCCGGTAACCGGCGCCCAGCTCGCGCAGGGCGGTGCGCAGTCCGCCGGACGCGGGCGCGACGAAGTTGGCGAGCCGTACGATCCGCAGCGCCCCGCTCATGCCGCCACCGCCGTGCGGGCGTCGATGATCTCCCCGTAGTGGTCGAGGAGTTGGTCGCCCACGGCCGCCCAGGTCCGCCCTTCGACGGCCCGGCGCCCGGCCGCTCCGTAAGCCTGACGTCGTAGCGGGTCCTCGGCGAGCGACCACACGGCGTCGCGTACGGCGGCGGCGTCGCCGGGAGCGACCAGGAGGCCGGTGCGGCCGTGGGCGACGAGGTCGAGCGGGCCGCCGGCGGCGGGCGCGATCACGGGCACGCCGCTGGCCATGGCCTCCTGCACGGTCTGGCAGAACGTCTCGTAGGGGCCGGTGTGCGCGAAGACGTCCAACGAGGCGAAGATCCGGGCGAGTTCGTCGCCGGTGCGGCGGCCGAGGAAGACGGCGCCTGGCAGGGCCTCGCGCAGCCCGGGGGCGCTGGGGCCGTCGCCCACGACGACGAGCCGCACGCGGTCGAGGGCGCACACCCCGGCCAGCAGCTCGACCTGTTTCTCGGGGGCGAGCCGTCCCACGTAGCCGACGATCAGCTCGCCGCCCGGGGCGAGTTCGCGCCGTAGGGCGTCGTCGCGCAGGCCGGGCCGGAAGCGGACGGTGTCGACGCCGCGCGGCCACAGGCGCACCCGGGGTACGCCGTGTCCCTCCAGGTCGCGCACGGCGGCGGTGGACGGGGCGAGCGTGCGGTCGGCGGCGGCGTGGACCCCGCGGATCCGCCGCCATGCGGTGCTCTCGCCGGCCCCCATGTACGTACGCGCGTAGCCGGCGAGGTCGGTCTGGTAGACGGCGACGGCGGGGATTCTCAGGCGTGCGGCGGCGGCCATGCCGCGGGCGCCGAGGACGAACGGGCTGGCCAGATGGACGAGTTGGGCGCCGTGCGCGGCGACGGCGGCGGCCACCCGGCGGCTCGGCAGGGCGACCCTGACCTGCGGGTAACCGGGCAGCGGCATGGAGGGGACGCGGACGACGGGACAGGGGGCGTCGGTGTCGGGGCCCTGCGTGGTGGCGGGGGCGATGACGAGGGGGTCGTGGCCGCGCGCGGCGAGGTGCCGGGCGGTCTGGAGGGCGCAGTGCGCCACACCGTTGATGTCGGGGGGAAAGGACTCGGTGACGATGACGACACGCATACCGGTGTTGTCGCCGGGTGGAGCGTGGGCACGTCAACGTGGATCTTTCCTGGCGAGGAACGTCCCATGAGGATTCGCCCTCGCCACCGACGGCCAGGAGGCGGCCCGCACCCCCGCCGCCGACATCCGGGAGGCGGCCCGCACGCGCGCGCCACCTCCCGTAAAGCCGACGGTCACAAGCCGTCGGCCACAAAGCCGTCCACGACAGCACCGTCGACCACAAAGCCGTCCACCAGAGCACCGTCGGCTACAGAGCCCCCGTCACCGCACCGTCGGCCACCAAGCCATCCGGCGGTCACGAAGCCGTCGGCTGCAAAACCGTCGTCACAGCGCCGTCGCGTCCGGTCCGATCCTGCTGCGCACCGCGCTCTGCACCTCGTCCTCCTCGGCCGGGTCGGCGGCGAGTCTCCGGAGCTGGTCGACGACGCGTGCGTCGCCGGTCTCCGCGTGGCGCGCGGCGATCTCGCGGGTGGATTCCTCGCAGTCCCACAGGCATTCGACGGCGAATCCGGCGGCGAAGGAGGGATCGGTGGCGGCCAGGGCGCGGGCGGCGTGGCCGCGCAGCCGGGACGAGGCGGTCTCGCGGTAGACGTGCCGCAGGACGGGGGCGGCGCAGGCGATGCCGAGCCGTCCGGCCCCGTCGACGAGGGGCCACAGGGTGGGTGCGTCGGCGCCTTCGCCGCGCACGGCTTCGCGTAGGGCGGTGAGGACCAGTTCGGTGTCCTCGGCTCCGCCCCGGCAGGCGAGTACACGCCCGGCCGCGGCTCCCAGGGCGTCGGGCCGGGGGGCCCAGCGCCGCGCCCGCTCCAGGGCGTCGGGCGTCCGCATCCGCTCGAAGGCGTCGAGGGCGGCGTCCACGACCGCGCGCGAGGGGCTTTCCACGGCGGCCTCGATCAGGTCGAGGACGGCGGGATCGTGGGCGTCGGCGAGGTAGCGCAGGGCGGTGCTGCGGGCGCCGTCGTGGCCGGTGAGCGCGGCCGAGACGATCTCGCCCCGGTCGCCTGGCCCGGCGACTGCGGCCAGGCAGCGCGCGGCCGGCACGTACAGGACCGCTCCGCGTTCGAGCCCTTCCTGGGCCCAGTCGAGGACGGCCTGCACGCTCCAGCCGGGCCGGGGCCCGGCGGGCCGCATCTGGCGCTGCCACTGGTCGAAGGAGCCGCGCTCCTGGGCCGCGCGGACACGGGCGCCGACTGCGCCCCGGGAGTCGTCAGCCCACAGCCGCCAGGGTCGCGGCTCGTACGCGTCCCGTACGGCGGCAGCGAGTTCCGCGTCACCCTCGGGCCCTTCGGGGAATCTGGCCAGGATCGGGGCGGCGAGCGCGCGCAGCCCCGCGTCGTCGTCGCGCAGGGCCAGCTCGTCGAGCGCCCAGGCCCAGCTGGTCCCGAACGCGGCGTACCGGCGCAGCAGTTCCAGGGCGTCGTGCCTGCCGTAGGAGGCGAGGTGGCCGAGGACCGCGAGCGCGAGGCCCGTGCGTGACTCGTCCGTGTTGAGGACGTCGTCGGGGTCGAAGAGGTGGCGCTCGATCTCCCCGAGCTCTCCGTGGAGGTCGAGGTAGAGGCGCGCGTAGTAGAGGGAGCGGTTCTCCACCTGCCAGTCGTGGCGGGGATCGCTCGCCACACAGTGGTTGAGAGCCGTGAGCGCTTCGGCGCGCGGCGCCGTCAGCGCGTGCAGCGTGCCGTCGCCGCGGCCCCGCTGCAGCAGGCCGAGCAGCGTACCGCTGGGCGCTATGACCGGATCGAACATGGGAAACAGCCTCACATCAAGCGTCGACGCAACCGGGGAACCGCATTACCTGGCCGCGCGACAACACTGCGGGGCGCCCGCCGTCTTCTGCTTGCTGTAGACCATGTTCCTCTGCCTCTCGCTCTGTGGCCCGAATCGGACCGTTCACGGTCCACGCGGTGTGGCACCATCTGCCCCGCCGTCGCGTACGTGAATCACGTCGTCATGATGACCCAGCGGTTCTTCCCGCCGCGACCACATTTCCCGCTCCCCCGTTCTGCCTGCTCAGAGGCGGTGTTCAGGACGTACCGAAGAGCTCCAGGAGCTCGGCCTTGCCGAACATGCGGGCCGTGTCGACCGCCGACGGGGTCCCCGCGGCCGGGTCGGCGCCGCCGTCGAGGAGCGCCCGGATCACGTCGTTCTCGCCCTTGAAGACGGCGCCCGCGAGCGGGGTCTGGCCGCGGTCGTTGGCGCGGTCGGCGTCGGCGCCCCGCTCCAGGAGCACCCGGACCGCCGCGGCGTGGCCGTGGTAGGCGGCGAGCATCACCAGAGAGTCACCGCGGTCGTTCGTGAGGTTCGCCGGCAGGCCCGCGTCCACGTAGGCGGCGAGCTGGTCGCTCTCGCCCCTGCGTGCGAGGTCGAAGACCTTGGCCGCCAGTTCGACGACCTCGGGGTCGGGGGCTTCGCTCATCGGGACGGACCGCCTTTGTCGTGTACAGGATGTGACGGCCAGGGGGCCGTACGGGTGAATCGACAGCGTACTGCCCGGTTCCGCACATGAGCAGCGGCGGCCGAGGCAAAGATCACGAAGAGTCCCGGCGGCCCTAGGGCACACGCTCAGGCGACTCGCCGAACGCCTGCCGAACGGGTGAAATAAAGATTTTTGCACCCATTTGCACCTTTTATCGTATGGATACATGCTGTGAGCCTGGAAGAACTCATGGTGACTGTCCCCATCGACCAGGAGAACCCTCATGATCCTGTCCATGTCAGGCGTGGTGCTGCTCGGAATCATCGTCTTCCTCTTCTTCCGCAAGGACGGACTCAAGGCATCCCACGGACTGGTCTGCGCCCTCTTCGGCTTCTACCTCGCGGGCACCGCCATCGCCCCGAGCATCAAGGCCGGCGGCGAGAGCCTGGCCAGCCTGCTCGGCGGGATCAAGTTCTGACCTTCTCCACCCTCGTACGCACCTTCAGGAGACAGACGTGGCCCGGCGCCCCCTCCCCCGCATTCTGAGCAACGGCAGCGCCTCCATCGCTCGGAGCAGGGAACTCGCACGAACGGCCGCCGACGGGGCCACCGACGTACTCCATCCCCTGATCACGATCACCCGGGGCCTGCGCCGCCTGGCATCCGCCGGGCGGTGCAAGTGGGCCGAGACCCCCAAGGACCGGCGCGGACAGCTGCTGTTCCTGGTGGCGGCCGTGGTACTGGTCGTGGTGCTGATTCCGTACGGTCCGCTGCTGGCGTTCATCACCCTGATGGCAGCGGCCGCATGGCACGGCCGGGACCGCACCCCGCCGGCGCCGACCGGCCCCGACGAGTCCCAGGTCGAGCGGCTCTCGGCGCTCTACGAAGCGCTCGTCCCCTACTTCTCCGTCCCGGAGGACCCGAGTCCCCTCTTCGCCCACGGCGGCGAGTGGGAGAAGGCCTTCGAGGCTTACGAATTCGACGACACCGGGCGCGTCTCCCGGCTCGTGGTGCGCTACCCGGCGTACTTCACGGACGGCGAGGCGGAGTCCCGCGCCCGGATCGAACAGCTCCTGCACGCCAAGTCGGGCCGCGGCCGCGAGTACCGCTTCGAGTGGGACGAGGAGGGCAACCGCCTCTCGGTCACCGTCCTGCCCCCGCTGCCCACCGACATCGCCGCCCAGCGCTTCGTCACCGCGCCCGGCGAGACCGTCCTCGGCTTCACCGACAAGAGCGGCACCCGGCGGACCCTGCCCGTCACCGACAGCGCCGGACAGCGCGACGTACCGCCCGTCGTCTGGCGTACGGGCGTCCGCTCGACCGAGCCCCACCTTCTCGCCGTCGGCCACCCCGGCGGCGGGACCACCTCGCTCCTGCGGTCGATCGCCCTTCAGGCCCTCCAGCACGGTGACGTGCTCATCGTGGAGGGCAGCGGCACCGGCGAGTTCGCGTGCCTGGCCGGGCGCACCGGTGTCCTCGCCGTCGAGTGCGGGCTCGCGGGCGCGCTGACGAGCCTGGAGTGGGCGGCGCACGAGACGGAACGGCGGCTGATCGCCGCCAACCGTGCCCGCCAGGCCGGCCACCCCGTACCGGACGACACCCGGCGTCCGCTGTGGATCCTGTTCGACCGGCCCAGCGTGCTCGGTCATCTGGCCGCAGCCGACGGGCGCAAGGACCCGCAGACCCTGCTCCAGGTCCCCCTGAGGCACGGGCGCGCGGCCAACGTCACGGTGGTGGTGGCCGACCAGTTCGACGGTCTCGACGCGCTGACCGACCCGGTCTGCCAGCACACACGCGCGCGCGTGGTGCTCGGTCCGGCCACGTACGACCAGATCGAGGACGTCCTCGGCGTCGCACCCCACACGACGCCCACCCCCGACGTCCCCCCGGGGCGCGGTTACGCGCGCCTCGGCACGGGCCCCGTCCACCGCCTCCAGGTCCCGGCCACCCCCGACCCGTACGACGACGCGACGAGCGACGCGCACCGGCAGGCGGTGGTGGCGCTGCTGCCGTCGCGCACGACTCCGGCGGACGACGCGTCCACTCCGGTCGAGGCGACCGAGCACATGGAGACGATCGAGGCCATCGAATCGGTTGAGACCGTGGGCTCGGTACGAACGGCTGTCGCCGAAGGCTAGGAGGTCCTTCAGGCGATGAGCGTCCGCGGCGGTTCCGCCCCGGACGCTCCGCCTTCCCGGACCAGGCGGGCAGCCGCGGCGAGCCGCACCGCCGCCTCGTCGGCGACCGCCCCGGACACGGTGAACGGCAGCCGCACGTACCCCTCGAAAGCCCCGTCCACCCCGAAGCGCGGCCCCGAGGGGACCCGTACGCCGACGCGTTCGCCGACCTCCGCGAGGCGGGAGCCGGAGAGTCCGCCCGCCCGCACCCACAGCGTCAGTCCGCCGACCGGGACGTCGAACTCCCAGTCGGGCAGCTCCCGTTGCAGCGCGGCGACAAGGGCGGCGCTGTTCTCCCGGCCCTGGTCGCGGCGCACCTGGACGGCCTCCTCCCAACCGCCCGTGCTGAGCAGCCAGTTCACGGCCAGCTGTTCCAGGACGGGGGTGCCGAGGTCGGCGTAGGCGCGGGCGGCGACGAGGCTGCGGATCACGTCGGGCGCGGCCCGCACCCAGCCGATGCGCATACCCGCCCAGAAGGCCTTGCTCGCCGAGCCGACGGTGATGACGGTCGAGCCCGCGGGGTCGAAGGCGCAGACGCGGCGGGGCATCTTCAGGTCGCGGTCGAAGTGCAGCTCGGTCATGGTCTCGTCGACGACGAGCACGGTGCCGGCCGAGCGCGCCGCCTCGACGAGCTGACGGCGCTGGTCCTCGTCGGCCAGCGCGCCGGTGGGGTTGTGGAAGTCGGCGACGACGTAGGCGAGCCGGGGCGCGGCGTCCCGCAGGACCTGCCGCCAGCGGTCGATGTCCCAGCCCGTGAGGCCCTCGGCCATGGCGACCGGAACGAGCCGGGCGCCCGCCTCGCGCATGAGCTGGAGGATGTTGGCGTAACTGGGCGACTCGACGGCGATGCGCTCGCCGCGGCCCGCGAACAGGTGGCAGATCGCGTCGATCGCGCCCATCGCGCCTGTGGTCACCATGATCTGCTCGGGCATGGTCGGGACGCCCTGGGCGGTGTACCGCTCGGCGAGCATCTCGCGCAGGGCGGGCAGGCCGGCGGGGTAGTCGCCGTGGGTGTGCGCGTAGGGCGGGAGTTCACCGAGGGCGCCCTGGACGGCGCGGGTCAGCCAGGGTTCGGGGGCGGGCAGGGCCGCGGTGCCGAGGTCGATCATCGAGCCGAGGGCCTCGGGCGGGAGGGGTTCCAGGCCGCGCGCGGGCAGCGGGTTCCCGGCGGGGACGGCGGTCCAGCTGCCCGCTCCCCTGCGTGATTCGAGGAACCCCTCGCCGCGCAGCGCCTCGTAGGCGGCGGCGACGGTCGTCCGGCTGACCTTCAGTGAGACGGCGAGCTCGCGTTCGGCGGGCAGGCGTGCCGCGACCGGGACGCGTCCTTCGAGCACCAGGAGGCGGATGCCGTCGGCGAGAGCGCGGTAGGCGGGCGGACGGCGGCTGCCGGGTCCGGCCGGGCGCGCCTCCTGCTGGGAGGTGAGCAGCCGCGCGAGCTGGGCCGCGCCGACCGCCGATGTCCACTGAGCCATGCCGTCCAGTCCACCTTCCCCGAATTGGCCATGGTTGGCCTGGGTTCCCAAGCCACAGAGTGTCACGCGACAGTCCACAACCACCACAGGGGGCACCACTTGTCCGCGTCGTCCACGCCAACCGGCGTCGGTCTCACCCGTCGGCTTCTCCAGCTCTACGTCGGTCTGGCGCTGTACGGCGTGAGTTCCGCCCTCTTCGTCGAGGCGGGGCTCGGCCTGGAGCCGTGGGGCGTGCTCCATCAGGGTCTCGCCGAGCGGACAGGGATATCGATCGGCGTCGTGTCGATCATCGTCGGCGCCGTGGTGCTGCTCCTGTGGATCCCGATCCGGCAGCGCCCCGGTCTCGGCACCGTGTCGAACGTCTTCGTGGTCGGCCTCGCGATGGACGGGACCCTGGCCCTCGTGCCCGACGTGCACTCGCTCGTGATCCGGATCCCGCTGATGCTGGTGGCGATCGCCCTGAACGGAGCGGCTACGGGCCTCTACATCGCGGCGTCCTTCGGGCCCGGCCCGCGTGACGGCCTGATGACGGGGCTGCACCGGCTCACCGGCCGCTCGATCCGTCTGGTGCGCACGACGCTGGAAGTCGCCGTGGTCGCGACCGGCTTCCTCCTCGGAGGCACTGTCGGCGTCGGCACGGTCCTGTACGCCCTGTCGATCGGCCCGCTGGCGCAGCTGTTCCTGAGGGTGTTCGCCGCCCCCGAGCCGCCCGAGACGCCCGCCGCCATCGCGGACCCGTCACCTGAAGGGACGATACTGCCGCAGTGACCCCGCGCGTACGCCATCCGTATCTCGACCACCCCACGCCACTGGCGTTCGCCCATCGTGGCGGGACCGCCGGCGGCCTGGAGAACACGATGGCGGCGTTCCGGCGCTCCGTGGACCTCGGCTACCGCTACATCGAGACCGATGTGCACGCCACGTCCGACGGGGCGCTCGTGGCGTTCCACGACTCCACGCTCGACCGGGTCACCGACGCGGCGGGCCGGATAGCGGACCTCCCGTGGAGCGATGTGCGCCACGCGCGCGTGGCGGGCCGCGAACCGGTGCCGCTCTTCGAGGAACTCCTGGAGACCTTCCCCGGCGTCCGCTGGAACGTGGACGTGAAGGCCGAGCCCGCCCTGCTCCCGCTCCTCGACCTCATCGGCCGTACGAACGCGTGGGACCGCGTCTGCGTCGGCTCGTTCTCGGAGGCGCGGGTCGCCAGGGCCCAGGCCCTGGCGGGCCCGCGCCTGGCCACGTCGTACGGCACGCGTGGCGTGCTCGGTCTGCGGCTGCGTTCGCTCGGGCTGCCCGCGCCGCTGCGTTCCTCGGCCGTGTGCGCCCAGGTCCCCGTGGCGCAGTCGGGCATCCCCGTGGTCGACCGCCGTTTCCTTCGCGCCGCCCACGCGCGCGGGCTCCAGGTGCACGTCTGGACGGTCAATGACCGAGAACAGATGGGCGAACTCCTCGATCTCGGGGCCGATGGCATCATGACCGATCACATCGAGACGCTGCGTGACGTGTTGAAGGACCGGGGAGCCTGGACCTGAGGCGCGGGCCGCGTCCGGCCACGGGGATCACGGGGACAGCGAGGGGGCGCGGGTGGGCACGGACACCGTGCGGGCGGGTACGACGACCGACGAGGCAGAGCGGCGGCGGGAACAGCGCGGCTGGTACTTCTACGACTGGGCGTGCTCGGTCTACTCGACCAGCGTCCTCACCGTGTTCCTCGGGCCGTACCTGACGGCGGTCGCCAGATCCGCCGCCGACGCGGACGGTTTCGTGCACCCGCTGGGGATCCCGGTCCGCGCGGGCTCCTTCTTCGCGTACACGGTCTCCCTCTCGGTGATCATCGCGATCTTCGTGATGCCGCTCGCCGGGGCGGCGGCGGACCGGACAGGCCGCAAGAAGCCGCTGCTCGCCGCGTGCGCCTATCTGGGGGCCGCGGCGACCGCCGGGATGTTCTTCCTCGACGGCGACCGCTATCTGCTCGGCGGCGCCCTGCTCGTCGTCGCCAACGCCTCGCTCGCCGTGTCGATGGTGCTCTACAACTCCTACCTGCCGCAGATCTCGACCCCGGAGGAACGCGACGCCGTCTCCTCCCGAGGCTGGGCCTTCGGCTACGCGTCCGGCGCCCTCGTCCTCGTGGCGAACCTGGTCCTGTACTCCGGTCACGACTCGTTCGGCGTCAGCAAGTCGACGGCGGTACGGATCTGCCTGGCGTCGGCGGGCGCGTGGTGGGGCGCCTTCACTCTCGTACCGCTACGGCGGCTGCGGGACCGGCGTACGGCTCCCGGCACCGGCGAAACGGCCGCTGTGCCGGGCTGGCGCCAGCTGGCCGCGACGCTGCGCGACATGCGCGCCCGCCCGCTGACGCTCTCCTTCCTGCTGGCCTACCTCGTCTACAACGACGGCATCCAGACGGTCATCTCGCAGGCGTCCGTGTACGGCTCGGAGGAGCTGGGCCTCGACCAGTCGACGCTGATCGTCGCGGTGCTGCTCGTCCAGCTGCTCGCCGTGGCGGGGGCGCTCGCGATGGGGCGCCTCGCCCGGACCTACGGCGCCAGGAACACGATCCTGGGCTCGCTCATCGCCTGGACCGTGACGATCGGGGCCGGATATTTCCTGCCGTCGGGCGCGCCGGTGTGGTTCTTCGCACTCGCGGCCGGGATCGGGCTCGTCCTCGGCGGTACCCAGGCGCTCTCGCGCTCCCTGTTCTCCCATCTCGTACCGGCCGGCAAAGAGGCCGAGTACTACTCGGCGTACGAGATGAGCGACCGGGGTATGAGCTGGCTCGGGCCACTGGTTTTCGGCCTGGCGTACCAGCTGACCGGGAGTTACAGGGCGGCCATCGTGTCCTTGGTGGTGTTCTTCGCGCTCGGGTTCGTCCTGCTTGCCCGGGTTCCGGTGCGGCAGGCGGTGCACGACGCGGGAAATCCGGTACCGACCCGGATTTAGCGCCGAAGGCCAAAGGCCGGTAGTGTACGCGTTTGGCCTGCCAGGCGTACCGTTACTGCACGGCAAGAATGTAAAGCCATGGGTGACATCTGCTTGACAGATGTGACAAACCGGGCGCCGGTGGGTACAACAAGGGGCGGCTACGACGGCGACGCATGACCGGACACGGGAATCTTTACCGCCGACCGGACGTTGACCGGATGACGACGACAGCGACACCTGTCCTGTGGGCGACAAGCCCGGGAGGCACGATTCATGAGTGAGCGAGCTCTTCGCGGCACGCGCCTCGTGGTGACAAGCTACGAGACCGACCGCGGCATCGACCTGGCCCCGCGCCAGGCGGTGGAGTACGCATGTGAAAAGGGACATCGCTTTGAGATGCCCTTCTCGGTGGAAGCGGAAATTCCGCCGGAGTGGGAGTGCAAGGTCTGCGGGGCCCAGGCACTTCTCGTGGACGGTGACGGCCCTGAGGAGAAGAAGGCCAAGCCGGCGCGCACACATTGGGACATGCTGATGGAGCGGCGTACGCGCGAGGAGCTCGAAGAGGTTCTCGAAGAGCGCCTCGCCGTTCTCCGATCGGGTGCCATGAACATCGCGGTGCATCCGCGCGACAGCCGCAAGTCCGCCTGACCCCTCCGGGGAACAGCGGCAGCGCGACTGACAGAGCCGTGGGCCGGGCACACGTTACGTGTGCCCGGCCCACGGCTTTTGCGTACGCGGTCTTTTGAGTACCCGGTCTTTTGCGTACCCGGTCTTTTGCGTACCCGGTCCAGATTTCCGGAGTCAGCCGGCTCGGCCCGAAACCGGCCGAACGCCAGGCGCGACCCCGAAACGCTCAGCGCGCTTCTGCGGGCCGCGCGGGCTCACGGAGTGATCGGCGGTCGCGGACCCGCGTCGGGGCGCTGTGCGGACCCCTCACCGTTCTTGATCACCTCACCCTGGATGACCGTGCCGTCCGGCCGGTGCATCCGGGCCTGCTGGAAGGCGTCACCGAAGGTCCCCGGCGCCGCCGACTGCATCTTCCGCTCGATGGTCCGCTCCGTGTAGCGGCTCACGGCCGTGCGGACGCCCGGCACGAGCAGGGCGAGGCCGGCGACGTCCGAGATCAGGCCGGGGATCATCAGGAGCAGGCCGGCCAGCATCAGCAGGCCGTTCCCCTCGGAGCGCTGGTCGCCGGCCGGGGCCGCGCCGTTCTGCTCCTGTTGCTGTTGCTGTTGCTGCCGCTGGATCGTCTCGGTCAGATTCGTGAAGGCCCGGCGTCCGGCGCGCTTGATCACGACGCCGCCGCCCACGAGCCCGGCGACCAGGAGCAGAAAGACGATGCCACCGCCGGCCGCGCCCGCCACCACGGTCAGCAGCCAGATCTCCAGGACCAACCAGACGGCGATGCCGAGCGGCAGGAACCGGCGGAGCTTGGAACGCGGGGCCGTGGCAGGACGAGAAGGGCGTGGTGAGCCTGTGGTCATGACCCCAGTGTGCCTGGGCCACGGTGCGAGTGGCGTAAGCGGGGGATCAAGATCGCCGTGGGCCCGCGGTCAGGGGCGCGGGCTTTGACTCAGGAGCGCGCTCGCCCAAATTCAGGGGCTCGCGAGCCCGGAAATCAAGGTCGCGCCGGCCCGGAATCAGGAGCGGGCTCGCCCGGCATCAGGGGCGCGCGAGCCCCGCGTCAGGGGCGCTTGCGGCCGATCACGCGGCCGACGCGCTCCCCCACGCCCCACGCGGTGACCCGCCACAGCGCTTCGACGACGATGTCACGGCTCATCTTGGAGTCGCCGAGTTCGCGCTCGACGAAGGTGATGGGCACCTCGACGACGTGACAGCCGGCCTTGACCGCGCGGCGCGCGAGGTCGACCTGGAAGCAGTAGCCCTGCGAGGACACCTCGGCGAGTCCGAGGCCTTCGAGGGTCTCGCGGCGGAAAGCGCGGAAACCGCCGGTGACGTCGCGGATCGGCACGTCGAGCAGCAGCCGCGAGTACGTGCTGCCGCCGCGGGAGAGGAATTCGCGCGACTTGGGCCAGTTGACGACCCGTCCGCCCGGCACCCAGCGCGAGCCGAGCACCAGGTCGGCGCCCTTCAGGGCGGTGAGCAGCCGGGGCAGTTCCTCGGGCTGGTGGGAACCGTCGGCGTCCATCTCCACGAGGACGCCGTAGCCGTGTTCGAGGCCCCAGCGGAAACCGGCGAGATAGGCGGCGCCGAGGCCTTCCTTGCCCTGCCGGTGCAGGACGTGGACCTGGTCGTCGGCGGCGGCGAGTTCGTCGGCGAGTTTGCCGGTGCCGTCGGGGCTGTTGTCGTCGGCGACGAGGACGTGCGCCTCGGGCACGGAGGCGCGCACCCGGGCGACGATCGACTTGATGTTCTCCGCCTCGTTGTAGGTCGGGATGATCACCAGTGCCGTACCGAGCGGACCGAACTGCCGCCCACCGCCGTCGTTCACAGCTTCCCCTTAAGACGTCAGTACGAGGGGACCACCATAGCCATGCCGCTACCCTGCGCCACCAAGGCGCCCTGCATACAGGCGGAATCGGGGCCCGGCGCCCTTCGGGCCGACCTGGGACCCGCTGGCTGCGGGTCTACCGAAAGCCGTTGTCTACTGAGCATCCGGGCCCCACCCGGGTCGCACCTTCCCCCGTGCTCCCGAGGAGCTGGGAGGGACCCCCGTCCGGCCGGAACGTTCCAGCGCCCCATGGCGCGGGTGCTGGGACTGGTTCCCAGTGTGGTGCCCGGTGCGGCACACCACCCCGTGACCCAGCGGCGTTCATCGGCTGCGCGGGAGTTCCCCGGTCGGACGTCCTGTGGTGGACCCGCCGAACCTACCCGCCGACCGCGCCCAGCTGTCAACACCCGTTCTACCTGCGGTGATTGGGGAAAACCGCTGGTCAGCGAGGAGGATCCGCAGGTCGCACGAGCAGCCGCGGGGGCCGCGACACGGGGCTCGCGGCCGTCTACATCACTCGTCCGGCCCTACGTACACGGTCTCGCCGCCGACCACTGTGCGCAGGCAGAGCGGAAGTTGGGCTCCGGGGGTGAGGTCGGGCAGGCCGGGCGTGCCGGAGCGGGGGTCGGTCGACCAGCGCGCGACGCGGTCGTCCGGGGCCTGGACCACGAGTTCCTCGGTCCGCCAGATCGCGTAGTCCGCCGGGGCGCCCGGTACCAGGATGCCCGCGTCGTCCCGGCCGACGGCGCGCCAGCCGCCACGGGTGTGGGCGGTGAAAGCGGCCCGCACGGACACCCGGTGTTCGGGCGTGCGGTGGAACGCGGCGGCACGGACGGTGCCCCAAGGGTCGAGCGGGGTGACGGGGCTGTCGGAGCCGAAGGCCAGCGGGACGCCGGCGCGCAGCAGGGCGGCGAACGGGTTGAGGGCGCGGGCCCGTTCGGCGCCGAGCCGGTCTACGTACATGCCGTCCTCGCCGCCCCACAGGGCGTCGAAGGCGGGCTGCACGGACGCGGTGAGGGCGAATTCGGCGAAGGAGGCGATGGTCTCCGGCGACAGCATCTCGGCGTGTTCGACGCGGTGCCGGGCGGCACGGACGCGGGCGAGGCCGACCTTCTCGACGGCGGCGCGCACGCCGTCCGTCACGGCGGTCACGGCGGCGTCCCCGATGGCGTGGAATCCCGCCTGGAGCCCCGCCTCGGTGCAGGCGACGACGTGGGCGGCGACGGCGTCGGCGTCCAGGTAGGCGGTCCCGGTGTGGCCGGGGGCTGCGTCGGCGTACGGCTCGTGCAGGCAGGCCGTGTGGGAGCCGAGGGCGCCGTCCACGAAGAGGTCACCGGCGGCGCCGAGCGCGCCGAGCTCGCGTGCCCGTTCGACGTCGCGGTCGGCCCAGTAGCCGACGACGCGGGGGCCGGTCTCTTCGGCGGCCAGGCGCAGCAGGCCGGTGAAGTCGTCCTCGGAGGAGATCTCGGGGCCGCCGCACTCGTGCACGGAACCGATCCCGAGGGATGCGGCGTGCCGCAGGGCCGCGCGCTGGGCCTCGGCGCGCTGTTGCGGGGTGACGGCGGCGAAGGCGGCGGCGCGGACGGCGTGGTGGGCCTCGCGGGTCAGCGGTCCGTCGGGACTGAATCCGGGCTGCCGCTCGATGCCGGGCACGAGGTCGAGGAGCGCGGTGGTGACGGCGGCCGAGTGGACGTCGATACGGGAGAGGTAGAGCGGGCGGCCGGCCGTGGCCTCGTCGAGTTCGGCGCGAGTGAGGGCCTGTCCGTCGGGCCAGCGGGCGGCGTCCCAGCCGTGACCGAGGAGGATGCGGTCGGTGGGGCGGGCGGCGGCGTGAGCGCGGACGAGGGTGAGCGCGTCGTCCCGGGTGCGGGCGCCTGAGAGGTCGAGGCCGGTGAGGGTGAGCCCGGTCGACGTGGTGTGGACGTGGGCGTCGGTGAACGCGGGGGTGACGAGGGCGCCCTCCAGGTCGACGACCTCGTCGACCCCGTCGGCGAACGCGTCGGCCGCGCCTTCGGAACCGACCCAGGCGACGTGCCCCCGCTCAACGACCATGGCCGTGGCGAAGGGATCGGCGGGACTGTGAACGTCGCCCCCACGCAGAAGGGTGGTGCGGGCCGCTGACGGGGTGAGGGGCGTACTCATGGGGACAGTTTCCCGCCTCCATGCCCGTGCGGCGCACGCGGGGCCGCAACGGGGCGGGGGTGTGGGGCTGTCCGGGTCGGATGCGAGGGCTTGCCGGTCGGCGGCGCGGGAGGGGCTGGGTGGGATACGGGTACAGTCCCGGCCGGCGGCGGCGCAGGGTCTGGGTGGGATATGGGCGCCGTCGCGGTCGGCGACCTCGGACCAGGTGGGTCGGGTACAGGCCCATCCCGGCCGAAGGCGCCGGACCACCAGAATCTGAACGCCGAAACCGTCCCAGCCGAAGGCGTAGCCCCAGCCAGAACACACTCAAGGCCCCGTCCCAGCCGATAGCCCCCGCCCACCCGACTCGAACGCCAGAACCCACCCCGGCCAGAGGCGCAGCCCAGCGTGCGTCAGACCCGCGGCGGACGCGCCTCGTACGGCGTGGAGAGGACCACCGTCGTGCGTGTGGAGACGCCGGCCAGGGACCGTACTCGCGCCAGCAGGTTCTCCAGGTCGTGCGGGGTTTCCACGCGGACCTTGAGGATGTAGTTCTCGTCGCCGGCGACGCTGTGGCAGGCCTCGATCTCGGGGACGCCCGCGAGGCGCTCCGCGATGTCGTCGGGGGCGCTCGGGTCGAACGGTTTCACCGAGATGAACGCGGTCAGCGACAGCCCGACGGCCTCGGGGTCGACGACCGCGGCATAGCCGCGGATGACGCCACGCTGTTCGAGGCGGCGCACCCTCTGGTGCACCGCTGACGTGGACAGGCCGGTGGCCTTGCCCAGGTCCGTGTAGCTCATCCGCCCGTCCTTGACGAGCAGCTGCACGATCTGTCGGTCGAGCTCCTCCATGCCGCAGAACCTACAGTGCCCGTGATCTCCAGGGATAGCCGAGCGGGCCATGGAGAGCGATTACGCCTACCGCTGGCCGGACACCCCCAACCGGTATGTGACGAAGACCACACCCCTGGAGCCGTGTCCAGACGCGTGCCACGATTACCGCCACGACGGGACGGGAAGTGCTTGCTGTGGTCGAGGCCGCGGTTGCCTTGTCGGCCCACCCGAGGGGGAGAATCCCATGCAGAATCTGAAGCGTCCCGGTCGTCCTGCCCGCGGCAGGCAGCAGCCGGTGATCGAGCCCGAGCCGGAGGGCGTCGAACCGGCTGACGCCGAGTTCGACGACGCGTACGACACCTTCGAGATGTACCGGGTGTTCTGCCCGGACTGCGCGCAGCCGATCGCGCTGCTCGCCGACGAGGACGTACTGCCTGAGCACGCGCTGTGCACCTCGCCGTGGAACCCGTTCGGCCTCACGGTCTGCGCGGGCACCGGGCGCGCGGCGGCCGACGCGCGGCCCGCCGACGACTCGACGGACGCTCAGGAACAGGACACCGCACTCCTGCTGACGCTCCCTCAGGGACTCGACTGGCGGATGCAGCCCTTCTCGCACGTCGGCGGCCCCGGCTCGCGTCCGCTGCTCCGCGTACCCGAGCAGACGCGGCGCGCGGCCGCCTGACGCTACGTCAATTCTAGTAGCTGCCCTGCACCATGGCCCGCAGACTGGCGTGGTGCAGGATCAGTGTGTCGGGGTCGTCAGGAACGGCCACCTCTCCGAAGTACGCCTGCCGGTAGGCGACACGCAGCATCACGATGGCGTGGCGCAGGGCCGCGTACAGCGTGTGGAAGTCCATGTCGCGCGGGGTGTGGCCGGTGAGTTCGGCGTAGCGGCGCTCGATGTTCTCGCGGCGCAGGAAGCCGGGCAGGCCCGCCTGGCCGAAGCTCTCGGTCAGGTCCTGGAAGAAGCGGTGCAGAGACACGGTCCAGCCGAGGTCGACCTCGCGCGGGGCCAGTGACGCCATCTCCCAGTCGAGGACGGCGGCCGGTTCGAAGCCGTCGAAGATGATGTTCCCGATACGGGCGTCTCCCCAGTTGAGTACGGGTTCCCCCTCGTCGGCCGGCCAGAGTTCGGCGAGCCGGTCGAAGGCGCTCTCGATGAGCGGTGACGGCGCCAGACCGTCAACCACCCAGTCGTAGTAGGCCCGTTGGGCATCGACGTGGCGACGCAGGGCACTGCCGCTGCCGGGTGCGGCGAGGAACTGGGCCTCGGCGGCCGGGACTCCGTCATGCAGCCGGGCGAGAAGCCCTACGGTCGACTCCTCCACCCGCGCCCGCTCGCCGTCCGTCGCGGCGTGCAGCCAGTTGCCCTCGTACGTGTAAGGCATGACGTCCGGCGGTACGCGGCCGTCCACGCGCTCCATCACGAAGAACGGCGCGCCCAGCGGCCCCTCATCCTCCTCCAGCCACAGCAGTCGCGGCACCGGAAGCCCACCGCGCTCGGCGGCGAGCCGCATCGTGCGGTACTGCCGCGGCAAGTCGTAGACGGGGAAGATCGTGTACGCCGACGGGTCGGCGGCGAGCCTCAACGCGCAGGCGCGGACCGGGGGTTCGGGGTGTTCGATGTCGAAGAGCAGGGTCTCGCTGGACATGCCGTTGGACTCGGGGACGGTCACGTTGACCGCCTTCGCCCCGGGCAGCCGGGCGTCGAGCCATGAGGTGAGCCGGCGGGCCACCTCCTCGGGATCGCGGGTGCTGGTGCGCGGTCGGGGTGCTGTCGCCATCGCGGGCTCCTTTCAGCCGGATCAGTGGGCCACGGAGTCGAAACCGGTGAAGCCGCTCGGGTCGTGGCGGCCGAAGCTGCCGTGCTCGAAGATGCCGTGGCCGACCTGCCCGTCGAGGGTGAAGCGTGCCGCGTGGTCGATGACGCCGTAGGCCGCGAGCGGGTGCGCTGCCGGGTCGGAGAGGTCGTAGCTGCGGCGGTCGGTCCAGTCGCGGCCGCGCCACACCCCGTGCTGCCAGTCGTCCGCGGGCGGATAGCCGGCGCCGACGGCGAGGGGTGAGGAGGCGAGGATCTCGACGCCGAGTTCCAGCGGCTTGCGGGAGAGCGGGTCGGTGAGGTGGATGACGGCGCTCTCGGGGTGGCGGGTGCCGGGCAGGTAGGTGATGTCGGCCTGGGGCCAGCCGAGTTGGACGTCCGGGCGGCCGTCGCGTACGAGCGTCGCGTCGTTGAGGGTGCGGTAGCCGTCGGCATCCTCCTGGAGGAGCACCATCAGGAAGCGGTCGTCGAAGCGGACCGGTGACCAGATCCAGTGGAAGCCCTCGGTCCGGTGTTCCTCGGCGAGCCGCCCGCCCTCCTCGCCGGGGAGCGGGCGCACACCCCAGCTGCGGTCGCGCGTACCGGTCCAGCCGTCGACGGAGATCTCGCGCCCGCCGATGCGGAGCCGCCCGTCGCAGTGTCCGGCCTGCACGAACCGCTTGCCCTCCAGCGTGAGCCGGCCCCCGCGCCGCTGCGTGTGGTGGGGCTCCCAGAGCGCGGGGAAGTCGGCCGTCCAGTTGATCTCGTACGAGAGTCCGTCGGGGTCGTCCGGGTCGGCCTGGCAGCTGAGGACGAAGTCTTTGAGGGGGCGTTCGACGTGGATGCGGAGCGGTCCGACGGCGAGTTCCATGCGGGTGTCGTCGCTCAGGGCGTCGGAGGCGCGTACGGCGTGGAGGGTGTCGCCGACGCGCAGGGTCGCGTAGGCATCGATGACGCCCAGGTTCGGGTAGACGCCGAGGCCGAGGATGAGCAGGAACTCGCCGGTGGGGTCGACGAGGTGGAAGATGCACCGGTCGTAGGCGTTGCGGTCGCCGGTGGCGACCTGCTTCATGGACAGCGGGACCTGGTGGATCGGGTATTCGTCGAGTGCGACGGGGCGGTCGTCGGCCACGCGCTTCCTCCCTGGGCGTACGGCGGTTGGCGTCGCCCGGAGGGGTGCGGCCCCCGGCGGCGAGAGGAGTTGACGGTACGTCAGATCCGCTGCCGGGGGCCAGACGCGTGCGGGGAACCGGGTACGGCGATGGCCGGGGGTGTCCGATAATCCCCCCTAGAACTCACGCCCGGATGTCCGGGAGGGTGACCCCGTCGATGCCGACGCGTTGGCCTGGGCATGACTGTCACGCAGCCCGGCACCGGCCGTCGCCGCCGCATCCTGGTCCCCGTACCCGCGTCCGTCCCCGTACACGTGCCTGTCCCCGTCCCCGTTCCCGTACGTGCATCCGCAGAATCGGTTCCTCCGCCGCCTCCCCCGGAGCTTCCCGCGCATCTCCAGGACCCGCCGATCTACCGCGCGCTCGTCGGACACTGGGCGGACCGGGGCAGGACCGTGCCGGGGCGCCACGATCCGGAGTGGGCCCGGCTCGTGGCTCCCCCGGCCGCGACCGGCAGGTTCAGCGGCTTTCCGGACCGGCGAGGTGCCGGGCGATGACCATGCGCTGGATCTGATTGGTGCCCTCGACGATCTGGAGCACCTTGGCCTCGCGCATGTAGCGCTCGACCGGGAAGTCGGCCGTGTACCCGTACCCGCCGAGCACCTGGACCGCGTCCGTGGTCACCTTCATCGCCGTGTCCGTGCACATGAGCTTGGCCATGGCGGCCTGCTTGGAGAAGGGCCGGCCCGCGTCGCGCAGCCGCGCCGCCGTCAGATAGAGCGCGCGGCCCGCCTCTATCTGCGTGGCCATGTCGGCGAGCATGAAGCGCAGCCCCTGGAAGTCGGCGATGGGATGCCCGAACTGCTCGCGCCCCTTCGCGTACGCCACCGCCTCGTCCAGCGCCGCCTGCGCCACGCCGATCGCGCAGGCCGCGATGCCGAGGCGGCCCGAGTCCAGGGCGGACAGGGCGATCGCGAAGCCCTGCCCCTCGTCCCCGATGCGGTGCGCGTCGCTCACGCGCACCCCGTCGAAGTGAACCTGGGCGGTGGGCGAACCCTTCATGCCCATCTTCTTCTCGGGCGCCGCCGCGCTCAGCCCCTCGGCGTCACCCGGGACCAGGAACGCGGTGATGCCGCGCGCCCCCTCGCCGCCGCTGCGCGCCAGGACGGTGTAGAAGTCGGCGACACCGCCGTGCGTGATCCAGGCCTTCGTGCCGGTGATCACCCAGTCCCCGCCCGCGTCACGGACGGCCTTGGTGCGCAGGGAGGCGGCGTCGGACCCGGAGGACGGCTCGGACAGGCAGTACGCGCCGAGCAGGCCGCCGCCGAGCATCGCGGGCAGGTGCTCGGCCCGCTGCTCCTTGGTGCCGAAATTGGCCAGGGCGTGGCAGGCCAGGGAGTGGACGCTGACGCCGAGACCCACGGTGAGCCGCGCGGCGGCGAGCTCTTCCAGGACCTGGAGGTAGACCTCGTACGGCTGGTCGCCGCCGCCGAAGTCGGAGTCGTACGGGAGGCCGAGCAGTCCCGACTCGGACAGCAGGGAGAACGTCTCGCGCGGGAAGTGTCCCGCGTCCTCCTCCTCGGCGGCGCTCGGTGCGATCTCGCGCTGCACGATCTCACGTACGAGCGAGAACAGGTCCCGGGCCTCGTCCGTGGGCAGTTGACGGTCCACCGGCTGCGGGGCGCGGTCGGGCATGTCGACGCTCTCCTCCCTGTCGGGCGCTGGGGCGTTCGCGCGCGGGGTGGTGCGGCGTCGCCTGGAATCGAGCCGTCGCCGAGGACGTCCCTCCGGGTCTCGGAGGGTGCTGACCAGCGGCTGCGGCCCGTTGAGTATGCCCGTTCAACGGCGACCCGTCACCAGTTAACGACCGCTTACTCCAAGATACCGAAAAGAGGCCGTCCGGGCCGCCGGGAGCGTGGGAAGGCGATCAGCTCACATGAGGTCGGCCTGCGTGACGAACAGTCGTCCGGCAGTGGCCCCCCTGCTGACCTGACCACCATGCCGCCGGCGCCGGGGCCTGTGGGCGACAGCTTGGTCACCCGAATGTGAGCCCCGGCCCTGAGCGGCTGACCTGGACCCCTGACCCGGTACCCCAGCCCGACGGACCTCTAGCCGATCCGCTCGTACAGCACCCCAAAATCCTTAGCCCACGTCTCCCCGTCCTCCGAGCGCTCCCACGCGCCGGTCAGGGAGTCGCCGCTCGCGTCGAACCGGGCCCGGAAGCGCTGGTGGAACCCGGGGGCGGCGCGCCACATGCGCAGCTCGCCGTCGGTGAGGGAGAGGCCGTAGACGCGGGAGACGCCGCGCCCGTCGGCGTACAGCATCGTGAACCGGTCGGCCGTGTCGTCGTAGCCGGTGATCGTGACCGTGGGGAAGGGATGGTTCTCGCGCCAGGCCTCGGGCATGTCCAGGCCGGATCCGGGGTCGAGGTCGGTGCGCTGGACGAGGAAGCCGCCGTCGTCGGTCCATGTGTGGACGGAGCGGACGGGTCCGATCCGGCCGCCCGGCACGTACTCCAGGAGCGCGTACATGTGCCACTGCCCGACCAGCGGGTCGAGCCGGCGCAGGGCGGGGTGGTTGGTGTTGCTCTGCCGCATCGCTGTCTCCTCCCGGAGGGTCTCTCTCTCCTTCCTACGGCAGACCGGGCGCGGCGGCAGAACTCATCGCGGCAGTCCCGGCATGAGAGTGGCCCCTCCCGGACGTGCCGGAAGGGGCCACCGCGGGTTCGTCAGCGGATGCCGACCGCCTCAAGCGCGCGGCGCTGCTTCGGGGTCGGGTGGGCCGGGAAGTACAGGTAGCAGACGCCTCCGGTGCCGGAGACGACCTTGCCGGTGGCGTTGTACCGCTTGGTGCGGAGCCAGATCTTCTCCCACTCGGCCCGCTTGTAGACGCGGCGCACGGCCGGGTCGTTCGGCGACGCCGGGTCGTTGGCGATCACGTCGCCGTCCGCGGTGAAGCCGATGACCGTCATGAGGTGCCCGGAGGTTCCGTAACCGGCGCCCGTCAGCTCCTCCTTGAGGAACGACTGTGACGTTATGGCCGGGATCCCCGCCGCGATCAGCGTCTCCAGATCACCGAGCGAGCCGAGCCGCGTGACGACGCCCTGGAGGTCCTTGTACGTGGCGGCGTAGGCCGCGTTGAAGGGCCAGTTGCCGCAGCCCTCGTACTGGTAGTCGTACGTGAAGCGGGCCGCGTGGCAGACCTGCGGGTCGGCGTAGGCCGGGTCGACCCAGGCGAGGTCGGCCGCGGTGGGCTTCCGGCCCCAGTACTCGATGATCATCTGCGAGGAGGTGGGGCTGCACCAGGCCTCGCCGCCGTTGTCGTACTCGGGGTACTGGCCCGCGTGGATGTTCTGCGAGTAGCGCGGAACGGTGAGTTCCCGGGCGAGTCCGGGGGTGGAGGCCGGTACGGAGAAGCGGTCCGGGATGTCGGAGCCCATCGCGCCGAGCCGCCAGACGACGGGCGAGGCCTTCTGGCCCGGGGCTCGGTACAGGGTGAGCCGCAGCCGGTAGGAGACCAGGCGCAGGCCCGAGGCCGCGTCGTCGATGGAGAACGTGTCCGTCCAGATGCTGGACTTGTTGTCCGTCTGGCCGTCGACGGAGGTCCGCCGGATGTCCTGGTCGCCCGACGCCCAGCGGCCCATCACGTACCAGGGCGTGGCCGTGCCGTCGGTGTACATGCCCTGGAGTTCGACCTGGATCCAGGTGCCGGCCGGGGTGCGCGCGTTCCAGGAGGCGATGACCTCCGTTGCGGGCACCGACAGGCCGTGCTCCGGCGACGTCCAGCTGCCGTACTCCCAGCTGGCGGTCTTCCCGGTGTGCGGGTCCTTGTAGTCGGTCCGGCCCTCGGGGGTGGCGAGGGTGAGTCCGGGGCGCTCGCCGGCGACCGCGCGGGTGCCGGCCGCGGTTCCGGTGCGCCAGTCCGTGTACGTGGTCCAGGCGTGGTTGTCCACGAGGGGGGTGGCGGCGGCCTGAGCTTCGGGCGCCCCTCCGGAAGCCTGCGTTCCGGTGGCCGCGGCGGCGGGGACCGCCGTCGTGGCGAGGGCCGCCGCGCCGGCGGTGGCAGCGGCGGCGCCGAGCAGTGTCCTGCGGGACAGAGGTTCGGGTCGGGTCATGGACGGGGCTCCCCCAGTCGACGAGATATCCGTACGGGGCGGGTGCGCGTGCGCGACAGTGCGCCAACTATGGCCGCTACCCGCCGACTTCCACCAGCATTTGCGGCACCGACACGGCGACCAACATTGGTGTGCACCACTGGCATGACCTGCGGCGCCGCGCGCGAAACCGGTCGCGGACATCCCTTACCCTGTCGGGCGATGACCTTCCAGCACCTCCCGCTTCCCGAGCTCGCCGAGACGTTGCGCGCGCTGCCGCCCTCCTGCGGCCCGGTCCGGCTCGTCGGCGTCGACGGGCACGCGGGCTCCGGCAAGTCGACGTTCGCCGCGCTGCTCGCCGAGGCGCTCGGGGGCGCGCCCGTGCTGCGCCTCGACGACCTCGCCAGCCACACCGCCCTCTTCGACTGGACACAGCGGCTGCGGCGCCAGGTCATCGACCCGCTCTCGCGCGGCGACGTCGCCGCGTACGAGCCGTACGACTGGAACGTGCGGGAGTACGGGGCGCCGCGCGACCTGGAGCCCGCGCCCGTGGTCCTGATGGAAGGGGTGGGGGCGGGCCGGCGGGCTGTGCGGCCGTTCCTGGCGCGGCTGTTGTGGATGGACACGCCCCGGGAGGTGTCCTGGGGCCGGGGGCGTCTGCGGGACGGACCGGCGCAGAGCGACTTCTGGGACGGCTGGGTCCGCGCGGAGCACGAGCACTTCGCCGATGACCCGTCGAGGCCCTTCGCCGACACATTGGTGCGTCAGTGCCCGGAGGGCTACGAGATGTGCCAGATGCCTCCAGGGGCCCGGCCGTAGGCCTTTTCCATCACTCAGCGTGAGGGGTCGTCGGCAGTGCGCTGACCCCTCCGGCAGTGGTCCCGTCCAATGTCCGGGAGTGCCTCAACTCGGCTTGACCGAGGGGCCGTACAGGACTTACGTTCTCAATGTGCGGCGTTACGACGCCGCCCGCACACACGAAGCCCCCGGTTGTTCCCCCGTGATCGGGGGCTTCGTTCTGCCCTCTCGGGGGTGCGCTGAGCGGCGATTCGCTTACCCTCGGTCACCGTCCGCCTCCTCCCCCGTCCGCGCCGCCGTCCCGGATCAGGGTCCCCGGCGCCCTCGGCCGACGACTCCCGCGCAGGTACGATGCCTTTCGGTGCGGCCTACGGACGGCTCGCTGTCCGCACCGTGACAACTCCCGTCCACAGCACATCGGTTCAGCGACGGAGCCGACGGGCAGCGGCCCGGCGGCGCACCACGGGGGCACGGTTGTGGGGGACGTGATGGACTTCGGCACACAGGGCGCGCCCGGCCCGGCCGACCTCGCCTGGGTGCGGGGGGTGGACGCCTACACGATGGGCGCCTACCCGCAGGCCGAGGAGGAGTTCCGGGCCGCGGTCCGGATGGACCCCGGCATGGCCGACGGCTGGCTCGGGCTGCACGCCTTACGGGTCGACACGACGACGGCGCTGCTGCGGATGTTCCGGCACCGCGACCGGTTCGGGGAGCAGCGCACCCGGCACCGCCGCACCCTCAACTCCTGGTACTGGCTCGGCTGGTGGGTGCAGCCCGTCCTGGAGCGGCCGCGTGACCTGCTGCTCGCGCACGCGTCACACTGGCTCGACGGACGCCATGTCCCGGACCTGGACCAGGCGTTGGCGACGCTCCCGCGCGTGGACGCCGACCCGCAGGTACGGTTCCTGCACGCGTGCCGCGCCTACCTGGTCAAGGACTGGGAGCAGCTGGTCCGGCACACGGACCCGCTGATCGACGACGCCCTCCTCGGCATCGAGGCCGGCCTCTTCGGCGGGATGGCCCGGGTGCGCCTGGAGATGTACGGGCAGGCCGAGCCGCTGCTGTCCGCCGCACTGATGCGCTGCCGCAGCGAGCAGCCCCAGCGCAAGGAGCTGCGCTACTGGCTGGCCCGCGCGCACGAGGGCACCGGACGGTCCGCCGCCGCGCTCCCCCTGTACCGGGCGGTGCACCGGGTCGACCCCGCCTTCATGGACACCTCGGCCCGCCTCGCGGCCATCGCGGAAGGCGACGGTTACGGCGACTTCGGCGACGTCACCGACCTGACACCCCTCTCCTTGAGCGGGCTCGGCCAGGACGTCCTCGACGGTTCGGAGTCGGTGGACCCCTTGTACGAGGGCGACGGCCGGGATCTGAAGGTGAGCGAGCCCGATCTGCCGCCGCCCGGCGCGGTCTCCGCGGACACGGACGCGGTCCGCGAGAAGGCGACGGTGCCGGTCACGTCGAAGCTGCCGGCCGGGCCCGCCGACGCCGCGCTCCTGGAGGAAGCCCTCGCCGAGCTGGAGCGGATGGTCGGACTCGAACCCGTGAAGCGCCAGGTGAAGGCGCTGTCGGCGCAGCTCAACATGGCCCGCCTGCGCACCGGCGAGGGCCTGCCCGTGCAGCCGCCGAAACGGCACTTCGTCTTCTCGGGCCCCTCCGGCACCGGCAAGACCACCGTGGCCCGCATCCTGGGGCGCGTGTTCTACGCCCTCGGGCTGCTCGGCGGCGACCATCTCGTGGAGGCCCAGCGGGCCGACCTCGTCGGCGAGTACCTCGGCCAGACCGCCGTGAAGGCGAACGAGCTGATCGACTCGGCGATCGGCGGCGTCCTGTTCGTCGACGAGGCGTACGCCCTGTCGAACTCGGGCTACGGCAAGGGCGACGCGTACGGCGACGAAGCGCTTCAGGTCCTCCTCAAGCGCGCCGAGGACAACCGCAACCACCTCGTGGTGATCCTCGCGGGCTACCCCGAGGGCATGGACCGCCTCCTCGCGGCGAACCCCGGGCTGTCCTCGCGCTTCACGACGCGGGTCGACTTCCCCTCGTACCGGCCGCTCGAACTCACCGCGATCGGCGAGGTGCTCGCCGCGGAGAACGGGGACGTGTGGGACGAGGAGGCGCTGGACGAGCTGCGCTCGATCAGCGGCCACGTCGTCGACCAGGGCTGGATCGACGAACTCGGCAACGGCCGCTTCCTGCGCACCCTGTACGAGAAGTCGTGCGCCTACCGGGACCTGCGCCTCACGGGCTACCCGTCCACACCGACCCGAGACGACCTGGCGACCCTGCGACTGCCGGACCTGATGCAGGCGTACGGCGAGGTGCTGTCGGGGCGGGGGCCGCACGATCCTTCGGGGATGTGACGGGGGCCGGCGCCCGGCGGGCCGGAATGTGACGGCGTACGCAAAGAGGGCGAGCCGGAATGTGCCCGCACCCGCGAAGGGGACAGACCCGGAATGTGACGGCGTAGGCCAAAGGGGCGGGCCCACATCCGGACCCGCCCCTCCGACTCCTGCCTACGCGTCAGCCCGCCAGCGCCTGCTCCGGCGCAGCCTGGGCGCGCGGTTCCGCCACCTTCGTCGGGGCGACCGGAGCGTCCCGGTGCGCGGGGTCACGGACCTCGCCCACCAGCATCTCCAGTACGTCCTCCAGGGCGACGAGGCCGAGGACGCGGCCCGAGGCGTCGGCGACCTGCGCGAGGTGCGACGCGGCGCGGCGCATCACGGTCAGGGCGTCGTCCAGCGGGAGTTCGGCGCGCAGCGTCGTCATAGGCCGCCAGATCTGCTGCGGCACGGCGCGGGCGTGGTCGCCCGAGTCGATCAGGTCCAGGACGTCCTTCACGTGCAGATAGCCCATGAAGGCGCCGCTGCCCTCGGCGCAGACCGGGAAGCGGGAGAAGCCCGTACGGCCGGTGAGCGCGATGACCTGGTCCGGGGTGACCGACGGGCCGACCGTGATCAGGGACGCCCGGTCGAGGAGCACGTCGGTGACCCGGCGCGAACCCAGCTCCAGCGCGTCCTCCAGGCGTTCCTGTTCCTCGGGTTCGAGCAGGCCCGCCTGGCCCGAGTCCTCGACGAGACGGCCGAGCTGCACGCTCGTGAAGACGGCTTCGACCTCGTCCTTGGGCTCGACCCCGAACAGCTTGAGGACGACCCGGGCGCAGGCGCCGAGGGCGACGGTGACCGGGCGGAACAGCCGGGCGAAGGCGACGAGCCCCGGGCTGAACCAGAGCGCGGTCTTCTCGGGCGCCGCCATCGCGAGGTTCTTGGGAACCATCTCGCCGATGACGAGGTGCAGGAACACCACCACGGCGAGCGCGATCACGTAACCGAGGGGGTGGATCACGCCTTCGGGCAGGTGTATCGCCTGGAAGACGGGCTCGAGGAGGCGGGCGACCGTGGGTTCGGCGACGGCGCCGAGCGTCAAGGAGCAGATGGTGATGCCGAACTGGGCGGCCGCCATCATCTGCGGCAGGCGCTCCAGGCCGTACAGGACCTGGCGGGCGCGCTTGGTGTCCAGGGGCTCGATCTGGCTGCGGCGCACGGAGACGAGGGCGAACTCGGCGCCCACGAAGAAGCCGTTGGCCAGCACGAGCAGGAGGGCGAGGAACAGTTGGAGAGCGCTCATCGGGCGGCCTCCGCCGGCTGGGCGGCGTCGGCGGTGCGCACTATGCGGACGCGCTCGGCGCGGTAGTGGTCGACCTGGCGCACGGAGAGGCGCCAGCCCGGGAGTTCGGCGCGGTCGCCGGGGGCCGGAATCCGGCCGAGCAGATCGGCGACGAGACCGGCGACGGTCTCGTACGGGCCTTCCGGTACCTCGAGACCTATGCGGCGCAGAATGTCGACGCGGCAGCTGCCGTCGGCGTCCCACGCGGGCCGGCCGTCCTCGGACGGGGCTACCGCGAGTTCGGGCAGGTCGAGGCGGTCGTGCTCGTCGCGGACCTCGCCGACGAGCTCCTCGACGATGTCCTCCAGGGTGACGACCCCGGCCGTGCCGCCGTACTCGTCGACGACGACGGCTATGGGCTGTTCGCTGCGCAGCCGCTCCAGGAGGGGCTGCACGGGCAGCGTCTCCGGGACGAGCAGCGGGACCTTGGCGATCCGGCTCACGGGTGTGCGCAGCCGCTGCTCGGCGGGCACCGCGAGGGCGTCCTTGAGGTGGACCATGCCGACGATCTCGTCGATCCGCTCCCGGTAGACGGGGAAGCGGGAGAGGCCGGTGGCGCGGGTGAGGTTCACGACGTCTTCGGCGGTGGCCGAGGACTGGAGGGAGCTGACCTTCACGCGCGGGGTCATGACGTGCTGGGCCGTGAGCTCACCGAGGGACAGGGTGCGGACGAACAGGTCCGCCGTGTCCTGTTCCAGGGTGCCCGCCTGCGCGGAGTGCCGGGCGAGTGACACCAGTTCACCGGGGGTGCGGGCCGAGGCCAGCTCGTCGGCGGGCTCGACACCGAGCGCCCGTACGGCACGGTTGGCCACGGTGTTGAGCAGCGCGATCACGGGCCGGAAGAGGCGCGAGAAGACGTGCTGCGGGCCGGCGACGAACCGGGCGACCTGGAGCGGCTTGGACACCGCCCAGTTCTTCGGCACCAGCTCGCCGATCACCATCTGCACGGCCGAGGCCAGGAGCATTCCGATGACGACGGAGATGCCCCCGACGGCGCCTTCGGGCAGGCCGACGGCGGTCAGGGGTCCCGCGAACAGAGTCGCGAGCGCCGGTTCGGCGAGCATACCGACGACCAGCGAGGTGATGGTGATGCCCAACTGGGTGCCGGAGAGCTGGAAGGACAGCTCCTTGAGGGCGTTCACGACGGTACGGGCCCGTCGGTCGCCGTCGGCCGCTGCCTTCTCGGCGTCCGCGCGCTCCACGGTGACGAGGCCGAACTCGGCCGCCACGAAGAACCCGTTGGCCAGAATCAGCAGGAATGCCGCTCCCAGGAGCAGCAACGGGATGGTCATGCCGCCGCCTCCGCGCACACAACGCGCGAAGGGGTCGCGCTATGTCGGGAGGGGGCGGCGCAGGTACTGCAGGACGAATCGTCCATCGCCGGAGGGAGTCACTCCTCGGGTAGCAGGAAACCCCCGGGCCCTGGCGGGCCCGTAGTCGGGGGCGGGGCGGCGATGTGCGCGCGCCCCGCAACCAGATTAATCAAGACACGGGCAGAAGCGTCAGGGTGTGCGTCCCTGAGTCAGCCCTGAAGTTCCCCTGAGGCCGTGGACCGGGCCTCGGCGAGGGCGCGCAGGGCACGCGCGTCGGTGAGGGCGTGTTCCTTGGCGAGGCCAGGCTGGATGCCCATGACGGCGAGGCTGGTGCCGTCGCTGAGGTTGAGGAACACCCAGGGATCGCCGGGGCGCAGGGTGACCTGGACGATCTCCGCCCAGGCCAGGCGGCGGCTGCGGGCGATGTTCACCACGGTGACACCGGTGTCGTCGGCGTCGATCCGGGGCCGGGCGAGCAGCGCGAGCGCGCCGAACATGACGGCTCCGGTGAACACGAAGCTGAGGCATTCGCTCGTCTTCAGGCCCAGGACGAACGGGACGACCGAGACCGTCACGAACATCACGGCACCGAGCGTGAAGAGAATCGCCCGGGTGCGGGACGGCCGGAAAGTGACGGGCAGCGCGGGGAGTTCGGACATGTCGGACATGATGGCGGCCTCAGAGACGGCAGGCGTGGATGGCCGTGGTGAGGATGGCCCGCGCGCCCAGGTCGTACAGGTCGTCCATGATGCGCTGGGCGTCCTTGGCCGGGACCATCGCGCGGACGGCGACCCAGCCCTCGTTGTGCAGGGGCGACACGGTCGGCGACTCGAGGCCCGGGGTGAGGGCGACGGCCTTCTCCAGGTGCTCGGCGCGGCAGTCGTAGTCCATCATCACGTAGGTCCGGGCGACGAGGACGCCCTGGAGGCGGCGCAGGAACTGCTGGACCTTGGCGTCCTCGCCGTCGGCGCCGGCGCGCCGGATGACGACGGCCTCGGACTTCATGATCGGCTCGCCGAACACCTCGAGGCCCGCGTTGCGCAGCGAGGTGCCGGTCTCGACGACGTCCGCGATGACCTGGGCGACGCCCAGTTCGATGGCGGTCTCGACGGCGCCGTCGAGGTGGACGACGGAGGCGTCGACGCCGGCCTCGGCGAGGTGCTTGCCGACGATGCCCTCGTACGAGGTGGCGATCGTCTTGCCCGCGAGGCCGTCCAGGCCGGTGACGGTGCCCGGCTTGGCGGCGAAGCGGAACGTGGAGCGGGCGAACCCGAGCGGCAGGATGACCTCGGCATTGGCACCGGAGTCGACCAGCAGGTCCTGGCCGGTGATGCCGATGTCGAGCTTGCCCGCCGAGACGTAGATCGCGATGTCCTTGGGGCGGAGGTAGAAGAACTCCACCTCGTTGGCCGGGTCGACCAGGACGAGTTCCTTGGACTCCTTGCGCTGCTGGTATCCGGCCTCATGGAGCATCGCCGACGCAGGTCCGGACAGTGAACCCTTGTTGGGGACGGCGATGCGCAGCATGAGGTCGGATTCCTTTGCGTGAAAGAGTGCGGGGACTGGCAGGGCTGGGGGCGAGCCTCAGAGGTGGGCGTACACGTCGTCCAGGGAGATTCCCCGGGCGACCATCATCACCTGGACGTGGTAGAGCAGCTGCGAGATCTCCTCGGCAGCGGCCTCCTTGCCCTCGTGCTCGGCGGCCATCCAGACTTCGGCGGCCTCCTCGACGACCTTCTTGCCGATGGCATGGACGCCCTTGTCGACCAGTTCGGCGGTGCGGGACGTCGCGGGGTCGCCGGTCTTCGCCTTGAGCTGCAGCTCGGCGAAGAGCTCTTCGAAGGTTTTGTTCGCCATGATGGTCCTTAGCCTACGGGGTTGCGCCCGCCCACTCAGCGCCAGGGTTCGCTGACCGAGCGCAGTGTGGCGGCGGTGGCGACGGCCGCCGTGACGGCCTCGTGGCCCTTGTCCTCGTTCGAGCCCTCGATTCCGGCGCGGTCGAGGGCCTGCTCCTCGGTGTCACAGGTCAGGACGCCGAAGCCGACGGGCACACCGGTCTCGACGGTGACCTGGGTGAGGCCCAGGGTGACGCCCTGGCACACGTACTCGAAGTGCGGGGTGCCGCCGCGGATGACGACGCCGAGGGCGACGATCGCGTCGTAGCCGCGGCCCGCGAGGACCTTGGCGACGACGGGGAGCTCGAAGCTGCCCGGGACCCGCAGGACGGTCGGCTCGTCGATGCCGAGCTCGTGCAGGGCGCGCAGCGCGCCGTTCATGAGGCCGTCCATCACCTTCTCGTGCCACTGGGCCGCGACGACGGCGACGCGCAGGTCCCCGCAGTTGCGTACGGACAGTTCAGGTGCGCCCTTGCCACTCACGTTGCTCCTCGGTGCTGTTCTGTGCTTGTCGGGGTTGTACGGGCTACTGGTTGCCGCAGGTCGTGGGCGCCGGGGCGTCCAGCCAGGGCAGGTCGTGGCCCATCCGGTCGCGCTTGGTGCGCAGGTAGCGGAGGTTGTGCTCGCCCGCCTCGACGGGCATCGGCTCGCGGCCCACGACCTTGAGGCCGTGCCGGACGAGCGCGTCCGTCTTGTCGGGGTTGTTGGTCAGCAGGCGCACGCCGCGCACGCCCAGGTCCTCGAGGATCTGCGCGCCCGCCCCGTAGTCCCGCGAGTCGGCCGGCAGGCCCAGTTCCAGGTTGGCGTCCAGGGTGTCCCGGCCGCGCTCCTGGAGCTCGTAGGCGCGCAGCTTGGAGAGGAGGCCGATGCCGCGTCCCTCGTGGCCGCGGAGGTAGACGACGACGCCGCGCCCCTCTTCGGTGATGCGCCGCATCGCCTCTTCGAGCTGGGGGCCGCAGTCGCAGCGCAGCGAGTGGAAGACGTCGCCGGTGAGGCATTCGGAGTGGACCCGGACGAGGACGTCGTCGCCGTCGCCGATCTCGCCCTGGACGAGGGCGACGTGCTCCACGCCGTCGACCGTGGAGCGGTACCCGTAGGCCGTGAAGTCGCCGTAGGCGGTGGGCAGGTTGACCTCGGCCTCGCGGCGGACGGTCGGCTCGGCGGAGCGGCGGTAGGCGATCAGGTCCTCGATGGAGATGATCGTCAGTCCGTGCTTGCGGGCGAACGGGATCAGCTCGGGCAGGCGCAGCATCGTGCCGTCCTCGCCGGCGATCTCGACGATGGCGCCCGCGGGGCGCAGGCCTGCGAGCCGGGCGAGGTCGACGGCGGCCTCGGTGTGCCCGTTCCTGACGAGGACTCCGCCCTCCTTGGCGCGCAGCGGGAAGATGTGGCCGGGCCGGACGAAGTCGCCGGCCTGGGCGGTGCCGCCCGCGAGGAGCTGGAGCGTGGTGGCGCGGTCGGAGGCGGAGATGCCGGTGGTGACGCCGTGCGCGGGGCCCGCGTCGACGGAGACCGTGAAGGCCGTGCGCATCGACTCGGTGTTGTGCTCGACCATCTGCGGGAGCTCGAGCCGCTCCAGCTCGTCGCTCTCCATGGGCGCGCAGATGAGGCCGCGGCACTCGCTCATCATGAAGGCGACGATCTCGGGGGTCGCCTTCTCGGCGGCGACGACGAGGTCGCCCTCGTTCTCCCGGTCGACGTCGTCGACGACCACGACGGGCCGGCCGGCCGCTATGTCGCGGATGGCCTGCTCGACGGGGTCGAGGACGAGGTCCGAGGTGTCGTCCGCGTCGGCTGCGTGTGTGGTGCTGAACGCGTCGGGTGCCGTGGTCATGCCGGGGCTCCTTCGAGGACGGGCTGCGCGGCCGTGCGGGACCGGAGCCACCAGTCGCGCATCCCCCAGAGGACGAGCGCGCCGTAGATGACATAGACGAAACCGGAGAAGGCGAAGCCGTTGGTGAAGTTCAGCGGTACGCCCACCAGGTCGACGAGCAGCCAGGCGAACCAGAACTCGACCATGCCGCGCGCCTGGGCGTACATCGCGACGACCGTGCCGACGAAGATGTACGCGTCCGGCCAGGGGTCCCATGACAGGGCCGGCAGCACGGTGAACAGGCCGCCGACGGCGAGGGTGCCGAGGGCCGCGGCCGCGACGAGGTAGCCGCGCTCGCGCCAGGTGGCGAACCGGACGGCGAGGGAGCCGTCCTGGGCCTTCTCCTTGCCGCGGTTCCACTGCCACCAGCCCCACGCGGCGACCGCGATGACGACGAGCTGCTTGCCCGCGCTGCCCGAGAGGTGGGCGGTCGCGAAGGCCACGAGGAGGATGGCCCCGGAGGCGAGCTGCGCGGGCCAGGTCCAGATCGAGCGGCGCCAGCCGAGCGCGAGCGCGATCAGGCCGATGGTGTTCCCGATCATGTCGGACCAGACGATGTGCTGGCCGAAGAGCGTGAACGCCTGGGAGTTGAGCCAGTGCAGTCCGTTCACTTGGTGCCCCCCTGGGCGCCGAGCAGCCGCTCGACGTACTTGGCGATGACGTCGACCTCGAGGTTGACCGGGTCGCCGGGCTGCTTGTGGCCGAGCGTGGTCAGGGCGAGGGTGGTGGGAATGAGGCTGATGGTGAAGTAGTCGGGGCCGGCCTCGACGACGGTGAGGCTGACGCCGTCGACGGTGATGGAGCCCTTCTCGACGACGTAGCGCGCGAGGTCCGCGGGGAGGGAGACCTTGACGATCTCCCAGTTCTCGGACGGGGTGCGCTCGACGATCGTGCCCGTGCCGTCGACGTGGCCCTGCACGATGTGTCCGCCGAGGCGCGCGCCGACCGCGGTGGGGCGCTCCAGGTTGACCCGGGAGCCGACCGCGAGGGCGCCGAGGCTGGAGCGCTTGAGGGTCTCCGCCATGACGTCGGCGGTGAACTCGTCGCCCTCGTGCTCGACGACCGTGAGGCACACGCCGTTGACGGCGATGGAGTCGCCGTGCCGGGCCCCTTCGGTGACGACGGGACCACGCAGCCGGAAGCGGGAGGCGTCGCCGAGTTCCTCGACGGCGGTGATCTCGCCCAGCTCTTCGACGATTCCGGTGAACACGTCAGTGCTCCTTCGCTGCAGGGCCCACGGGGGCCACGACGCTAGATCCTGAAGCGGCGAAGGACACGTGCTTGTTCCCGGCACCCGGGAAGTGCACTGCGAAAGTGGGGGCCACCGGGTCCTCCTGCCTCTTCTGGGCACGGACTCCGGGGCACTGTCGTGATACGACGACAGAACGTACGGGTGAGCACACCGAGGACGACGCCGAATGAGAGACCTGTCCCTTGGACAGGCCGAAACAGACGGCAGCGTGCACGAATGCCCGCCCGCCGCGCACTGCCTCCCATCCGGACTTTAACCGTCGGTCCAGGAATTCCACCTGGTCAACCGGCCGCCGAGGCGACCGGGTCGCGGACTATAACCGCCGGTTCGGACTTTCACCGACCCCGGAGTGCGCTGCTTCTGGTACACCGCCAGTGTGCCACGTCGCCGCGCCGACCGAACGAGTGAGCCGCTGTGGGCTGAATCACAGGCGGTATGTGTGGAATTGCGCGGGGCTCCGCGAGGGCGGGATCAGGCGTTCATGGCTCGCGCCGGCGGTCGGCGGCGGCATGGGGAACCGGATCGGGAGGGGCGCCTCGGATGAGTGAAGTCGGTTACGGCACACGGGAGTTGAAGCGCGCCCGGCTGGCGGTCGCCGTCGTCTTCTGCGTTCATGGAGCGGTCACCGGATCCTTCGCGACCCGGGTGCCGTGGATCCAGGACCACGCCGGTGTCGGCGCGGGCCAGCTCGGGCTCGCGCTGGCGTTCCCCGCGCTCGGCGCCTCGGCGGCGATGCCTCTCGCGGGCCGGGTGAGCCACCGGTTCGGGGCGCGCACGGCGCTGCGCGGGCTGCTCGCTCTGTGGACGCTGGCCCTGATCCTGCCCTCGCTCGCGCCGAATCTGATCACCCTGTGCTGCGCGCTGTTCGCGTACGGCGCGTGCGCGGGGATGTCGGACGTGGCGATGAACGCGCTCGGGGTCGAGATCGAGAACCGCCTCGGCCGGTCCATCATGTCGGGCCTGCACGGCATGTGGAGCGTGGGCGCCCTGGTCGGCTCGGCGGCCGGCACGCTGGCGGCGCACCTGGGCTCCGACGCCCGTCTGCATCACGCGCTCGCCGCTCTGGTCCTCACGCTCGCGGGCCTCGTGGCCTGCGGTGGCGTGCTCGATCTGCGTCCGACGGAGGACGAGGAGCCGCCGCCGCGCTTCGCCCTGCCGCCGAGGTCGGCGCTCCTGATCGGCGCGGTCGGCTTCTGCGCGGTCTTCGCGGAGGGGGCGAGCCTGGACTGGTCGGCGGTCTATCTGCGGGACGTCCTTGATACGTCGGCGGGGCTCGCCGCCGCGTGCACGACCGCGTTCACGCTCACGATGGCGGTGGCGCGGCTCGTCGGGGACAGGGTCGTGGACCGGTTCGGTGCGGTGCGGACCGTGCGGGTCGGCGGGCTCGGCGCCGCGCTGGGCGGGCTGCTCGTGGTGGTGGCGCCGGACCCGGCCGTCGCGATCGGCGGCTTCGGTCTGATGGGGCTCGGCATCGCGGTCGTCGTACCGCTCGCCTTCGCGGCGGCGGGGCGCAGCGGGCCCAGTCCGAGCCAGGCCATCGCGGGCGTCGCCACGATCACGTACACGTCGGGGCTGGTCGCGCCGTCGGCGATCGGGGCGGTGGCCGATGCGACGAGTCTGGTGGTGTCGTTCGGTCTGGTGACGTTCCTGGCGTGCGGGCTCGTGGTGCTCGCGGGGGTGCTGCGCGCCGGGGAGCGTACGCGGACGGAGGCGGCCGGGGTCAGTCCTGCGGGCGCAGGAGCTCGCGGCCGAGAGTCCTGAACAGCTCGCTCCAGGGGGCCGGCCGATGGGTGGCCGGATCGACTCGGACAAGTACGCGAGTGCCGCGCGCGTAGGTCGTCATGCCGTCCACCGAGCAGAAGCGGAAGCCGTACGTCAGGCCGGTGGTGCCGAGCCGGTCGAGCCAGATGTGGACGGCGTACGCACCGTGCCGGTCGACGGGCGCGTCGTAGGTGATGCGCAGTTCCTTGACGACGTTGCAGAAGTCGCCCGCCGCCGCCCAGTCACCCTCGAAGACCAGCCCACGCTCGGCCCACAGCGCGGTCCAGGCCCGCTCGACCATGACCGGGTAGCGGGCGTTGTGGAGCAGGCCCAGGGCGTCGAGGTCGTCGAAGTGGACGGTGACGGGGACGAGCTGCCCATAGGACAGGGCGGGGCTGGCGGGGGCTTCGGCGGTCACGGTGGCGCTCCTGGGGCGGTACGTACGAGAGCCCCATCGTAGAACCTCGAACTAAGCAAACGCTCAGAAGGCCCGGGGTGCGGGTTTCACATGCACCCGCTTGATGCTTATGCCGCATTAACATGGCGTGCGGTCATTTCGAGCCAATGAAGCACCACCTGAAGCACCACCGAAGCGCCCGCAGAAGCTGAAGCACCGCAGAAGACTCAAGCACCACAGAAGGCAGAACTCCTATGGATCTCGGCGTGCGCTGGAAACTTCACGGCGACGGGCGCACTCCGGCTCCCGGCGCGGTCGTGCGCCCGGACGAACGCCTCAGCTGGCCCCGCACGTTCGGACTCGGCGCCCAGCACGTCGTGGCGATGTTCGGCGCGTCCTTCGTGGCACCCGTCCTCATGGGCCTCGACCCGAACCTCGCGATCATGATGTCCGGCGTCGCGACGGTGATCTTCCTGCTCTCCACCCGTGGCCGGGTACCCAGTTATCTCGGCTGCTCGCTCTCCTTCGTGGGTGTCGCCGCCGTGATCCGGGCGCAGGGCGGGACCAGCGCCACGGTGACCGGTGCGGTGTTCGTCGTCGGTGTCGCGCTGTTCCTCGTCGGGCTCGCGGTGCAGAAGTTCGGCGCGCGGATCATCCACGCCGTCATGCCGCCCATCGTCACCGGCGCGGTCGTCATGCTGATCGGCTTCAACCTCGCGCCCGTGACGGCATCGACGTACTGGCCGCAGGACCAGTGGACGGCGCTCCTGGTGATGCTGTTCACCGGTTTGGCCGTGGTGTGCCTGCGCGGTTTCTGGTCCCGTATCGCGATCTTCCTCGGGCTGCTCTTCGGTTACGGGATCTCCTGGCTCTTCGACCGGGTCTTCGGCCGGATCCACTCGGTGACCGGCGGCGGGCAGGCCACCGATCACTGGCGTCTCGACCTGTCCGGCGTCGGCAAGGCCGAGTGGGTCGGCCTGCCCTCGTTCCACGCCCCCTCGTTCCAGTGGTCGGCGATCCTCGTCGCGCTGCCCGTGGTCATCGCCCTGGTCGCCGAGAACGCCGGTCACGTCAAGGCCGTCGGCGAGATGACCGGCGACAACCTGGACGACAAGCTCGGCGTCGCGATCTCCGCCGACGGCGCCGCGTCCATGCTCTCCACCGCGGTCGGCGGCCCGCCCAACACCACGTACTCCGAGAACATCGGCGTGATGGCCGCGACCCGCGTCTACTCGACGGCCGCGTACTGGGCCGCCGCCTGCTTCGCCCTGCTCTTCGGCCTGTGCCCGAAGTTCGGCGCGATCGTGGCAGCGATCCCGGGCGGCGTGCTCGGCGGCATCACCGTCATCCTCTACGGCATGATCGGCCTGCTCGGCGCGCAGATCTGGATCAACTCCAAGGTCGACCTGCGCAATCCGCTGAACCTCGTCCCGGCCGCCGCGGGCATCATCATCGGCGTCGGCAACGTCTCGCTGAAGTTCAGCGAGAACTTCTCGCTGAGCGGCATCGCCCTCGGCACGATCGTCGTCATCACCGGCTACCACGCGCTCCGCGCCATGGCCCCCGCGCACCTCAAGACGCAGGAGCCACTTCTGGACGAGGGGACGTCGACTTATGACGAGCCGTCGCCGGGCGAGGGTGGTCGGTCCGCCGGGGCGTAGGTGTGGCCTGAGGAATTCTGGGGGCGTGGCCGGGCGAATCTTCGGGGGCGTGGCCCCGCGAACGTGCCCGCACACGCCCCCGTTCCCTCGTTCTGGGTAAGCCCTCGGCCAGGCGACACGCACGTCAGGCCCGGCTTGAGAACCTGCCCCCATGGCACAGACGGAACGGTTCGCAGAGCGCACGCCGGCCGCGGACGGGGTCGCCTCCGTGGTGGCCCGGATGCGTGAACTGGCACGCTCCTGGCCGGCCGGGGACGGGGTGGCCGTCTTCAACCGCGTCTATCTGTCCGTCACGGAAGAGGTCGGAAGGCACATCGCCGGCGGCCGGTTCGCCGACGCCTCGGCGGCGGCCACACTGGACGTCCGGTTCGCCGAACGCTACTTGAACGCCGTCGACCCCGACCGGCTCCCGCCCGCCTGCTGGCGCCCGCTGCTCCAGTTCCGTCGCCATCCCGGGGTACGCCCACTCCAGTTCGCACTTGCCGGCATCAACGCGCACATCGGCCACGACCTGGCGCTCGCCGTCATCGACACATGCCGTGAACTCGGCTGCGAACCGGCTGCCATGGAGGACGAGTTCGACCGCGTAGGCGATCTCCTCGTCTCCCTGGAAGAACGCATTCGCGAAGATCTGATGCCGGGCCCCGACCTCCTCCAGGTCGCCGATCCCCTGACCCATCTGCTCGGCTCCTGGACCCTGGAACGCGCCAGGGACGCGGCCTGGGCGGCGGCGCGCGCCCTGTGGGTGCTGCGCGGATCCCCGGACGTCACCGAGGAGTTCACCCGCCGCCTGGACACCTCGGTGGGTCTGGTCGGCCGGATGCTGCTCACCCCGCTGCCGGACTGATCCGGCCATACGTCCGCCTTCGACCCGGAACTCTGCGGCCGCCGCTGTACGTTGACAGAGCGTTACCGAGACAGAGGATGCGAACGCGAAGGAGCTCACGGCATGACGACCCGACTCGGCCTCGGCCTCCCCCAGATGAAGCAGTACGACATCGGGCGCGACATCCCGGCGGTGGCCCGCGCCGCCGAGCGGATCGGCTACGACAGCCTGTGGGTCTTCGAGCGGATCCTCTTCCCAGAACCGGCCCGCCAAGGGCTCTACGGAGTCCCCGGTCTCCCCTGGCCAGACCAGTACCGCTCCGTCGCCGACCCGCTCGTCTCCCTCACCCTGGCGGCCGCCGTCACCGAGCGCGCCCGGCTCGGCACGAGCGTGCTGGTCGCCCCGCTGCACGTACCGTTCCAACTCGCCCGCGCCCTGGCCTCGTTGGACGCCGCGAGCGGTGGCCGCGTCGTGGCGGGCCTCGGCACGGGCTGGTCCCACGACGAGTACGCGGCAGCGGGCGTCGCCCCGTTCGAGCAGCGCGGCAAGGTCCTGGACGAGCTGCTCGACGTGTGTGCCGCCGTGTGGGGCCCCGACCCGGTGGCGTACGAGGGTGAGCTGACGACGATCGCGCCGTCCGTGGTCGGGCCGAAGCCCGCGCGGCCGATCCCGGTGCTGCTGCCGGCGAACAGCCCGAGATCCGCGCGCCGGCTCGTCGACCGCGCGGCCGGCTGGATGCCGGGGGCCGCGGGCGCCGACGCGCTCGCCGAGCAGTGGAAGGGACTTCGGGAGCTGGCCGAGGAGCGCGGCCGCAAGGACCCGATCCAGAGCGTGCTGCGGGTGAACACGGTCTATACGCGCGAGGATTACGTGGGTGAGGACCGCCGCCCGTTCCAGGGCAGCGTCGCCCAGATCGTCGAGGACCTGGTGGCCCACGCCGAGGTGGGCCTGGAGGAGATGCTGATCGACCTCCAGGGCCGCGTCCGCGACGCCGAGGAACTGACGGACCTGGCGGCGGAGGTGTACGAGACGGCGAGGGCGGCGGGGGTCTGACGCGTCAGCGCGCCGTCGGCGTATGTGAGGTGAGCGGGCCTCAGCGCGTGGCTGGTCTCTGAGCCGTGCGGGCCCCGGCACACCACCGGGGCCCGCCCACCACTCAGCCGTCGTCAGTCCTCCGGCAGCTCGACCGGCGCGATCTCGTCGTAGACGTCGCCCGGACCGGGGTTCGTCCCGTCGGTCGCGCCGCCGAACTGGTGCATGACGCCCCAGACGGCGTTGAGCGCGGTCTGCACGGCGCCCTCGGCCCAGCCGGCCGTCCAGGAGATGTCGTCGCCCGCGAGGAAGATGCCGCGCTTGTCCTCGGGGAGGCGGTCCTGCATGAAGTGCGTGAACAGGCGGCGCTGGTAGCGGTAGTGCCCCGGCAGGTTGGCCTTGAACGCGCCCATGAAGTAGGGCTCGTTCTCCCAGGACACGGTCACCGGGTTGCCGATGATGTGCTTCCGGATGTCGACGTTCGGGTAGATCTCGCCGAGCGACTTGAGCATGACGTCCATGCGCTCGTTCGCCGACAGCGGCAGCCACTTCAGGCTGTCGTCGCACCACGTGTACGACAGGCAGATGGTGGCCGGCTTGTCCGGGCCGTCGTCGAGCAGGTAGGTGCCGCGCGTCATCCGGTCGGTGAGCGTCATCGACATGGTGTCGCGGCCGGTGACCTCGTCCTTGTCCAGCCAGAACGGCCGGTCCACCGGAATGAAGAGCTTGGAGCTCTCCATGTAGTGGGTGCGCTCGATCGCCGTCCAGTGGTCGATCGGGAAGAGCGAGTCGTCGCAGTCGACCTTGGAGAGCAGCATCCAGGACTGCGCCGTGAAGATCGCCGCCTGGTAGGTGCGGATGTCGCCGGAGGCGTCGGTGACGGTGATGTGGTTGCCCGCGGTGCGGTGCATCCGCGTCACGGCCGGGCGCGGCTTGCCGCTCTCGTGCAGCGAGGCGAGCGACGTGCCGTACGGCCAGTGCACGATCTTCTGGGGCTCGCGCTCCCACAGGCGCAGCGGGAGCTGCTGGCTGCCGCCGACGATGCCGCGGTGGTGGTCGTCGGCCTCGGTGTAGACGACGCGCAGGATCTCCAGGATGGAGTTCGGGAAGTCGGTGTCCCAGCCGCCGGTGCCGAAGCCGACCTGGCCGAAGATCTCGCGGTGCCGGAAGGACTTGAAGGCCTCGGAGTCGCAGAGGAACCCGTAGAACGTCTGGTTGTCGAGCTTGTCGACGAGCTTCGACCAGATCTCGCGGATGCGCGGGACGTCGCGTTCGCGCATGGCGCGGTTCATGTCGGAGAAGTCGGCGCCTTCTTCGAGGCAGGCGTTCCACGCGTTCATGACGTCGCGGTAGACCTGCGGCAGGTCGTCGACGGTGACGGCGTAGTGCGACTCGCCCTTGAGGTCGACGACGGTCGACGGGGTCTCGGGGGCCAGCGGGTTGGGGAACGACCGGGTCTCGAGACCGACGAGGTCGATGTAGTGCTGGAGGGCGGTCGACGACGGCGGGAAGCGCATCGCGCCCATCTCGGCGGTGAGGCCTGCGGCCTCGGCCGGGGTGCCGTCGAAGCCGACGGTCCGCAGCCGGCCGCCGATCTGGTCGGCCTCGTACACGACGGGCTTGAGGCCCATCTTCATCAGCTCGTACGCGGCGACGATGCCGGACAGGCCACCGCCGATGACGGCGACCTCGGTGCCGTGCTCGGTCGCCGGTATCTGACCGAGGCCCGCGGGGTGCGCGAGGAAGTCGTCGTACGCGTACGGGAAGTCCGGCCCGAACATCGTGATGGGGGGCTGCGCCTCGGTGTGCTGGACGGCGTTGGGCACCATGGACGTCATGGGGTACGGACTCCTTGCGGGGGAACTGAGGTGAGGAAGGTTCAGAGGACGCGGGCGCGCTCGGACCGGCTGCGGGTCGGGCAGCCGGTCGGTGGAGGGCCCTGCGGCGGATCAGCGGCCGGTCAGCGGCGCGTACAGGTCCGGCCGGCGGTCGTGCAGGTACGGGTTGGTGTCGCGGGACGCGGCCAGGAACTCGGGGTCCACGTCGCCGGTGACCAGCTCCTCGCCGCGCCCGGCACGCGCCCTGGCGCCGCCGTCGGGACCGGCGAGCGTGGAGAGCCCGACGAACTCGAACTCCCCTTCCTGGCCGATCCGGTTGACGTACGCGACGTACATCTGGTTCTCGAAGGCGCGCACCGGCACGAGGGACTCGGGGACGAAGTGGTACGGGTGCATCTGCGCCGTCGGGACGAGCAGCAGGTCGGTGCCGGCGAGGGCGTGGGCCCGTACGTTCTCCGGGAATTCGACGTCGTAGCAGATCATGAGGCCGATGCGGACACCGTCGAGGTCGGCCTGGACGACGGCCTGGTCGCCGGGGGTGAACGCGTCGCGCTCGAAGGGGCCGAAGAGGTGCGTCTTGCGGTAGTTGGCGAGGCGCGTGCCGTCGGGGGCGATGAGCTGGGCCGAGTTGTAGACGGTCTCGCCGTCGCGCTCCGGGTAGCCGTAGGCCACCGCGAGGCCGTGCCGGGTGGCGGTTTCGGCGATCGCCTGCGCCGAGGGGCCGTCGGCGGGCTCGGCGAGCCGGGCCACGTCGTCGCCGATCGCGTACCCGGTCAGGAACATCTCGGGGACCACGAGCAGCCGGGCACCGGTGGCGGCGGCGCGGGCCGCGCCCTCGTCGAGCACCTTGAGGTTCTCGGCGACGGACCCGGGGCGGCCGGAGCTCTGGAGCAGGGCGGTGCGCAGCGGCGGCATGGCAGTCCTCGGAGGCGTACGGAAAGGGGGAGGAAGGATCGAAATAGACGGTACTTTTCCGCCGACCTGTGCGACAAGACTCGACTGTTGCGTCTTCTTGTGCGTTCCGTTGCGCCTGAAGTGCCGTCAGCGGCGATTTGTTGCGCGCCTGTGCAGTAGGCCCGTATCAACGGCGCGGCGCCCTTCCTGACGGTCGAGAAACCGTCAGGAAGGGCGCCGGCGACTGCTGGTGCCGTGGGGCGTCAGGCGGGCGAGCCCGACGTGTAGCGCCGCATCAGCGGAGACAGGACGAGCACCGACTTGGTGCGCTCGACGAACGGCTCCCCCGCGATCTTCTCCAGGACCCGCTCGAAGTGCCGCATGTCGGAGGCGAAGACCTGGACGATCGCGTCCGCGTCACCGGTCACCGTGGACGCCGAGGCGACCTCGGGATAGCGCTCCAGACCCCGCTTGATGGCCTCGGGCGAGGTGTTGCTGCGGCAGTACATCTCGATGAACCCCTCGGTCTCCCAGCCGAGCGCGGCCGGGTCGACGCGGACCGTGAACCCCGTGATCGCCCCGGTCGCCCGCAGCCGGTCCACGCGCCGCTTGACGGCGGGCGCGGACAGGCCGACGAGCTGGCCGATGTCGGCGTAGGAGCGGCGGGCGTCCTCGGCGAGGGCGTGCACGATGCGTTCGTCGAGATCGTTCAGCAAGGCAGGTTGTTCACTTCTCTGGAGCAGGCTCTGAGGCGAGTCGGGAGCGACGGGCCCCGTAGAGGAAGTAGAACACGAGGCCGACGGCCATCCACACACCGAAGACCACCCAGGTGATGGCGGACAGGCTGCCCATCATCCAGACGCAGAAGCCGAAGCCGAGCGCGGGGAGGACCGGCGCGAGCGGCACCCGGAAGGTGCGCTTCATGTCGGGGCGGGTGCGGCGCAGGACGACAACGGCGACGTTGACCAGGGCGAACGCGAAGAGCGTGCCGATGCTGGTCGCGTCGGCGAGCTGGCCGAGCGGGATCGCGGCGGCGAGGACACCGCAGAACAGCGAGACGATCACCGTGTTGGCGCGCGGCGCCCCGGTCTTCGGGTGGACCTTCGAGAACACCTTGGGCACGAGGCCGTCGCGGGACATCGCGAACAGGATGCGGGTCTGGCCGTAGAGCACGGTCAGGACGACCGACGCGATGGCGATGACGGCACCGGCAGCGAGCAGCGTCGCCCAGAACGTCTGTCCGGTGACGTCCTTCATGATCCCGGCGAGCGCGGCCTCCGAGTCGTTGAACTGCTTCCACGGCTTGGCGCCCACGGCGACGGCCGCGACGAGGACGTACAGCGCGGTGACGATGACCAGCGACAGCATGATGGCGCGCGGCAGGTCGCGCTGCGCGTTCTTGGCCTCCTCACCGGCGGTGGAGGCGGCGTCGAACCCGATGTACGAGAAGAACAGGGTCGCCCCGGCCGCGCTCACGCCGGCCATGCCGAGCGGCATGAAGTGCTCGTAGTTGCCGGACTGGAAGCCCTTGATGCCGATGGCGCAGAACAGCAGCAGCGCCGCGATCTTCACGATGACCATGATCGTGTTGGCGCGCGCCGACTCACGGGCACCGCCGAGCAGGAACACCATCGCGAGGAGTACGACGATCAGCGCCGGCAGGTTGAAGATGCCGCCGTCGCCGGGGGGCGCGGAGAGGGCGTCGGGGATGGTGACGCCGATGGTGCCGTCGAGCAGTTCGTTCAGGTACTGACCCCAGCCGACGGCGACGGCCGCGACCGAGACGCCGTACTCCAGGACCAGGCACCAGCCGCAGATCCAGGCGATCAGCTCACCCATCGTTGCGTACGCATACGAGTAGGAGGAGCCCGCGACCGGGATGGTGCCGGCCAGCTCGGCGTACGAGAGCGCCGAGAACAGGGCCGTGAGACCTGCGATGACGAAGGAGATGGTGACCGCGGGGCCCGCCTTGGGGACGGCCTCGCCGAGCACCACGAAGATGCCGGTGCCGAGCGTGGCACCGATGCTGATCATGGTCAGCTGCCACAGGCCCATCGAGCGGCGCAGGTTGCCGCCCTCACCGTGTCCGCCCTCCGCGACCAGCACTTCCACCGGCTTCCGCCGCATCAGCCGGGCGCCGAGCCCCGGGACGGTGGGCTCGAGTGTGGGGGTGCGCGGGGGTGCGCCGTGATCGGGCACGGGCTGGCTCCTTCATCGCTGCCGGTCAGGGGGTGCGGGCGGCCGCCGAGCAGCAGCAGCCCACACCAGAAACCGGGGGAACCGCCGTGCAGGCCGTCCCGCCACGCCACGTACAGCGCACGACTCTAAACGGTTTCTCTTCCCAGCTGTAATGCAGCAACCTTGCGTGTGCGCGACGGAACGTTGCGTGGTGCGTCCGCAGGCGAACAAACGTTGCGCAGTTGCCCGCGCCCCTGAAGGGGCGTGGGCAACTGCGCAACGTGCTAACTCCAGCTGGCGTGCAGCGGCTTGCCCTCCGCGTAACCGGCCGCACTCTGAATCCCGACGACAGCCTTCTCCTCGAACTCCCCGAGGGAAGACGCCCCGGCGTACGTGCAAGAAGAACGAACGCCCGCGATGATCGAGTCGATCAGGTCCTCGACGCCCGGACGCTGCGGGTCGAGGAACATCCGCGACGTCGAGATGCCCTCCTCGAACAGCGCCTTGCGCGCCCGGTCGTAGGCGGACTCGTCACTGGTCCGGTTCTTCACGGCACGCGCCGAGGCCATACCGAAGGACTCCTTGTACGCGCGGCCCTGGGCGTCGTGCTGGAGGTCGCCCGGCGACTCGTACGTACCGGCGAACCAGGACCCGATCATCACGTTCGACGCACCGGCGGCGAGCGCCATGGCGACGTCGCGCGGGTGCCGGACGCCACCGTCGGCCCACACGTGCTTGCCGTACTTCTTCGCCTCGGCGGCGCACTCCAGGACGGCGGAGAACTGCGGCCGGCCGACGCCGGTCATCATGCGCGTGGTGCACATCGCGCCGGGGCCCACGCCGACCTTGATGATGTCGGCGCCGGCCTCGATGAGGTCCTTGACTCCCTCGGCGGCGACGATGTTGCCCGCCACGATCGGCACCTGCGGGTCGAGGCCGCGGACGGCCTTGATCGCCGCGATCATCGACTCCTGGTGGCCGTGCGCGGTGTCGACGACGATGGTGTCCGCACCCGCGTCGAGCAGCAGCTTGGCCTTGCCCGCCACGTCGCCGTTGATCCCGACGGCGGCCGCGATGCGCAGCTTGCCGTTCGTGTCGGTGGCCGGGGTGTAGAGCGTCGCGCGCAGGGCGCCCGTGCGGGTCAGGATGCCCGCGAGGCGGCCGTCCGCGCCCACGGCGGGGGCGTAGCGGCGGTTGGCGTGGTCCAGCTTGTTGAAGGCGTCCCGCGGGTCGATGTCCGCGTCGAGGAGCAGCAGGTCCTTGGACATGACCACGGACAGCTGCGTGAAGCGGTCGACGCCGGTCAGGTCCGCGTCCGTGACGACGCCGATCGGCTTCTGGTCCTCGTCGACCACGACGCCGGCGTTGTGCGCGCGCTTGTTCAGCAGCGCGAGGGCGTCGGCGACGGTCTGGTGCGGGGCGAGCACGATGGGGGTGTCGAGCACCAGGTGGCGGGTCTTGACCCAGGAGATGACCTCGGTGACCACTTCGATCGGGATGTCCTGCGGGATGACGACGAGGCCACCGCGACGGGCGACGGTCTCGGCCATGCGCCGACCGGCGATCGCGGTCATGTTGGCGACGACCAGAGGAATCGTGGTCCCGGAACCGTCGGGCGACGCGAGGTCGACCGCCTGCCGCGAACCGACGGCGCTGCGGCTCGGCACCATGAAGACGTCGTCGTAGGTCAGGTCGTACGCAGGCTTGATGTCATTGAGGAAACGCACGTGCTGCTCATCCCAGTCGATCAGAGGTGGCCCCCGGGCAGGTCAGCCGCGGGGGAAAAGCACGTACTTCAGTGTCCCATGGCATGGATGTCCCATGCTCACGGAGGATTATCCAGTGGTTTCGGAGGGTGGGTGGTCCGATCCTCCAAGGGTCAGCGCGACCAGGAGCCTCGGACTGCGTTCGCGCCTGCGGTCGACGGCGTCGGAGAACACGTCGAGCGCGGTTTCCCACTCCTCGGGGCGGGCGCCCGCGTAGGTGCGCCAGCCGATGACGGACAGCAGCAGCGCCTGGTCGGTGCCGTCGGGCCAGAACGAGACGTCGGTGAGGACGTCGAAGAGGGCGTCCCAGTTACGGCCGAACCAGTCCGGCAGTTCCAGGTCGCGCACGCACCGGTCCATGAACTCGGCCTTGTCCTTGACCCCTTCGAGGTCGAGGACGCGGATCTTGTCGAGGGAACTCCCGGTCATCGCAGCACCGCCTTGAACGACTGGTAGTGGTCATCGGTGTAGTACGTCTCGTGGCCCTGCCCGGTGACGATGCGCCGGGCGCCCCTGTCACGCGAGCCCGGGGTGGGGACGGTGTACTCGTGGTAGTACCCACGGTTCTGCCGGGGAAGCTCCCGCTCGAAGTTCCCGAAGACGGTGCCGTCCTTGGTGTACGGGTAAGGCCCGCCCTTGTCGATGAGACCCAGGGTCGTACGGGCCTGCGCCGGGAGCGCTGACTCGGCGACCGTCGACATGCCGTGCGCCCAGGAGGGTACGGAACGGGTCGGTGCGGTCGGCCCGGTGGCGGGGCCCTTGCCGGAGGTGGCCTGTGCGGAGCACCCGGTGACCAGCAGGGCGAGGGCGAAGAGCAGGGGCGCGAGAAGACGTGGGAAAAGCCGCGGCAGCATGTCGCCGATGCTGCCACAGCAATCCAAGGTGAGCGCGGCGCACGACGCGGATTGCTGTGGGGATGCCGGGTCGGGGGGCACTGGGGCCCGCCGGGCCAGTGGGCCAGCGGGTCCCGCTGGGACGCCGGGTCAGCGGGTCACCAGGCCCGCCCGGGACGCGGAGTCAGCGGCTCACCCGGACCGCCGGGACACCGGGTCACCAGGCCCCAACGGGGCGCCCGGTCAGCCGGTCACCAGGCCCGCCGGACGCGAAGTCAACGGCTCACCGGACCGCCGGGAGGCCGGGGCACCAGGCCCCGCCAGGACGCCCGGCCAGCCAGTCACCAGGCACCGCCAGGGCGCCGAGTCAGCGGGTCACCGGCCCGCTCCGGGACGCCGAGTCAGCGGGCCCCACCAGGGGCACCGGGTCACCAGGCGCCGCCGGGACGCCAGGTCACCGGCCCCCGGCCCCCGCCAGGACAAGGCCTCAGACCCCGTCCGGATCCGCCCGGTTAAGCGCCGGCTTCGGCGACGGGCCCGCCGTCAAGAGGAAGTCCGCAGCCGCCGTGTCTGTGACGAGGCTGGTGACCAGGCCCGACCGGAGGACCGCGTCGATGGCCGACGCCTTGCGCTGGCCGCCGGCGATCGCGACGACCTCCGGGATCCGCCGCAGGCGGTCCGCCTCGACGGTGATGCAGCGCTCGCCCAGGTCACGGCCGACCCGGCGGCCCTCCGCGTCGAAGAGGTGCGCGGACATCTCCGCGGCGACGCCGAGCGAGGCGTAGTGCGCCCGCTCCTCGTCGCTGAGCATGTCGTGCACGGTCGAGATACCCGGCTCCCAGGAGCCGATGGACACGCAGGCGACGGTGACCTTGTCGAAGTACTCGAAGGCGCGGGCGATCCCCGTCTGGTTGCGCAGCGCGGCCGCGGTGGCCGGGTCCGGGAGCAGCATCGGCGCGTAGATCGGGTGCGCCTCACCACCGGAGACCTGGGCCGCGCGCCGTACCGCCTCGACGGACCCGCGCTCGGCGGTGCCCGCGTCGTAGACGCCCGTGAGCTGCACGACCGTGCACGGCGGCAGCCGGTCGAGCGCCGCCGCCATGTGAATGGTGGAGCGGCCCCACGCGAGGCCCAGCACGTCGCCCTCGGAGACCAGCTCGCCCAGGAGGTCGGCCGCGACCTCGCCGAGGTTCTCGGGGTCGGGAGACTCCTCGGCCTCGGCCGGGGACTCGACCACCACGGCGTGCCGCAGGCCGTAGCGGGCGCGCAGCGCGTCGGAGCGCTCCGCGTCGAGCTCGGCCGGTACACGGATCTCGATGCGTACGAGATCCCGTTCGAGCGCGGTCTCCAGGACACGGGCCACCTTGAAGCGGCTCACGCCGAACTCCTCGGCGATCTGGATCTTGGACTTGCCCTCGAGATAGAAGCGGCGGGCCATGGCCGCCGCCTGCACCAGCTCCGCGGGTCCCATCCGCATCGCTGAGCGACCCGGCGACAGTGCCGACACGGCGATCTCCTCACTGCTGTTCACAACCTGGATTCGCCGTTCATCCTTGCAGATGTGGCGCACTTGATCAGCCCTGATGGGCTGCGTTCACGTTCCCGTGGCTCAGTGGCCGCATACCCAGGCCGCGCCGGCCGACGCCGTCTCCGCCTGGGTGCGCAGTGCACGTACCGCCTGGGCCGGGTCCGCGGCGCCGTACACGGCCGATCCCGCGACGAAGACGTCGGCGCCCGCCTCCGCGCAGCGCTCGATGGTGGAGGCCGAGACTCCGCCGTCGACCTGGAGCCAGAGTTCGAGGCCGTGCTTGCTGATCAGCTCACGGGTGCGGCGGATCTTCGGCAGCATGATGTCGAGGAAGGCCTGCCCGCCGAAGCCCGGCTCGACCGTCATGATCAGCAGCATGTCGAGCTCGGGGAGCAGGTCCTCGTACGGCTCGATCGGGGTCGCCGGCTTGAGCGCCATGGACGCGCGGCCGCCCTTGGCGCGGATCTCGCGGGCCGTGCGGACGGGGGCGGCGGCGGCCTCCGCGTGGAAGGTGACGGAACTGGCGCCGGCCTCGACGTACTGGGGCGCCCAGCGGTCGGCGTCCTGGATCATCAGGTGGCAGTCCAGCGGGATGTCCGTCGCCCGCGCCAGGGACTCCACGATCGGCACCCCGAGGGTGAGGTTCGGGACGAAGTGGTTGTCCATGACATCGACATGGAGCCAGTCGGCGCCCTCGACCGCCTTCGCCTCGTCGGCGAGGCGGGCGAAGTCCGCGGACAGGATGCTGGGGTTGATCTGCACGGCCATGCCCCAAGACTGCCATGTCCGGCGCCGGTTGCCGTCCTCGGTCCAGACCTGTCCCACTCCCCGGACCCGGGTCGCCTCAGGCCGTGCGCCGGATCAGCGCCAGGTACATCGCGTCGGTGCCGTGCAGGTGGGGCCAGAGCTGGATGTCGGGGCCGTCGCCGAGCGCCGGGACGCCGGGCAGCATCGGGCGGGCGTCGACGAGTTCGACCCCGGGGTGGTGCTTCATGACGTCGTCGACGACCGCGCGGGTCTCGGCGAGGTGCGGCGAGCAGGTCGCGTAGCCGACAACTCCCCCCACGCGTACGGATTCAAGGGCCGTGTTCAGGAGCGCGCGCTGGAGCGGTGCGAAGCCCTCCAGGTCCTCGGGCTGCCGTCGCCAGCGGGCCTCGGGCCGGCGGCGCAGCGCGCCGAGACCCGTGCAGGGCACGTCCATGAGGACGCGGTCGAAGGTGCCGGGGCCCCACGGCGGACGCGTGCCGTCCGCGGCGATGACCTGGTACGGGCCCGGGTTCCCGGCGAGCGCGTTCGCCACGAGGCGGGCGCGGTGGGGCTGCTTCTCCGAGGCGAGCAGGGACGCGCCGCGCTCGGAGGCGAGGCCGGCGAGCATGGCCGCCTTGCCGCCGGGACCTGCGCAGCCGTCGAGCCACTTCTCGTCGCGGCCTTCGATCGGCACGTTCGCGAGGGCCAGCGCCACGAGCTGACTGCCCTCATCCTGAACGCCCGCGCGTCCGGAGCGCACGGGGTCGAGCGACCCGGGCTCCCCGCCCTCCGTGAGCCGCACGGCGTACGGCGACCAGCGCCCCGGAAGCGCGGCCTCCTCGCCGACCTCGTCCAGGACGGTGTCCGCCGTCGTCCGGCCCGGCCTGGCCACGAGCGTGACCTCGGGCCGCTCGTTGTCGGCCTCCAGCAGGTCCTCGATCCCGGCCCGGCCGCCGCCGAGCGAGTCCCAGAGCGCGGACACGATCCATCGCGGATGCGAATGCACCACGGCGAGATGGTCCTCGGCGTCCTCCTCGTACGGGGGCGCGACCTTCTCCACCCATCCGTCGAGGTCGTCCTGGGAGACCTTGCGGAGCACGGCGTTCACGAACTTGGCGCGCCCGTCGCCGAGCACCACGCGGGCCAGCTCCACGGATGCCGAGACGGCCGCGTGCGTCGGGATACGCGTCCCGAGCAGCTGGTGAACGCCCATGTTCAGCACGTCGAGCACGGGCGGGTCGACCTCGCGCAGCGGCCGGTCGATACAGGCGGCCACGATCGCGTCGTACGTGCCCTGCCTGCGGAGCGTCCCGTAGACCAGCTCGGTGGCGAGCGCCGCGTCCCGGGCGTCGAAGTCACCCTTCTCGCGGGCCTTGCGCAGCAGCGGAGGAAGCACGAGGTTCGCATACGCATCGCGCTCGTCCACGGCCCGCAGCGCCTCGAACGCGAGGATGCGGACCGGGTCCTTCTGCGGACGGCGGTACGGCTTGCCGGGCTTGCCCTGTTTACCGGAGGTACCGGGCTTACCGGAGGTACCGGGCTTGCCTGACTTCTGGGGACGCCGGCCGGGCTGGTCGTTCAAAGGTGCTCCGCTGCTGGTATCGGCGCTGCTGGTGTCAGCGCCGCTCGTCACTGCACTGCTGGTGTCAGCGCCGCTGGTATCGGCTCGAACCCTGGTACGGGCCCTGACCCGTTCAGCCTACGTCGGTCGCGCCGAGGCGCTCGCCCGGGGCGATCCGGACCCCGCGCGCCCAGTCGGCGGCGGCCATCGGCTTCTTGCCCTGCGCCTGCACCCAGAGCAGCTGCACGGCGTAGGAACCGGTGCCGACGTGCAGGTCCCGCTTGCCGACGCCGAGCTCACCGGGCGCGAGGTCTGTGCGGTCGGGTGCGAGCACGGCCGAGATCAGCTTGAGGCGCTCGCCCCGGAACACGGTCCAGGCGCCGGGCGCGGGCGTGCAGCCGCGCACGACGCGGTCCACGCGCAGGGCGGGCGCCGACCAGTCGACGTGCGCGTCCTCGACGGTGATCTTCGGGGCGACGGTGATGCCGTCGGCGGGCTGGGCCAGAGCCTTCAGGGAGCCGTCCTCGATGCCGTCCATGGTCGCGGAGAGCAGTCCGGCGCCCGCGAAGGCGAGCCGGGTCAGCAGGTCGCCGCTGGTGTCGGTGTGCCGCACCGTCTCGGTCACCGTCCCGTAGAGGGGGCCGGAGTCCAGGCCCTCCTCGATCAGGAACGTGGACGCCCCGGTGATCTCGTCGCCGGACATGATCGAGTGCTGCACGGGCGCGGCGCCGCGCCAGGCCGGCAGCAGCGAGAAGTGCAGGTTGACCCAGCCGCGGGCAGGGATGTCGAGGGCGACCTTCGGCAGCAGCGCGCCGTAGGCGACGACGGGGCAGCAGTCGGGGGCGATCTCCCGCAGCCGGGCCAGGAAGTCCTCGTCGCGCGGCTTCACGGGCTTGAGGACCTCGATGCCCGCCTCCGCCGCGCGCTCGGCGACCGGACTGGCGACGAGCCGGCGGCCGCGGCCCGCGGGAGCGTCGGGCCGGGTGACGACCGCGGCGACCTCGTGGCGGTCGGAGGCGATCAGGGCGTCCAGAGCGGGAACGGCGACCTCGGGGGTGCCTGCGAAGACGAGCTTCATAGGTGTCTTTCGGCCTCTCGGGGCAGGGACATGACGGGCGGCGCCCCAGTCTATGACCGTTCCGCCGGCCCTTTCCCGCCGGTATTTCGGGCGACGAGCCCCCGGGGGCGTACGCCTCGACGCGCGCCCCGTGCATATGTGCACACGCCCCTACAGCGTGACCCGTAACGGACTGGCGCGTTGGTCAAGGAAGAGTTGACCAACCATGGGCCGCGATTGCGGCCCCAATCCGTTTCAACGCCGGTTCGAGAGGCTTGTTCATGGCCGACCACGCAACCCACGACGCCCAGGCACGGGCCAGCCTGCACCTTCTGGTACGGGACATCGAGCGGGTCCGACGGCAGGTGGACGCGCTGCGCACCCTCACCGCCCAGTTGGGCAACGTCTACCGTCCGCGCCGCTCCGGCCCCTCCGCGGGCTTCGTCGTCTACGGGCGCGCGCCCGCTCCGACCGTCCGCCTCGCCCAGGAACTGCGCGACAGCGTCGAAACCCTGGTGACCGCCGCCGTGGACTTCGACCGCTCGCTCGGCTTCTCGTGGGACGCGGTGGGCTCGGCGCTCGGGGTGACGAAGCAGGCGGTCCACCGCCGGTACGGGGCCCGCCGGGCCGCGGCCCAGGCGGCCGCCGACGCCGAGCGCGCCACGGATCCGGTGGGCACGCGCCCGCCGGTGCCCGTCGGTACGACGACGATCCCGACCGTCCCCGCGGCGCGCTCCATGCCCGCGCAGCCGACGTCGGGGATCCTCCGCGAGGATCCCCGACCGACCTTCCCTGGGCCACGCACCGGGTGACGTGCGATTGCGCTCCCCGCGCCATGCGTGTGGGGAGCGCGGGTCTGGGTCCGGTCGATTGCCACGGCTGGCCCCGGTGGGGGTTGTTCGCGCAGTTCCCCGCGGCCCCTGAAATGCGCGCTGCGCGCAGCATTTCCCCGAGGGGATGCTGCGCGCTTCACGCATTTCAGGGGAAGGCGCGGCGGAGCCGCAAGCCTTCAGGGGCGCGGGGAACTGCGCGACCAGCCACAACGCACCCGCACCCAAAACACCCCCTCAGCCAATGTCCGGCGGATCCACCCGCACACGAACCGGCTCCATCCCGCCCCGAGCCATCCGCGCCGCCTGCGCCCGCTTGAGCGCCGCGGCAAGCGCCGAGCCACTCCCCGGCGGCACCCGGACCAGAACCCGCTCCCACCGCTCCCCCACCGGCGGCGCCCCGGGACGGCGCGCCGCTCCCGCAGGAGCGTCCGGGACCGGAACCGGCCCCAACACCTCGGCGTCACCCGGCAGTTCGACCGCCGACAGGAAACCGGCGAGAGCCTCAGCCGTACCGGCCACCGCCGCCATCCGCGACACCGGCGGAAACCCGAGCTCGGCCCGCTCGGAGAGCTCCCGCACAGCGTGCCCCACCGGATCCCACCGCACCAGCGCCTGCACAGGTCTCAGCGTCGGCTCGGCCACGATCACCACCGTGCCACCCGCTGCCTGCGGTCTCACCAGCGCCGCCGCCTCGATCCAGCGCCGCAGCGCGTCCTCCCCCGCCCGCAGATCGGGGCGCCCCAGCATCGCCCAGCCGTCGAGCAGCAGCGCCACCGCATACCCGCCCTCGGCCACCGGCTCCGCACCCGGCGTACTCACGACCAGAGCCGGCGCCCCCGGCACCGTGTCGAGCACCTGCTCACGCCCCGACGTCCGCACCGGCACCGCGGGGAACGCCCGGCCCAGCTCCTCCGCCGTCCTGCGCGCCCCCACGACCTGCGCCCGCAGCCGGAACCCCCCGCACTCCTGACAGTGCCAGGCACTCTCCTCCTGCCCGCACCAGCCACACTTCAGGGCGGCGGTCCCCTCGCTCGCCTCCAGCGGCCCGGCGCAGTGCCGGCACCGCGCGGGCTCCCGGCACCGCTCGCACGCGAGCCGCGGCACGTAACCGCGCCGCGGCACCTGCACCAGGACCGGCCCGGTCTTCAGTCCTTCCCGCACCACCTGCCACGCGAGGGTCGGCAGGCGCGCCGCCCGCGCCGCCTCGTCGCGCGCGAGATCCCCGTCCCCCACGGTCCGTACGAGGGGGGCGGCGCCCCGCACCTGTTCGCGTCCGGCGACCAGGGGCGCGGCCCAGCCACTCTCGACGAGCTGTGCGGCCTCGACCGTGCAGCTCCAACTCCCCAGCAGGAAGCCGCACTTGTCGTGCGCGGCCCGCAGCAGCAGGACGTCCCGCGCGTGCGGCTGCGGAGCGTGCGGCTCGGCATGACTGGAGTCTCCGTCGTCCCAGATGATCACAAGCCCCAGATCCCGTACGGGGGCGAACATCGCGGCCCGGGTGCCGACGACCGCCCGCACCGACCCGCGCCGCACCCCGAGCCATTCGCGGTACCGCTTCTCGGGCCCCGCGTCGGCGGTCAGCACAGCGTGCCGCCCCTCGCCGAGGACGGCGCCCAGCGCGGCGTCGACCCGCGCGACCGCCCGCCCGTCCGGGACCACGACCAGGGCCCCACGGCCCGAGGAGAGGGTGGCCGCCACGGCACGCGCGACTTCGTCGGCCCACTCGGGTCCGGGCAGCGCGTTCCACACGGCACGGGGTGAGCCGCCCGACGCGAGGGCCGACAGGAACCCCGGCCCGCGCTCGTACCGGCGCCAGCTCGCCGGGTCCGGCGCCGGCGGGGGCGGAAGGGGTTCGGGCGACGGCTTCTTCTCAGCGCGGGCGCTGCGGGGCGGAACAGCCAGTTGCAGGACGTCGGCGAGGCTGCCCGCGTATCGGTCGGCGACGGCGCGGGCGAGGCCGAGGAGTTCCTCCCCGAGGACGGGCTCGGGCGACACGACCTGGGCGAGCGCGGCGAGCGGGCCCTGGTACTCGGCCTCGGCGACGCGCTCCGCGAGGAACCCGTCGATCAGCCCGCCGCCCTCGCGGCGGCCGTCCCGTACGTTCTTCGACCCGGCGCCGAACCGCACGCGCACGCGGACGCCCGGCTGGGCGGCCTCGTCCAAGTCCTCGGGGACCGCGTATTCGAAGTAGCGGTCGAGATGGAGCACGCCCTTGTCCACGAGGACGCGGGCGACGGGCAGCGATTTCGCCAGCGGCGCGCCCCGCCAGGTCCGAGGCTTGGCCTTCGGAGCCTTGGCAGCTCGGACCGTCTCGCGGATGAACGCGAGCTGTTCCGGCTCGGGGCGGTCGTTCTGGCTGGTCACAGTTGCATTCCTACCAGAGAGGTCGGACATTGCTCTGCGGCCCGGTGGGGGCTGGTCGCGCCCCGCGGCGGAGCCGCTCATGACACAGCCCCGCGCCCCTGAAATGCGTGCGCTCCGCGGAGCATTTCCCCGAAGGGAAGCCGCGCGCAGCGCACATTTCAGGGAAGGCGCGGCGGAGCCGCAAGCCTTCAGGGGCGCGGGGAACTGCGCGACCAGCCACAACAAACCCGCACCCGAAAACAAACCGGGACCCGGCCTCCCGAAGGGAGAGCCGGGTCCCGGCGAAAAACGAACCGCTTACAGACCCGCAGCCTTACGAAGCGCCTCCACACGATCCGTCCGCTCCCACGTGAAGTCGGGAAGCGCCCGCCCGAAGTGGCCGTAGGCCGCCGTCTGGGCGTAGATCGGCCGGAGCAGATCGAGGTCGCGGATGATCGCGGCGGGCCGCAGGTCGAAGACCTCGGTGATCGCCTGCTCGATCTTGTCCGGGTCCACCGTCGCCGTGCCGAAGGTCTCGACGAAGAGACCGACGGGCTCGGCCTTGCCGATCGCGTACGCGACCTGGACCTCGCAGCGCGAAGCGAGGCCGGCCGCGACGACGTTCTTCGCGACCCAGCGCATCGCGTACGCGGCGGAGCGGTCGACCTTGGACGGGTCCTTGCCCGAGAAGGCACCGCCACCGTGGCGGGCGTAACCGCCGTACGTGTCGATGATGATCTTGCGGCCGGTGAGGCCGGCGTCGCCCATCGGGCCGCCGATCTCGAAGCGGCCGGTCGGGTTCACCAGAAGGCGGTAGCCCTCGGTCTCCAGCTTGATGCCGTCGTCGAGGAGCGCCTTCAGCTCCGGCTCCACGACGAACTCGCGGATGTCGGGGGCGAGCAGCGACTCCAGGTCGATGTCCGACGCGTGCTGCGAGGAGACGACGACCGTGTCGAGGCGGACGGCCTTGTCGCCGTCGTACTCGATGGTGACCTGGGTCTTACCGTCCGGGCGGAGGTAAGGGATGGTGCCGTTCTTGCGGACCTCGGAGAGGCGGCGCGAGAGGCGGTGAGCCAGGTGGATCGGGAGCGGCATGAGCTCGGGCGTCTCGTCGCACGCGTAACCGAACATCAGGCCCTGGTCGCCCGCGCCCTGCTTGTCGAGCTCGTCGTCGTCACCCTCGACACGCTGCTCGTACGCCGTGTCGACGCCCTGGGCGATGTCGGGGGACTGCGAGCCGATGGACACCGAGACGCCGCAGGAGGCGCCGTCGAAGCCCTTCTTGGAGGAGTCGTAACCGATCTCGAGGATCTTGTCGCGCACGAGCTGTGCGATCGGCGCGTAGGCCTTGGTCGTGACCTCACCGGCGACGTGCACGAGGCCAGTCGTGATGAGCGTCTCCACGGCGACCCGGGAAGTCGGGTCCTCCCGCAGAAGCGCGTCGAGAATGGTGTCGCTGATCTGGTCAGCGATCTTGTCGGGGTGACCCTCGGTCACGGACTCCGAGGTGAACAGGCGACGGGACACAACGCTCCCTGTGGTTGCAGCGGCTGCTGGCTGATCATTTGCGGTCGGCCGGGGGCTGCGCCCGGCGTCGTCCGTGACCAGTTTATCGGTCACGCCCGGCCGCTGGACCACGTGTCTCGCTACTTGGGAGCGCTGTGACCAGCGGCACTACGTTCTGCGGTACGACGATCAGCCTCGAAAAGGGGCCCGGGCGCCCGAAATTCCTGCATTTACCACGGTCCGGGACCCCCGATCGAGCGAAAAGACGCTCACTGGCCGTCGTAGATCGACTCCGTGGCGAGGGCGTCACCGGCGGACACCAGTCGGGTGACCGCGTCCCAGATCGTGTCGGAAAGCACTTCTTTCGGTCCGTACGGGACGGGCGTCTCGCTTCCGTCCGCGCCGAGCAGGACCGCCTCGTTCTCCTCGGAGCCGAAGGTCTTGCGCTCGCCCACCTCGTTGACGACGAGCAGGTCACAGCCCTTGCGGGCCAGCTTCTTGCGGCCGTTGGCGAGGACGTCGTCCGTCTCGGCGGCGAAGCCGACGACGACCTGACCCGGACGCTGCCGGTCCGCCGAGACCTCGGCGAGGATGTCGGGGTTGCGGACCAGGACGACGGGCTCGGGCTCGTGCCCGTCCTTCTTCTTGATCTTCCCTGTGGCATACGTCTCGGGGCGGAAGTCGGCCACCGCGGCCGCCATGACCACCACGTCCGCGTCCGCGGCCGCCGCGACGACGGCTTCGCGCAGCTCCACGGCCGTGCCGACGCGGACGACGTCGACGCCGGCCGGGTCGGGCAGCGCCGCGTTCGCCGAGAGAAGCGTCACGCGGGCGCCGCGGGCCACCGCCGTACGCGCGAGGGCGTAGCCCTGCTTGCCCGAGGAGCGGTTGCCGAGGAAGCGGACCGGGTCGAGGGGTTCGCGGGTGCCGCCCGCGCTGATGACGACGTGCCGCCCGGCGAGGTCCTGGTCGCCGGCGCGCTCGCCGCGTGCGAGGACCCGGCGCGCGAACTCGAAGATCTCGACCGGGTCGGGGAAGCGGCCCTTGCCCGTGTCGACGCCGGTGAGGCGGCCGACGGCGGGGTCGATGACGAGGGCGCCGCGGCGGCGGAGCGTGGCGACGTTCTCCTGGGTGGCCGGGTGCTCCCACATCTCCGTGTGCATGGCGGGGGCGAAGACGACCGGACAGCGGGCGGTCAGGAGCGTGTTCGTGAGGAGGTCGTCGGCGAGGCCGTGCGCGGCCTTGGCGAGCATGTCGGCGGTGGCGGGCGCGACGATCACGAGGTCGGCGTGCTGGCCGATGCGGACGTGCGGGACCTCGTGGACGGAGTCCCACACCTCCGTCGAGACCGGGTTGCCGGACAGCGCCGACCAGGTCGCCGCTCCCACGAAGTGCAGGGCGGACTCCGTCGGCACGACGCGTACGTCATGTCCCGACTCGGTCAGCCGGCGCAGGAGCTCGCACGCCTTGTAGGCCGCGATTCCGCCGCTGACCCCCAGAACGACCTTCGGCTTGTCCACCGTCCGTGCCTCCCCGCACAAATTCACGTTCACGTATCCGGAAACGTACGACACCCATGACACACCACAGGCCCGGCAGTCGCGCTGCCGGGCCTGAGATGAAGGAAAGAAACTGCGACTACTGAGCCGGGCCCTCGATGGCCTCGGACGTCAGCAGACCCGCGTTGATCTCGCGGAGCGCGATCGAGAGGGGCTTCTCGTGGACGTGGGTGTCGACGAGCGGGCCCACGTACTCGAGCAGGCCCTCACCGAGCTGCGAGTAGTACGCGTTGATCTGACGCGCGCGCTTGGCGGCGTAGATGACCAGGCTGTACTTCGAGTCGGTGGCTTCGAGCAGCTCATCAATCGGCGGGTTGATGATGCCCTCGGGCGCGGTGATGGAAGAGGACACTCTCTGCCTTCCGATGGGGTTAAAGATCAAAGAACCTTCATCAAGGCTAGCAGCTCGCTCGCTACATCCTCGACGGAGGTGTTGACAAGGGTCGTATCGAATTCGGCCTCGGCGGCGAGCTCCACCTTGGCGGCATCGAGCCTGCGCTCGATGACCTCGGGAGCCTCGGTCCCCCGGCCGGTGAGCCGGCGGACCAGCTCGTCCCAGCTCGGCGGGGCCAGGAAGACGAGCTGCGCCTCGGGCATGGACTCGCGCACGAGCCTGGCGCCCTGGAGGTCGATCTCGAGGAGGACGGGTTCGCCCGCTTCGAGCCGGTCCTGGACGGCCCGGCGCGGGGTCCCGTACCGGTTGCCCGCGAACTCGGCCGACTCCAGCAGCTCGCCGTTGGCGATCAGCTTGTCCATCTCCTCGTCGGTGACGAAGAAGTAGTGGACACCGTGCTTCTCGCCGGGGCGCGGCTTGCGGGTCGTCGCCGATACCGAGAGCCAGACCTCGGGGTGTTCCTTGCGCATATGGGCGACGACCGTGCTCTTGCCGACCCCGGAGGGGCCGGAGAGCACGGTCAGCCGCGGACGTTCACTCATACAGCGATTATTCCAGCAGTACCGCGATGTGCGGACCAGTCGGCCCGCACCCCGCGGAACTATGCGCCGGTGCTGCCGAACTCGCGCTCCAGGGAGGCGATCTGGTTGGAACCGAGTCCGCGCACGCGGCGGCTCTCGGAAATGCCCAGGCGCTCCATGATCTGCTTGGCGCGGACCTTGCCCACGCCGGGGAGGGACTCCAGGAGGGCGGAGACCTTCATCTTGCCGATGACGTCGTTCTCCTGACCCTGCTTGATCACCTCGTGCAGGGAGGCGCCGGAGTGCTTGAGTCGATTCTTGACCTCGGCCCGCTCCCGGCGAGCCGCGGCGGCCTTTTCGAGCGCGGCTGCGCGCTGTTCAGGGGTAAGGGGCGGAAGAGCCACGCCTACGTCACCTCGGATGTCGAACTGTCGGATACGGACCGGTGAGGAACCTAGCCGCCCCACACCTGGGGAGCAACGAGCAACGCGCTCGCCGATATCTCCCCCACTGCGTGAAGGGCGAGGGAGGTGCCCCCACTCGACGGAGACTAGCGGCCATGGCCGCCAGAGTCAGCGAGAACGGACGAAAAGTCCTGGTCAGCCTCCGCCAGGTCGGACATTACGGACATATAGCCCCGGATTTCGGCCCGGATCGGGACGCGCAAGCACCCGAAAGGCTCCACTGAAACATCACGGAATGGTCAAGGAGCCTCTTCAGGGCCCTCCAGAGGACCCTCTCCGCACCCCGAAACGCCCTCTCATCACGGCGAATCGTTCCTGCTGCCGGTCCGCGGAAGGTATACCGACGGTACGCCGAAGGCCCCCGCACCGAGATGCGGGGGCCTTCCGGGCGTCTCGCGGATCAGGCGGCGGCGACCGCCGCGCGGACCTCGTCGGCGAAGCGAACGGCCGCGTCGCGCAGCGCGTCGACGGAGGGGCCCGCCTTCAGGACGGCACGGCTGACGTTCGGGACGACGTTGCGCGTGGCAGCGCCGAACACACCCGGCAGGTCCGCCGGGGTCGCGCCCTGGGCACCGATGCCGGGTGCCAGAAGCGGACCGTTCATGTCCAGGTCGTACGAGGACAGGTCGCCCAGCGTCGCTCCGACGACGGCGCCGAAGGAGCCCATGGGGGTCTCGCCGGCGTTCTCCTCGGCGAGGTGGGCGAGCATCGTCGCGCCCACGTTGCGCCCGTCGGCGCGTACCGCGTGCTGGACCTCGCCGCCCTCCGGGTTGGAGGTGAGGGCCAGCACGAAGAGCCCGGCGCCGGACTCGCGAGCCAGGTCGACGGCGGGCTTCAGGGACCCGTAGCCGAGGTACGGCGAGACGGTCAGGGCGTCCGAGAACAGCGGGGAGTCCTTGTGCAGGAAGGTCTCCGCGTACGCGGCCATGGTCGAGCCGATGTCGCCGCGCTTGGCGTCCATCACGACGAGCGTGCCGGCGGCGCGCAGGTCGGTGACGGCGCGCTCCAGAACGGCGACGCCGCGCGAGCCGAACCGCTCGAAGAACGCCGACTGCGGCTTGACCACGGCGACGGTGTCGGCGAGCGCCTCGACGGAGATCCGCGTGAAGCGCTCCAGGCCCTCGATGTCGTCGTTCAGGCCCCAGGCCGACAGGAGCGCCGCGTGCGGGTCGATGCCGACGCACAGCGGGCCGCGCTCGTCCATGGCGCGGCGCAGACGGGCGCCGAAGGGTTCGAGAACGGTCATGCGCGGGCCTTCTTCACATCGGCGCCGACGGCGTCGGCGAGGGTGGCGTACGGAGAGTTGTTCAGGCGGGCGGCGAGGCCCTTGTGGATGGCGCGGGCGTAGAACGGGCCTTCGTAGATGAAGGCGCTGTAGCCCTGGACCAGCGTGGCACCGGCGAGGATGCGCTGCCAGGCGTCCTCGGCGTTCTCGATGCCGCCGACGCCCACGAGGGTGATGCGGTCGCCCACGCGCGCGTAGAGGCGCCGCAGGACCTCCAGGGAGCGGGTCTTGAGGGGCGCGCCGGACAGGCCGCCGGTCTCCTTGACGAGGGCCGGGTCGGAGGTCAGGCCGAGGCCGTCGCGCGCGATGGTGGTGTTCGTGGCGATGATCCCGTCGAGGCCGAGCTCGACCGCGAGGTCGGCGACGGCGTCGACGTCCTCGTCGGCCAGGTCGGGCGCGATCTTGACGAGGAGCGGGACGCGGCGCGAGGTGACGGTGCGGTCGGCGGCCTCGCGCACGGCAGTCAGGAGCGGGCGCAGCGCCTCGGTGGCCTGGAGGTTGCGCAGGCCCGGCGTGTTCGGCGAGGAGACGTTCACGACGAGGTAGTCGGCGTGGGCGGCAAGGCGCTCGGTCGACTTCACGTAGTCGGCGGCGGCGTCCTCCTCGGGCACGACCTTCGTCTTGCCGATGTTCACGCCGACGGTCGCCTTGCTGTGCTTGTTACCGAGGGCGGCCTTACGGGCGGCGAGGCGCTCGGCGACGGCGGCGGAGCCCTCGTTGTTGAAGCCCATGCGGTTGATGAGCGCGCGGTCCGGCACGAGGCGGAACAGGCGCTTCTTGGGGTTGCCGGGCTGCGGCTCGCCCGTGACGGTGCCGATCTCGATGTGGTCGAAGCCGAGCATCGTCATGCCGTCGATCGCGACGGCGTTCTTGTCGAAGCCGGCGGCGAGCCCGAAGGGGCCGTGCATCCGCAGGCCGAGAGCCTCCGTGCGCAGCTCCTTGTAACGGGGCGCGAGGGCGGCGGCCGCGAAGGTGCGCAGGACGGGCGTGCGGGCCGCGAGGCGGATCCAGCGGAAGGCCAGGTAGTGCGCCTGCTCGGGGTCCATGCGCTTGAAGACGAGATTGAAGAAGAGCTTGTACATGCCGTAAGTCCTAGCTGATGTGCCGGTGCGGTGCTCACGAAGAGCGGTGCTCACGAAGAGGGGGACACCGTCCGGTGTCCCCCTCTTCGGCCGCTAGTCGCGGGCCGCGGTCAGGTGCTGTGCGTGTTCCTGGAGTGAACGGACGCCCACTTCACCATGGTTGAGCGCGTCGATGCCCTGGACGGCGGCCGCGAGGGCCTGGACCGTGGTCAGGCACGGGACGCCGCGCGACACCGCGGCCGTACGGATCTCGTAGCCGTCGAGGCGGCCGCCGGTGCCGTACGGGGTGTTGACGATGAGGTCGACCTGCCCGTCGTGGATGAGCTGGACGATCGTCTTCTCGCCGTTCGGGCCCTCGCCGTCGCTGAGCTTGCGCACGACGGTGGCGGTGATGCCGTTGCGCTTGAGGACTTCGGCGGTGCCGGAGGTGGCGAGGAGTTCGAAGCCGTGGGCGACGAGTTCGCGGGCCGGGAAGATCATCGTGCGCTTGTCCCGGTTGGCGACCGAGATGAACGCGCGGCCCTTCGTCGGCAGCGGCCCGTACGCGCCGGACTGCGACTTGGCGTACGCCGTGCCGAAGACGGAGTCGATGCCCATGACCTCGCCGGTGGAGCGCATCTCCGGGCCGAGGACGGTGTCGACGCCTCGTCCGTGGACGTCGCGGAAGCGGCTCCACGGCATCACGGCCTCCTTGACGGAGATCGGCGCGTCCAGCGGCAGGGTGCCGCCGTCGCCGGTCTTCGGGAGCACGCCCTCCGCGCGCAGCTCGGCGACGGTCGCGCCGAGCGAGATGCGGGCGGCGGCCTTCGCGAGGGGCACCGCGGTGGCCTTCGAGGTGAAGGGGACGGTGCGCGAGGCGCGCGGGTTGGCCTCCAGGACGTAGAGGATGTCACCCGCCATCGCGAACTGGATGTTGATGAGTCCGCGGACGCCAACACCCTTGGCGATGGCCTCCGTTGAAGCACGCAGGCGCTTGATGTCGTGGCCGCCGAGCGTGATCGGGGGCAGGGCGCACGCCGAGTCGCCGGAGTGGATGCCGGCCTCCTCGATGTGCTCCATGACGCCGCCGAGGTAGAGCTCGTGGCCGTCGTAGAGCGCGTCGACGTCGATCTCGATCGCGTCGTCGAGGAAGCGGTCGACGAGGACCGGCCGCGAGGGGCTGATCTCCGTGGACTCCTCGATGTACGAGGCGAGGCGCGTCTCGTCGTACACGATCTCCATGCCGCGGCCGCCGAGGACGTACGACGGGCGCACCAGGACCGGGTAGCCGATCTCGTCGGCGATGGCCTTGGCCTCGGTGAACGTGGTGGCCGTGCCGTGCTTGGGGGCGGGGAGGCCCGCCTCGTCGAGGACGCGGCCGAAGGCGCCGCGGTCCTCGGCGGCGTGGATGGCCTCGGGCGAAGTGCCCACGACCGGTACGCCGTTGTCCTTGAGCGCCTGCGACAGGCCCAGCGGGGTCTGGCCGCCGAGCTGGACGACGACGCCCGCGATCGGGCCCGCGAGGGACTCGGCGTGGACGATCTCCAGCACGTCTTCGAGCGTGAGCGGCTCGAAGTACAGGCGGTCGGAGGTGTCGTAGTCCGTGGAGACGGTCTCCGGGTTGCAGTTGACCATCACCGTCTCGTAGCCCGCGTCGCTGAGCGCGAAGGAGGCGTGGACGCAGGAGTAGTCGAACTCGATGCCCTGGCCGATACGGTTCGGGCCGGAGCCCAGGATGATCACCGCGGGCTTCTCGCGCTGCGCGACCTCGGTCTCCTCGTCGTACGAGGAGTAGAAGTACGGCGTCTTGGCGGCGAACTCGGCGGCGCAGGTGTCGACCGTCTTGTAGACCGGGCGCACCCCGAGCGCGTGCCGGACCTCGCGCACGACGTCCTCGCGCAGACCGCGCAGCTCGGCGACCTGCTGGTCGGAGAAGCCGTGCCGCTTGGCCTCCGCGATGAGCTCGCGGGTCAGCTCGGGAGCGGCGGCCAGCTCGTCCGCGATCTCCTTGATGAGGAAGAGCTGGTCGACGAACCAGGGGTCGATCTTCGTGAACTCGAAGATCTCTTCCTGGGTGGCGCCGGCGCGGATGGCCTGCATGACGGTGTTGATCCGGCCGTCGGTCGGGCGCACGGAGGCTTCGAGCAGCTCGGCCTTGTCACCGACCGGGCCAACGAAGGTGAACTGCGAGCCCTTCTTCTCCAGCGAGCGCAGCGCCTTCTGCAGCGCCTCGGTGAAGTTACGGCCGATCGCCATGGCCTCGCCCACCGACTTCATGGTGGTGGTGAGGGTGGAGTCGGCGGACGGGAACTTCTCGAAGGCGAAGCGCGGGGCCTTCACGACGACGTAGTCGAGGGTCGGCTCGAAGGAGGCCGGCGTCTTCTCGGTGATGTCGTTCGGGATCTCGTCGAGCGTGTAGCCGACGGCCAGCTTGGCGGCGATCTTGGCGATCGGAAAGCCGGTGGCCTTGGAGGCGAGCGCCGAGGAGCGGGAGACGCGCGGGTTCATCTCGATGACGATGATCCGGCCGTCTTCGGGGTTGACCGCGAACTGGATGTTGCAGCCGCCGGTGTCGACGCCGACCTCGCGGATGATCGCGATGCCGATGTCGCGCAGGCGCTGGTACTCGCGGTCGGTGAGCGTCATCGCCGGGGCGACGGTGATCGAGTCACCCGTGTGGACGCCCATCGGGTCGAAGTTCTCGATGGAGCAGACGACCACGACGTTGTCGTTCTTGTCGCGCATCAGCTCCAGCTCGTACTCCTTCCAGCCGAGGATGGACTCCTCCAGGAGCACCTCGGTGGTCGGGGAGAGCGTGAGGCCCTGGCCGGCGATGCGGCGCAGCTCGTCCTCGTCGTGCGCGAAACCGGAGCCGGCGCCGCCCATCGTGAAGGACGGGCGCACGACGACGGGGTAGCCGCCGAGGGTGTCGACGCCCGCGATGACATCGTCCATGGAGTGGCAGATGACCGAGCGGGCGGACTCGCCGTGACCGATCTTCTCGCGCACGGCTTCGACGACGCCCTTGAACAGGTCGCGGTCCTCGCCCTTGTTGATCGCCTCGACGTTCGCGCCGATCAGCTCGACGTTGTACTTCTCCAGGACACCGTTCTCGTGCATGGAGATCGCGGTGTTGAGCGCGGTCTGGCCGCCGAGGGTGGGCAGGAGCGCGTCGGGGCGCTCCTTGGCGATGATCTTCTCGACGAACTCGGGGGTGATCGGCTCGACGTACGTGGCGTCGGCGATCTCCGGGTCGGTCATGATCGTCGCGGGGTTGGAGTTCACCAGGATGACCCGCAGGCCCTCGGCGCGCAGGATGCGGCAGGCCTGGGTGCCGGAGTAGTCGAACTCGGCGGCCTGGCCGATGACGATCGGGCCGGAGCCGATGACCAGGACGGACTGGATATCGGTGCGCTTAGGCACGCTGGGCTCCCTTTTCGGACATGAGCTGTACGAAGCGGTCGAACAGGTAGGCCGCGTCGTGCGGACCCGCCGCCGCCTCGGGGTGGTACTGGACGCTGAAGGCCGGCTGGTCGAGGAGGTGGAGCCCCTCGACGACCTGGTCGTTCAGGCAGACGTGGGAGACCTCGGCACGGCCGTAAGGGGTCTCGGAGACCTTGTCGAGCGGCGCGTCGACGGCGAAGCCGTGGTTGTGCGCGGTGACCTCGACCTTGCCGGTCGTGCGGTCCTGCACGGGCTGGTTGATGCCGCGGTGGCCGTACTTCAGCTTGTAGGTGCCGAAGCCGAGGGCGCGGCCGAGGATCTGGTTGCCGAAGCAGATGCCGAACAGCGGCGTCTTACGGGCCAGGACCTCCTGCATGACGGCGACCGGGCCGTCGGCGGTGGCCGGGTCGCCCGGGCCGTTGGAGAAGAACACGCCGTCGGGGTTCACCGCGTACACGTCGTCGGCGGTGGCCGTCGCGGGCAGCACGTGGACCTCTATGCCGCGCTCGGCCATGCGGTGCGGGGTCATGCCCTTGATGCCCAGGTCGATCGCGGCCACGGTGAAGCGCTTCTCGCCGATCGCGGGGACGACGTACGGCTCCTTGGTGGCGACCTCGGCCGAGAGGTTCGCGCCCTGCATCTCCGGGGCCTGGCGGACCTCGGCGAGCATCGTGCCGTCGTCGGGCAGCGCGTTGCCGGAGAAGATGCCGACGCGCATGGCGCCACGCTCGCGCAGGTGGCGGGTCAGCGCGCGGGTGTCGACGCCACTGATCCCGACGACACCCTGCCCCCGCAGCTCCTCGTCCAGGGAACGCTTCGCGCGCCAGTTGGACGGCACGCGCGCGGGGTCGCGCACGACGTAACCGGCGACCCAGATCTGTCCCGACTCGGGGTCCTCGTCGTTGACGCCGGTGTTGCCGACGTGCGGGGCGGTCATCACGACGACCTGGCGGTGGTACGACGGGTCGGTCAGGGTCTCCTGGTAGCCCGTCATGCCGGTGGAGAACACGGCCTCGCCGAAGGTCTCCCCCACGGCCCCGTAGGCGCGGCCGCGGAAGATCCGGCCGTCCTCCAGGACGAGTACGGCGGGAGCGTGGGCGGCTCCCCGGGTGGAGGTCGTCATCGTGCCGTGCCTTCCGTCGTGTCGGCGGTGCCGGTGGTGTCGATCATGTCGTTGAGGGCCTTGACCCACTCGGCCTGCTCGGCCGCGTGGTCGGACCGGAAGCCGGAGTCGATCAGCTTGTCGCCGTGCGCCCAGGTGACGATCAGGAGACCGCCCTCGGTGAGGACCTTGCCGGCGATGCCCTTGTCGAGGCGGGCCTCGCGCAGCGCGCCGGCCGGCACGAAGAAGTCCGTGGCCCCGGGGCGTACGACGTCCAGGCCGGCGTCCGTCAGGGTCAGCTCGACGCGGCTGCGGGTGCCGAGTCCCTGCGCCACGATGCGGTCGAGCCACTGCCCCGCGGTCGTGGAGCCGTGGTAGCGGCCGCTCAGCTCAAGTCTGGCCGGACCAGGGTCGGACGGCGCGGTGGGGAGCGGCGGCAGGTCGCCCTGGAGGGTGCCGCGCCACTTCCAGCCCTCGCGCATCAGCCAGTAGACGAGCGTGATGAAGAGCAGCAGACCGACCACCCACCCGATGCGGGCGGCCCAGTCCGTCACGTCCGCCGACTTCCGTTCGGCGGCGAGCACTGCCAGGGAGTGCGTCAGGGGCGTCACGCGAGCTTCCCGTCGGCGAGTGTGGCCTTGCCCCGCAGCCAGGTGTGGGTGACGCGTCCGGGCAGCTCACGGCCCTCGTAGGGGGTGTTGTGGCTGCGCGAGGCGAAGCCGGCGGGGTCGACGGCGGCACGGTGGCCGGCGTCGACGAGCACGAGGTTCGCGGGCTCACCAGCGGCGACGGGACGGCCGTGGCCCGTGGCCCCGCCGATCCGCGCCGGGGCGACGGACATGCGGTCGGCGACGCCGGCCCAGTCGAGCAGGCCCGTCTCGACCATCGTCTGCTGGATGACCGAGAGCGCGGTCTCGAGGCCGACCATGCCCATGGCGGCCGCGGCCCACTCGCAGTCCTTGTCCTCGTGCGGGTGCGGGGCGTGGTCGGTGGCGACGATGTCGATCGTGCCGTCGGCGAGCGCCTCGCGCAGGGCCATCACGTCGCGCTCGGTACGCAGCGGCGGGTTGACCTTGTAGACGGGGTTGTACGTGCGCACCATCTCGTCGGTGAGGAGCAGGTGGTGCGGGGTGACCTCGGCGGTGACGTCGATGCCGCGGGACTTGGCCCAGCGGATGATCTCGACGGAGCCGGCGGTCGACAGGTGGCAGATGTGGACGCGGGAGCCGACGTGCTCGGCGAGCAGCACGTCACGCGCGATGATCGACTCCTCGGCGACGGCGGGCCAGCCGCCGAGGCCCAGCTCCGCGGAGACGACGCCCTCGTTCATCTGGGCGCCCTCGGTGAGGCGGGGCTCCTGCGCGTGCTGGGCGACGACGCCGCCGAAGGCCTTCACGTACTCCAGGGCGCGGCGCATGATCACGGCGTCGTCGACGCACTTGCCGTCGTCGGAGAAGACGGTGACGCCGGCGGCGGACTCGTGCATGGCGCCGAGCTCGGCGAGCTTCTTGCCCTCGAGGCCGACGGTGACGGCGCCGATGGGCTGCACGTCGCAGTACCCGTGCTCCTGGCCGAGCCGGTAGACCTGCTCGACGACGCCGGCGGTGTCGGCGACCGGGAAGGTGTTGGCCATCGCGAAGACGGACGTGTAACCACCGGAGGCGGCGGCGCGGGTGCCGGTCAGGACGGTCTCGGAGTCCTCGCGGCCGGGCTCGCGCAGGTGGGTGTGCAGGTCGACGAGGCCCGGCAGGAGGATCTTGCCGTCGGCCTCGACGACGGTCGCGTCACCGGCGTCGATCCCGGTGCCGACCTCAGCGATGGTCTCGCCGTCGATCAGGACGTCCTGCGCCTCGCCGCCGAGCACCTTCGCACCACGGATCAGGATCTTGCTCATGATTACTTGTTCTCCTCGGTACGAGAGTGGCTGACGGCGGGCTCGTTGCCGCCCAGAAGCAGGTAGAGGACGGCCATCCGCGTGTGCACACCGTTCGAGACCTGCTCGACGACCGTGCAGCGGTCGGAGTCGGCGACCTCGGCGGTGATCTCCATGCCGCGGACCATCGGGCCGGGGTGCATGACGATGGTGTGCTCGGGCGTCTTCGCCATGCGCTCGGCGTCCAGGCCGTAGCGGCGGCTGTACTCGCGCTCGGTCGGGAAGAACGCGGCGTTCATGCGCTCACGCTGGACGCGCAGCATCATCACGGCGTCGGACTTGGGCAGCGCGCTGTCGAGGTCGTAGGAGACCTCGCAGGGCCACGTCTCGACGCCGACGGGGACCAGGGTGGGCGGGGCGACGAGGGTGACCTCGGCGCCGAGCGTGTGCAGCAGGTCGACGTTCGAGCGGGCGACGCGGCTGTGCAGGATGTCGCCGACGATCGTGATGCGCTTGCCTTCGAGGTCCCGGCCGCGTCCGGCGTCGCGGCCGATCAGGCGGCGGCGCATCGTGAACGCGTCGAGGAGCGCCTGCGTGGGGTGCTGGTGGGTGCCGTCGCCCGCGTTGATGACGGGGGCGTCGATCCAGCCCGAGTTGGCGAGGCGGTAGGGCGTGCCGGACGCGCCGTGCCGGATGACGACGGCGTCGACGCCCATCGCCGCGAGGGTCTGGGCGGTGTCCTTGAGGGACTCGCCCTTGGACACGCTGGATCCCTTGGCGGTGAAGTTGATGACGTCCGCGGAGAGGCGCTTCTCGGCGGCCTCGAAGGAGATCCGGGTGCGGGTCGAGTCCTCGAAGAAGAGGTTGCAGATCGTGCGGCCGCGCAGGGTGGGCAGTTTCTTGATCGGCCGGTCGGCTACCCGGGCCATCTCCTCGGCGGTGTCGAGGATGAGGACGGCGTCGTCACGGGTGAGGTCGGCGGCCGAGATGAGGTGACGCATCATCGGGAGTGCTCCGTAGGAAATGTCAGGACTATTCGGGCATACGGGCGCGCAACGGCACCCTCAGAGTGGCGCTGAGAGTGCTACTGCTCGCCGGCCGGAGCGGTCCGCTTGTCGCCGAGCAGCACGGCGTCACGGCCGTCCTCCTCCGCGAGCAGGACCTTGACCGTCTCCCGCAGCGACGTGGGGAGGTTCTTGCCGACGTAGTCGGCGCGGATCGGGAGTTCGCGGTGGCCACGGTCGACGAGGACCGCAAGCTGCACGGCGCGGGGGCGCCCGATGTCGTTCAGGGCGTCGAGCGCGGCGCGGATGGTGCGGCCCGAGAAGAGCACGTCGTCGACGAGGACGACGAGACGGCCGTCGATGCCGTCGGAGGGGATCTCGGTGCGGGCCAGCGCGCGCGGCGGGTGCATCCGCAGGTCGTCGCGGTACATGGTGATGTCGAGGGAGCCGACGGGAATCTTCCGTCCGGTGACCTCTTCGAGCTTGTCCGCGAGCCGGCGGGCCAGGAAGACGCCGCGGGTGGGAATGCCCAGGAGAACGACGTCCTCGGCGCCCTTGGCGCGCTCGACGATCTCGTGGGCGATGCGGGTCAGTACCCGCGCGATGTCGGGGCCCTCGAGTACGGGGCGAGCCTCATCGGAGTTGTTGATGTCCATAAAAAACGGACCCCCTTCTCCGCCTCACGGGACGGATCTTAAAGGACGTCGGATTTGCGCCCTCTACGGTACCAGGCTCGAAACGCCGCAGTTCACCCCCCTGGAGGTGCGCGAGACACCGTTCCGGGGGAAGGTCGGTACGGACCATTCGGCTTGACGCAGCCAAGTAACGCTGCGTAACCTCACAGTGAGTTACCAGCCACGCGGCGGAGCCGCACGTTGATACAGCGTCCGGGAGCTATATGTCCAGCGAATACGCCAAACAGCTCGGGGCCAAGCTCCGGGCCATCCGCACCCAGCAGGGCCTTTCCCTCCATGGTGTCGAGGAGAAGTCCCAGGGACGCTGGAAGGCGGTCGTGGTCGGTTCGTACGAGCGCGGCGACCGCGCCGTGACGGTCCAGCGCCTCGCGGAGCTGGCGGACTTCTACGGGGTACCGGTGCAGGAGCTCCTGCCGGGCACCACGCCGGGCGGCGCCGCCGAGCCCCCGCCGAAGCTCGTCCTCGACCTGGAGCGTCTCGCCCACGTCCCGCCGGAGAAGGCGGGTCCCCTGCAGCGCTACGCGGCGACGATCCAGTCGCAGCGCGGCGACTACAACGGCAAGGTGCTGTCGATCCGCCAGGACGACCTGCGCACCCTCGCCGTCATCTACGACCAGTCCCCCTCGGTCCTGACCGAGCAGCTCATCAGCTGGGGTGTGCTGGACGCCGACGCACGTCGCGCCGTCGCCCACGAGGACATCTGAGGCACGACGCCCTCGAACACTCGGCAGAAACGTCACGCCGAAGGGGCGGGCCCGCGGTTTCGCGGACCCGCCCCTTCGGCGTTTCCACGTCCTGACCACGCAGCCCTGACCGCGTACAAGAAAAAAGCACCGGGCCCGAAGCGGAACATGATGCATGTTCCGCTTCGGGCCCGGTGCGCTGTCGCTGCCTGCTACGCGTCGTCGCGGCGCAGCGTCGGCTTCAGGTCCTTGAAGCGACCAAGGAGGCCGTTGACGAAGGCCGGGGAGTCGTCCGTGGAGAACTCCTTGGCGAGCTGCACGGCCTCGTCGAGCACCACGGCGTCCGGTGTGTCGTCCACCCAGACGAGCTCGTAGGCACCGAGGCGCAGGATGTTGCGGTCGACGACCGGCATCCTGTCCAGGGTCCACCCGACGGCGTACTGCGAGATGAGCTCGTCGATACGCGAGGTCTTCTTCGCGTATCCCTCGACCAGCTCCATCGTGTACTCGCTGACCGGCGGCTGCCGGGTGTCGCTCCGGGAGTGCCGGATCCAGTCCGCGAGGACCGTCTGGACGTCGACTCCGCGCTGGTCTGCCTCGAAGAGGATCTGGAAGGCGCGCTTGCGGGCCGTGTTGCGAGCAGCCACGGTTAGCTGTTCACCCGGCCGAGGTAGTCGCTCGTGCGGGTGTCGACCTTGATCTTCTCGCCGGTGGTGATGAAGAGCGGCACCTGGATCTGGTGGCCGGTCTCCAGCGTGGCGGGCTTGGTGCCACCGGTGGAGCGGTCGCCCTGGACGCCCGGCTCGGTCTCCTGGACGACGAGCTCGACGGCGGCCGGCAGCTCGACGAAGAGCACCTCGCCCTCGTGCTGCGCGACGGAGGCGGTGAAGCCCTCGATCAGGAAGTTGGCGGCGTCGCCGACGGCCTTGCGGTCGACCATGAGCTGGTCGTAGGTCTCCATGTCCATGAAGACGAAGTAGTCGCCGTCCATGTAGGAGAACTGCATGTCGCGCTTGTCGATCGTGGCCGTGTCGACCTTGACGCCGGCGTTGAAGGTCTTGTCGACGACCTTCCCGGACAGCACGTTCTTGAGCTTGGTGCGCACAAAGGCAGGGCCCTTGCCGGGCTTGACGTGCTGGAACTCGACGACGGACCAGAGCTGGCCCCCGTCGAGCTTGAGCACCAGGCCGTTCTTGAGGTCGTTCGTGGAAGCCACGGTTGCGGAATCTCCTGGACTGACGATGGACGACCCCGGGGGCGCGCGCCTACAGCGCGAGCAGTTCCTTGGTCGTGATGGTGAGTAGCTCGGGTCCGCCGTCCGCCTCGGGGCGTACGACGAGCGTGTCATCGATCCTGACACCGCCCCGGCCCGGGAGGTGAACCCCCGGTTCGACGGTGACCGGCACGCAGGCGTCCAGTTTACCCATGGCCGCGGGGGCCAGCTGCGGCTCCTCGTCGATTTCCAGTCCGACACCGTGTCCGGTGAGCTGTGTGAGGCCCTCGGCGAACCCCGCGGAGTCCAGCACATGGCGGGCCGCGCGGTCCACCTCGCGGCACTCGGCGCCGGGTACGAGGCTCTCCCGACCTGCCCTCTGGGCTGCGAAGACCAGGTCGTAGAGGTCGATCTGCCAGTCCGCGGGAGAGGTGCCGATGACGAACGTACGGCCGATCTCGCAGCGGTAGCCGCGGTAGGCGGCGCCCAGGCAGACGGAGAGGAAGTCACCTTCTTCGACCCGGCGGTCGGTGGGCCGGTGGGAGCCGCGGCCCGAGTTCGGGCCGGTGCCGACCGATGTGGGGAACGCGGGGCCGTCGGCGCCGTGGTCGACGAGGCGGCGCTCCAGCTCCAGGGCGAGATGGCGTTCGGTGCGGCCGACGAGAATCGATTCGAGGAGTTCGCCCAGGGCCTGGTCGGCGATCTCGGCGGCAATGCGCAGGCAGGAGATCTCCTCCTCGTCCTTGACGAGGCGCAGCTGCTCGACGCCGCCGCCGAGGTCGGTCAGGCGCAGCCGGGGCGCCACGGAACCGAGGGCGCGGTGCCGGGCGACGGTCAGGTGGTGTTCCTCGACGGCGAGCGATTCGGCGCCGTAGGAGACCGCGACGTCGGCGGCGGCGACGGCGGGGTCCCCGGCCGGGGCGTCGAGCACCTGGACCCGCAGCGCCTCGTCGGGCCGCCCCTCGGCGGGCTCGTCACCGGGCGGCCGCCCGCACAGCAGGACGTCCCCTTCGTCGCCGGGGCCCTTGCCGAGCAGGAGTACGGCGCCGAGGGGCGCCGCACCCGCGAGATAGCGAACGTTGGCGGGGCGCGAGACGAGGACGGCCGCACTGCCGCCCGCCGCGGCGCGCTCCCTCAGACGGTCCCGTCGGGCCGCGTACACCTCTGCCATGGATCGAGCCTACGAGCGTCGGCGCGTCACGGCCGGTTCAGTGCGTCCGGACGGGCGGCGGGGAGGTCAGCGCGGTGCGCGGGTGACGGAGCGTCGGACGGCTACCACTGGGGCGGGCTCGCTATCGAGCGGGCGAGGACGTCGTCGAGGACGCGGGCCGTGGTGGGCACGTCCATCTGGGAGTTGTCGATGATGGGCAGGCCGGAGCCGTACCAGCCGGCCATGCGGCCGTGGATGCGGGCGACCTCCTCGTCGGTGAGGCGGCGGTTCCCGCTGCGCTCCGCGTTCCGCTCCAGGACGATCTCCAGGCCGGGGAGCAGCACGACCGGCAGCAGGCCCGGACCCACGTGCCGCTTCCAGCCGCCGAGACCGACGACCGGGCGGTCGGGGAAGACGGCGTCGTCGAGGACGCACGAGATGCCGTTGGCCAGGAAGTTCCGTGCGGCGAAGCCGCAGGTGCGGCGGGCGAGGCGGTACTGCGCCTCGGAGTGGTCGTTCCACCCGGACTGCGGGTCGGCGAATCCGGAGCGGACCCATTCGCGTACGTCGTCGAGGCTGATGTGGGCCGTGGGGACGCGGCGTTGCTCGGCCCAGTACTTGGCGACGCTCGTCTTGCCGGCGCCCGCGGGGCCGATGAGGAGCACGGCGAGGGTCGTGGCGGTGGCGTCGGCGGGGCCGGCGGCCGGGGGCGGGCTCGGCATGGCGACGGGGCCGCCGGGCGGGAGCGGCACATGGCCGGTGGTGTCGCGCGAGGGCGGGGGCGGCGCGTGCTGGGGGACGCCTGGGTGCGGGGGCTGTCCGTGCGGAGGTTGCAGGGCCGGCGCGGGAGGCGGTGGGGCGTGCGGGGCGGGGCCCGACGGGCCGGGCGGGCCGGCGAAGCCCGGGGGGTGCGGCGGCGGGAGCGCCGGTCCGGGGCCCGGATGGTGCGCCGCGTGGGACCAGCCGGTGGCCGGTCCGTGTCCCGGCTGAGGGGGCTGCGGCATCGGCGACCCCACTGCTTGCTGCATCCGGTGCGACTCCGTCTCGTACAGGCAACTGGCGCCGGCGGACAAGGCGCTACCGAACGGTACCTGCCCCGACCGCCGTTGTGTGAACGGCCGGGGCAGTCACGAAGTGCCCGAAGGCGGTACCTATTCGGCCACTTCGCCGTACGCGGCGAGGAGCACGGCCGGGTCGGGTCCTTCGAGGACCGTCGGCTTGGCGAGACCGTCGAGGACGATGAACCGCAGCGTGTTGCCGCGGGACTTCTTGTCGACCTTCATGTTCTCCACGAGCTTGGGCCACTGGTCGTAGCGGTAGCTCAGGGGAAGGCCCACGGACTCCAGGACGGTGCGGTGCCGGTCGGCCGTCGCGTCGTCCAACCGCCCGGCGAGACGGCCGAGTTCGGCGGCGAAGTGCATACCGACGGAGACGGCGGCGCCGTGCCGCCACTTGTACCGCTCGTTCTTCTCGATGGCGTGCCCGAGCGTGTGCCCGTAGTTGAGGATCTCGCGCCGGCCCGACTCCTTGAGGTCGCCGGAGACGACCTCGGCCTTGACCTTGATGGAGCGCACGATGAGCTCCGAGGTGTGCGGGCCCTGCGGGGAGCGCGCCGCCTCCGGGTCGGACTCGATCAGGTCGAGGATCACCGGGTCGGCGATGAAGCCGGCCTTGATGATCTCGGCGAGCCCGGACACGTAGTCGTTGACCGGGAGCGAGTCGAGGGCCGCGAGGTCGCACAGGACACCGGCGGGCGGGTGGAACGAGCCGACCAGGTTCTTGCCCTCGGCGGTGTTGATCCCCGTCTTGCCGCCGACCGCCGCGTCCACCATGGCGAGCACGGTGGTCGGTACGGCGATCCAGCGCACCCCGCGCAGCCACGTCGCGGCCACGAACCCGGCGAGGTCCGTCGTCGCGCCGCCGCCCACACCGACGACGACGTCGGTACGGGTGAAGCCGGACTGGCCGAGCGCCTTCCAGCAGTAGGCGGCGACCTCGGCGGTCTTCGCCTCCTCGGCGTTGGGCACCTGGATGGCGACGGCCTCGAAGCCCTGCTCGGCGAGGTCGGCGCGGAGCGCGTCACCGGTCTCGGCGAGCGCCTCGGGGTGGATGATCGCGACGCGCTGGACGGACTCGCCGATCAGGGCGCCGAGTTCACCGAGGAGCTGACGTCCGACGAGGACCTCGTACGGGTCGGTACCGTCCGTGCCGCCGACCTGGATACGGGTCACCTGCTGCTCGGTCATGCTTCCTTCAACTCCAGGGCGTCGAGGACCGCGCGGGCGACCTCTTCGGGGGTGCGGTCGTCCGTGGGGACGACGACGCGGGCGACTTCGGTGTACAGGTGCCGGCGGGCGTCCATCAGCTCGCGCCACTGGCGGCGCGGGTTGACGGCGAGGAGCGGACGGGCGACGTTCAGACCGGTGCGCTTGACCGCCTCCTCGACGTCCATCGACAGATAGACGACGGGGAGCGGGGCGATCAGGGCGCGTGTCGACTCGTCGAGGACGGCACCGCCGCCGAGCGCGAGCACGCCGGTGTGTTCCGCGACGGCGGCGCGCACGGCCTCCCGCTCCAGCTCGCGGAATACGGGCTCGCCGTCGTCCACGAAGATGTCCGCGATCTCGCGGCCCTGCGCGGCGACGATGTCCGCGTCGGTGTCCCGGAAGGAGCTGCCGAGCCATTCGGCGAGCAGTTCGCCCACCGTGGTCTTGCCGACGCCCATCGGGCCGACGAGCACAACCTGCGGGCCGGTCACCGGATCTGGAGGTGGTCGAGGTACGACTGGACGTTGCGCGCGGTCTCCGCGACGCTGTCGCCGCCGAACTTCTCGGCGACGGCGTCGGCGAGCACGAGCGCGACCATGGCCTCGGCGACGATGCCGGCGGCCGGGACGGCGCACACGTCGGAGCGCTGGTGGTGGGCCTTCGCGGCCTCGCCCGTCGCCACGTCGATGGTGGCCAGCGCGCGCGGGACGGTCGCGATCGGCTTCATCGCGGCACGCACGCGCAGCAGCTCACCCGTCGTGAGACCGCCCTCGGTGCCACCGGAGCGGCCGGAGGTGCGCTTGATGCCGTCCTCCGTCGTCACGATCTCGTCGTGCGCCTTCGAACCCGGCACGCGCGCGAGCTCGAAGCCGTCGCCGACCTCGACACCCTTGATGGCCTGGATGCCCATGAGGGCACCCGCGAGCCGGGCGTCCAGACGCCGGTCCCAGTGCACGTGCGAGCCCAGGCCCACCGGCACGCCGTAGGCCAGGACCTCGACGACGCCGCCGAGGGTGTCGCCGTCCTTGTGGGCCTGGTCGATCTCCGCGACCATCGCCTTCGACGCGTCCGCGTCCAGGCAGCGCACCGGGTCCGCGTCGAGCTTGTCGACGTCGGCTGGGGTCGGGTACACGCCGTACGGGGCCTTGGCGGCGGCCAGCTCGGTGACGTGGCTGACGATCTCGATGCCCGCGGTCTCCTTGAGGTAGGAGCGGGCGATCGCGCCGAGCGCCACGCGGGCCGCCGTCTCACGCGCGGAGGCACGCTCCAGGATCGGCCGGGCCTCGTCGAAGCCGTACTTCTGCATACCGGCCAGGTCGGCGTGGCCGGGACGGGGACGCGTCAGCGGCGCGTTGCGCGCCAGGTCCGCGAGCACCTCGGGGTCGACCGGGTCGGCCGACATGACCTGCTCCCACTTGGGCCACTCGGTGTTGCCCACCATGACCGCGACCGGCGAGCCCATGGTCAGTCCGTGCCGGACACCGCCGAGGAACGTCACCTCGTCGCGCTCGAACTTCATGCGCGCACCGCGTCCATAGCCGAGGCGCCGCCGGGCCAGGTGGTCCGCCACCATCTCCGTGGTGATCGGCACGCCGGCGGGAAGACCCTCCAGCGTCGCGACAAGTGCGGGTCCGTGGGACTCCCCAGCGGTCAGCCAGCGCAACCTGCTCAACGGTGCTCCTCTTGCTCGCGCCTCGAACTGCGATGGCGCGGCCGGGTGCGCGGCCCTGGCCCGCCACTGTCGATCCTCCCACGTCCGGGCACCCGACCCGGCCGCCGGTCCATCAGGCGGACGGTGCGGCGGACACGCCCGGGTCAGCCGGCGAGCGCGCGCTCCCCCGCCTGTCGCATCGCGCCGAGCGGCGCGGGCGTGCGTCCGGTCATCTGCTCGACCTGGAGCACGGCCTGGTGCACGAGCAGGTCGAGCCCGCTGACGACGGCCCCGCCGTACCCGGACCAGCGGGCCGCGAGCTGCGTCGGCCACGGGTCGTACAGGACGTCGAAGAGGGTGCCGGGGCGCTCGGGGACCTGGGCGGAGAGGGCGTCCGTGGTGCCGGCCGGTGTGGTGGCGACGACCAGCGGGGCGCTGAGGGCACGGGCCGCGTCGGACCACTGGGCGATCGTGACGTCGACGTCTAGCCGCTCGCCCCACTCCCGCATCTCGGCGGCGCGGGCCTCGCTGCGCACGTACGCGACGATCTCGCCCGCGCAGATGCGGGACAGGGCGGCGAGGGCGGAGGACGCGGTGGCGCCGGCGCCCAGGATGGCGGCGGACTCGACCTTCTCGATGCCGCGCTCGGCGAGGGCCGCGACCATGCCGGGGATGTCGGTGTTGTCGCCGAGCTTCCGTCCGTCCTTGGTGAAGACGACGGTGTTGACGGCTTCCACGGAGCGGGCGGTCTCGCTGACCTCGTCGAGCAGCGGGATCACGGCGCGCTTCAGCGGCATGGTGAGCGAGAGCCCCGCCCACTCGGGCCCGAGGTCCGCGATGAACGCGGGCAGTGCGGCTTCGTCGACCTCGAAGCGGTCGTAGGACCACTCCGTGAGACCCAGCTCCTGATAGGCGGCGCGGTGCAGCACCGGGGAAAGGGAGTGGGCGATGGGCGACCCGAGTACGGCCGCCCTTCTGATTGCTGACATCAGTGCTTCAGTTCTTCCTCGACGCGTTCCACTGGTCGACCAGCTTCTGGTGTTCCGCGTTCGTCCTCGTGAACTTACTGGTCTTGCCGTCCATCGAGATGAAGTAGTACCAGCCGTCACCGGTCGGGTTGAGGGCACCCTGCAGCGCTTGCTCACCCGGGTTCCCGATGGGCCCGGGCGGCAGGCCGCGGTAGTAGTACGTGTTGTAGCGGTTGTCGTACTTGCGCAGCTCGGTGAGGCCGAGGTCGATCTTGCTCTGGCCCTTGATGTAGTTGTACGTGGAGTCGAACTCCAGCATTCCGTTGGTCTGCGCGTTGCCGGGCTTGAGGCGGTTGTAGACCACTTCCGCCATCTTGCGGAAGTCGTCGTGACTGGTGCCTTCCGCCTGCGCGAGACTCGCCACCGTGATGAGCTGCCACGGCCCCTCGAGACCGAGCGCCTTGGACTTCTGCTCGACGCCGTTCTTCTCGTACGTCGCGGTCGCCCGCGCCACCATCTGCTTGAGGATCGCCTCGGGATCTCCGCCCTTGGAGACGCCGTAACTGGACGGGAAAAGGAACCCTTCCAGGGGGTCCTTCACATTCGGGTGGTTCTGCGCCCAGGCGGGCAGACCGAGTTTCTTGTAGTCCTCCTGCGCGACCTTCTGCGTGGTGCCCTTGGGCACCTGGAGACGGCTGTCGATCTGCGCATAGACCCAGGCGTTACGGCGGCCCTCGGGGATGATCAGGTTGTTCCGGCTCTTCGGGCTGAGCATCAGCTCGACCGCGCTCTTCGCCGACATTTCCTTCTCGAGCGTGTATCCGCCTTCCTGAATGGTCTTGCCCTTGGGGTTCTCCTGCTGCGCGGAGACGAACGCGTCCACACTCTTGACGACGCCCGCTTCCTTGAGGCGCTGCCCGATGACATAGCCAACGGCACCCTGAGGAATGTCCACGGAAACGGATTCACCATTTCCGGAGCCCGTGTAATCCGGAGCCGACCCGAAACGGTTCTGATAAAACTGGTAGCCGAAATAGCCGACCCCGCCGACACCGCCCGCGAAAATCACGGTGAGCACCAGGCAGGCGCATCCGCTGCGGCGCTTCTTCGGTTTCTTCGGCTGTTTTCCGCCCCGGCCGCGACGGGAATTCCGGTCGCGGGGGTCGTCGTAGTCGTCATCCTCGTCGTCGCCACCACCGGCGAAGAACGCGTGTTCCCCCTGATCCGGTCCCGGGTCCCAGTCCGTCTCCGGTTCGGCGGCGGGCCCGCGCCGGCCGGGCGGCTCCGGCGGCGGGTACGCGTCGGGGGTGCCGTACATGTCCGGCTGCTGACCGACGTACGCGGCCTGCTGCTGGGTCGAGTAGGGGTCCACCGGGTCGGCGGGGTACGGGACTTGGCCCTGGGCGGCGGTGTCCCAGCCGCCCCCCTGCGGCTGGGCGCCGTACTGGTCGCCTCCGCCGTACTGCTGCTGGCCGTACGGGTCGTGCTGACCGGTGTTCCAGTCACCGCCGTACTGCTGCGGGTGCTGGGGCTGCTGCTGAGGATGCTGCGGGTGCTGCTGCTGAGGATGCTGCGGCTGCTGAGGGTGGTACTGCCCCTGGCCGCCGTAGGCAGGGCCGCCCGCGGCCTGCTGCCCCCACCCCTGGTCCCCGTACAACGGGTCCTCGGGATGCCACGGTTCGGAGCCTGGGCCCCGGCCATACTCAGTCATCGATCCCCTACGAGCCGCGAGGCGGCGGCCGCGTCCGGGTGGGCAGGCAGCCGGTCCGCCTCTTGATGCTGTGCGGCAGCTGTTCGAACGCCGCCGATCGCGCGGAACGTTACCGTATCGCGATCAGATGACCACTTCGACGCCCTCGCCCGGAGCTTTACCTGACGCTCGTTCGGACTCGAGAGCCTGCTGAAGGATGATGACGGCGGCCGCCTGATCGATGACAGACCTGCCCTTTTTGGACTTCACGCCCGACGCGCGCAGCCCCTGACTGGCCGTCACTGTGGTCATCCTCTCGTCCACGAGCCGCACGGAGACGGGGGCGATCCCGCCGGCGAGCTCCTGGGCGAAGGCGCGGACCTTGACCGCGGCCGGCCCCTCGCCCCCCTTGAGGGAGCGAGGGAGGCCGACGACGACCTCGATCGGTTCGTACTCCTCGACGATCTGCCGGAGCCGCCGGTGGGCGGCCGGGACGTCACGTCCCGGCACGGTCTCCACCGGGGTGGCGAGGATCCCGTCGGGGTCGCACGAGGCGACCCCGATCCGGGCGTCCCCGACGTCGATCGCGAGCCGTCGGCCGCGTCGCATCAGGCCGTTTCCCCGACGAGCCGCTCGATCGCGGCGATGGCGTCACCGATGGCGGCCGGGTTCTGGCCGCCGCCCTGGGCGACGTCCGGCTTGCCGCCACCGCCGCCGCCGAGGGTCTTGGCGGCCGTGCGGACGAGGTCACCGGCCTTGAGACCGCGCTCGCGGGCCGCCTCGTTCGTGGCGATGACCGTGAGCGGCTTGTCGTTGACCGTCGTGAACAGGGCGACCACGGCCGGGCGTCCGCCCTGGATGCGGCCGCGCACGTCGAGGACCAGCTTGCGCAGGTCGTCGGCGCCCGTGCCGTCCGGGACCTGACCGGTGACGAGGGCGACCCCGCGCACGTCGGTGGCACCGGCGGCGAGACCGGCGGCGGCCTGGAGGACCTTCTCCGCGCGGAACTTCTCGATCTCCTTCTCGGCGTCCTTCAGCTTGCCGAGCATGGCGGCGATCTTCTCCGGCAGCTCCTCGGCGCGGCCCTTGACCAGCTCCTGGAGCTGGGCGACGACCGTGTGCTCACGGGCCAGGAAGTTGTACGCGTCGACGCCGACCAGGGCCTCGATACGGCGCACGCCCGAGCCGATGGACGACTCGCCGAGCAGCTTCACCAGGCCGAGCTGGGCGGTGTTGTGGACGTGCGTACCGCCGCACAGCTCCTTGGAGAAGTCGCCGATGGTGACGACGCGCACGCGCTCGCCGTACTTCTCGCCGAACTCGGCGATGGCGCCCTGCTTCTTGGCGTCGTCGATGCTCATGACCTCGGCCTGGACGTCCAGTTCGCGGGTCAGCACCTCGTTGATCTTCTGCTCGACGTCCGTCATCACGGCCGTGGGCACGGCGGACGGCGAACCGAAGTCGAAGCGGAAGCGGCCCGGCTGGTTCTCCGAGCCGGCCTGGGCGGCCGTCGGGCCCAGCGCGTCACGCAGCGCCTGGTGGGTCAGGTGCGTGGCGGAGTGGGCGCGGGCGATGGCGCGGCGGCGGGCCACGTCGATGACGGCCTGGGCCGGGGCACCGACGGTCACCTCGCCGACCTGGACGACGCCCTTGTGGACGTAGACGCCCGGGACCGGCTTCTGGCAGTCGCGGATCTCGATGATCGCGCCGTTGTCCAGCTTGATGCGGCCGGTGTCGCCGATCTGGCCGCCGCCCTCGGCGTAGAAGGGGGTGCGGTCGAGGACGACCTCGACCTCGTCGCCCTCGGAGGCGGCGGGCGAGGAGACGCCGTCGACCAGCAGGCCGACGATCGTGGACTCGCCGTCCGTCGACGTGTAGCCGATGAAGTCGGTGGCGCCCGAGGCGTCGGCGATCTCGCGGTACGCGCCGACGCTGGCGTGGCCGGTCTTCTTGGCCTGGGCGTCGGCCTTGGCGCGCTCCCGCTGCTCCTTCATCAGGCGGCGGAAGCCGTCCTCGTCCACGGAAAGGCCCTGCTCGGCGGCCATCTCCAGGGTGAGGTCGATCGGGAAGCCCCAGGTGTCGTGGAGCAGGAACGCCTTGTCGCCGGGGAGCACCGAGGAGCCGGCGGCCTTGGTCTCGGTGACCGCGGTGTCGAGGATGTTCGTGCCGCCCTTGAGGGCCTTGAGGAAGGCGGCCTCTTCGGCGAGCGCGACCGTCTCGATGCGCTTGCGGTCGGTGATGAGCTCCGGGTACTGCAGGCCCATCGTGTCGATGACGACATCGACGAGGTCCTTGACGACCGGGCCGGTGGCGCCGAGAAGGCGCATGTTGCGGATGGCGCGGCGCATGATGCGGCGCAGGACGTAGCCACGGCCCTCGTTGCCGGGGGTGACTCCGTCGCCGATGAGCATCACGGAGGTGCGCATGTGGTCGGCGACGACGCGCATCGAGACGTCGGAGCCGTGCTTGGCGCCGTACTGGACGCCGGTGAGCTCGGTGGCCTTGTCCATGACGACGCGCAGGGTGTCCGTCTCGTACATGTTCTGTACGCCCTGCAGGATCATGGCGAGGCGCTCGAGGCCGAGACCCGTGTCGATGTTCTGCGACGGCAGGTCGCCGAGGATCTCGAAGTCCTCCTTGCCGATGCCGGCGCCGCGCTCGTACTGCATGAAGACCAGGTTCCAGATCTCCACGTACCGCTCGTCGTTGACGGCCGGGCCGCCCTCGACGCCGAACTCGGGGCCGCGGTCGTAGTTGATCTCGGAGCACGGGCCGCAGGGGCCGGGGACGCCCATGGACCAGAAGTTGTCCTTCTTGCCCAGGCGCTGGATGCGCTCCTTCGGGACGCCGACGACCTCGTGCCAGATGCGCTCGGCCTCGTCGTCGTCGAGGTAGACCGTGATCCAGAGCTTCTCCGGCTCCAGGCCGTAGCCGCCGTCCGCCACGGAGCTGGTGAGCAGCTCCCAGGCGTACTTGATGGCGCCTTCCTTGAAGTAGTCGCCGAAGGAGAAGTTGCCGCACATCTGGAAGAACGTGCCGTGGCGGGTGGTCTTGCCGACCTCTTCGATGTCCGGCGTACGCACGCACTTCTGCACGCTGGTGGCGCGCGGGGCGGGCGGCTTGACCTCACCGAGGAAGTACGGCTTGAACGGGACCATGCCCGCGGGCACGAGCAGCAGAGTCGGGTCGTCGGCGATGAGCGACGCCGAGGGCACGACCTTGTGGCCACGCTCCTCGAAGAAGCTCAGCCAGCGGCGGCGGATTTCAGCCGACTCCATCAGTGGTCCTCATTCCGGTTGTACGAGTACGTCGTGTTCTCGAGGTACTTGGGGTTGTTCTTCACGTGGTTCTCGATGACCGCGAAGCTGCGCTGCGCGGGGAGTTCGGCGTCGACCGGGGCGCTCAGCCCCAGCGCGTCGCCCAGTTCGGCCTCGCGCTCGGCCATGTTGTCCCGGACGTCGAGCGCGAAGTCCTTGAGACGGTGGCCCGCTTCGATCGCCTTGTTCGCGGCCTGCGCGGCGAGACTCTCCGGCGTCAGCTGCTTCAGCTTGCGGTTGACCTTGGTGGTGGCCCACACGCCGGCGGCTGCGCCCGCGGTGAACCAGAAGGTACGGCGGAACATCAGTCCCTCTTATTCCGGTTGTTCCGCGCGGCCTGCTTGCCGCGCCGCGGTGACGGGACGGTACGGCCCACGATCACGGTACGGCGGGACCGCTTGGCGGGCTCGTCGGCCTCGGTGGCGCCCGTGGTCTTGCGTCCGATGGCCCGGCGCACGCCGTAGCCGAACGCGGCCACCTTGACGAGCGGGCCGCCGAAGGTGGAGGCGACGGTGGAGGACAGCGCCGACGCGTTCGACGTGACCTCCTGGACGTCGGACGCGATGGCGTCGACCCGGTCGATCTGCGTCTGCGCGGACCGTACGGCCGCGGAGGCGTCGGCGAGCAGCGGGACCGCCTGCTCGGTCACATCCGCGACCAGCCGGGTCGTCGCCCTGAGCGTCTGGGCCAGCCTCGCCAGAGCCACCGCGAGGAAGGAGACCAGGATCGCCCAGAAGACGGCCACCAGGATCCCGGCCACCTCTCCACCGGACACGTAGCACCGCTCCCTGAACGTCGAACAGATCAAAAAAAGGCCGAAGAGAATCGTCCCCCGAGCCTATCGCGCCGGGGTCCGCGGTCCGTACCGGATTCCGCTTCACCGCGGGCGTACTTGCCGGAACCGATTGTACGGACCGCTTACGCGTGAGTACTCTCCGTACCTCATGCGAAGCGAACAACGTCCGGACGACGGGCCGGAGGGCTTCCCTCCGCCCGGCGACCTGCCTCTCGAACTCAACCGCTTCGTCGGCCGGGCCGTCGAACTCGCGGATCTGACCCGGGCCCTCGACGGGTCCCGCCTCGTCACCGTGACCGGGGCGGGCGGTGTCGGCAAGTCCCGCTTCGCCGCACGGGCCGCGGCTCTGGCTTCCGTTTCTCCGGGGTACGACGGCGTGCGCCGGGTGGATCTGGCGACCGTGCGCGAGGCGGACCTCGTCGAGTACGCGCTCGCCTCGGCCCTCGAACTGGCCGATCAGACGAGCCGTCCGCAGCGCGACGTCCTGCTCGGCCATCTCGCGGAGCGCCAACTCCTGCTCGTCGTCGACGGGTTCGAGCACCTCGTCGACACGTGCGCCACGCTCGTACGGGATCTGCTGAGCGCGGCGCCGGGGCTGCGGATCCTCGCGGTGGGGCGCCGGCCGCTCTCTGTCGAGGGCGAGGTCGTCTTCCCCCTGTCGCCGCTCGCGCTTGAGGACGCGGCGGAGCTGTTCGCCGACCGGGCCGCCGCGCTGCTGCCCGGTTTCGGGCTCGACGACAGCAATCGCGCGGACGTCGTCGAGGTGTGCCGGCGGCTCGACTGTCTGCCGCTGGCGGTGGAACTGGCGGCGGGGCGGCTGCGGGCGCTGTCTCCCCCGGATCTGCTGCGGCGGCTCGACGACCGGTTCCGGTTGCTCACGGGCAGCACGCGCGGCGCGCTCCCGCGTCACCAGACGCTGCGGACGGCGATCGGCTGGAGCCACGAGTTGTGCACTGCGGAGGAGCGGCTGCTGTGGGCACGGCTCACGGTGTTCTCCGGCCAGTTCGACCTGGACGCCGCCGAGTACATCTGCGGTGGTGACGGCCTGCACGCCGACGACGTCCTCGATGTGCTCTCCGAGCTGATCGCGCAGTCCGTGGTGATCCGCGACGAGGCGGGCTCGGCGGTGCGGTACCGGATGCTCGACTCGGTGCGGGCGTACGGGGCGGAGTGGCTGGAGGCCTTGGGAGACGCCGGGCGGATGCGGCGCAGGCACCGCGACTGGTACATGGGCCTGGCCACGTGGTGCGAGCTGGACTGGTTCTCGCCCCGGCAGGCCGAGGTGGCGGCGCGGATCGAGGTGGAGCTGCCGAATCTGCGCGCCGCCCTGGAGTTCTGCCTGACCGAGCCGGGCGAGGTGTATCTGGGGCAGTACCTCGCGGGCACGCTCTGGTTCTTCTGGACGGGCTGCGGCCGGCTGTCGGAGGGGCGGCACTGGCTGGAGCGAGGGGTGGAGCTGGACGAGGACAACCCCGACGACGAGCACTCCCGGTCCCGCCTGAAGGCGCTGTGGGTGCTCGGTTACGTGGCGATCCTTCAGGGCGACACTGTTCCGGCGCTGGCCGCGCTGCACGAGTGCCGCGAGGAGGCGGAACGTCTCGGCGACGCCACTGCGGTCGCGTACGCGGTGCACCGGACGGGCTGCCTGGCGCTGATCACGGACGATCTGCCGCGCGCCGAGGAGCTGCTGCGGACGGCGCTCGCGGGCTACCGGGAGATCGGTGAGCTGAACAGCAGTGTGCTGATGGGCCAGGTCGAGCTGGCGATGGCCGTGGCGTTCCGGGGCGATCTGGCCGGGGCGGTGGAGCTGTGCGAGGACGTGCGGCTGATCTGCGAGGACCACGGCGAGCGCTGGACGCTGGCGTACGCGCTGTATGTCCTGGCGTACGCGGCGTGGACCAAGGGGGATCTGGCGCGGGCGCGGAAGCTGCTCCGCGAGTGCCTGGTCATCGGCGACACGTTCCACGACCTGCTGGGGACGGTGCTGTCCCTTGAGCTGCTCGCCCTGGTCACCCTGTCGGAGGGGGACGCGGCGGAGGCGGCGCTGCTTCAGGGGGCGGCGGGCCGGATCTGGCCGTCGGTGGGGCTGCCACTGTTCGGTTCGCTGTACTTCAACGCGCCGCACGAGCTGTGCGCGTCGGACGCGCGCGCGGTCCTCGGCGAGGGCCAGTTCGAGATGTTCGTGCAGGTCGGTTCGCGTCTTGAGCCCGGGGAGGCGGTGGCGCGCGCCGTCGGGCGGGGCGCCGCGCCCCGGCCGCCGGTGATGCCGTCGCCGCGTCCGGTACGCACGGCCCCGGAAACGCGCGAACCCGCCGCCTCCGGAGAGACGACGGGCTGAAACGCAGGTGGTGCTACGTCCGCAGGATGATCAGCGGGCGTAGTACTCGACGACGAGCTGCTCGTCGCAGATCACGGGGATCTCCTTGCGGTTCGGGTCACGGTCCAGGCGGAAGGCCAGGGCCTTCAGGTTGACCTGGAGGTAACGCGGGGTCTCGCCCTCGGGGGCGAAGCCACCCTCACGCGCGACCTGGAACAGCGGCTTCTCGCGGCTGCGCTCGCGGACCATCACGACGTCGTCGGGACGGACGCGGAACGACGGCTTGTCGACCTTGCCACCGTTGACCTCGATGTGGCCGTGAACGACCATCTGGCGGGCCTGGTAGATCGTGCGGGCGATGCCCGAACGCAGAACCAGGGCGTCGAGACGACGCTCCAGCTCGATGACCAGGGCCTCACCGGTCTTGAGCTGCGTCTTGGCGGCACGCTCGTAGGCGCGGACGAGCTGGCGCTCGGACACGTCGTACTGCGCGCGCAGACGCTGCTTCTCGAGCAGACGGACCTTGTAGTCCGAGTTCTGCTTGCGGCCACGGCCGTGCTCGCCCGGCGGGTAGGGGCGGGCCTCGAAGTACTTGACGGCCTTCGGGGTCAGCGCGATGCCGAGGGCACGCGACTTCTTGACCTTGGGGCGGGACTGGTTCGCCATGAACCAAACACCTCATTGTTCTGTGGGAATACGGCTTCACCAGGGTTAAGGGAGGTCGCATCCGCAGCCGGGGAAACCCATCTCGTCCTTGTCGGACGGGGCGGGCAGCCGCTCCCTGGTCTGGGCACATACGTGCAGCACGCGAGTGGCCCACCGACCGCTTCCCGGAGTACGGGATGGTGGTGGGCTGCCCGCGACACCTATCGACGGTGCGCGACGCTCCTGGATCCCCAGGCCTTACGGCGCCGGGGTTCCGGCTGCATGTCCCGCTCTGGTGATGCCGACCGAGGCCGGACGCGAGACGCAGCGCTCCGGAGAGTTTACAGGGTGCGGTGGTGTGCCACGAACGGGGGTGTGCTGTCGGGCGCGGGTCGGCTGTGGCTGGTCGCGCAGTTCCCCGCGCCCCTTCAGGGCGCTTGCCCCCGCAACCGCTCCCGCACCCGCTCAACAACCTCCGCATACCGCGACTCGCCCCCATACCGAGTCGGCTCGTAATACCGCCGCCCCACAATCGCATCCGGCGCGTACTGCTGAGCAGCAATACCCCCCGGGACATCGTGCGGATACACGTACCCCTGAGCGTGCCCCAGCTTGGCCGCCCCCTTGTAATGCCCATCCCGCAAGTGAGCCGGAACAGGCCCGGCCAGCCCCTTACGCACGTCCTCCATGGCGGCGCCGATCGCCGTGGTCGCCGAATTCGACTTGGGGGCCAGAGCGAGAGCGATGGTCGCGTGGCTGAGCGTGAGCGCCGCCTCCGGGAACCCGATCATCGCCACGGCCTGCGCCGCCGCCACCGCAGTGGGCAGCGCCGTCGGATCGGCGAGACCGATGTCCTCGCTCGCGGAGATCATCAGCCGCCGGGCGATGAAGCGCGGATCCTCGCCGGCCTCGATCATGCGGGCCAGATAGTGCAGCGCGGCGTCCACGTCGGAGCCGCGGATGGACTTGATGAGGGCGCTCGCCACGTCGTAGTGCTGGTCGCCGTCCCGGTCGTACTTGACGGCCGCGCGGTCGACGGATTCCTCCAGCGTCTGGAGGGTGATCTCCTTCTCCTGCTTGGCGAGGGCCGAACCGGCGCCCGCCTCAAGCGCGGTGAGCGCCCGGCGTGCGTCGCCGCCCGCGATGCGCAGGAGGTGATCCTCGGCGTCGGCGGGCAGCGTGACCGCGCCGCCGAGCCCGCGCTCCTCGGTGAGAGCCCGCCGCAGCAGGGCCCGCAGGTCGTCGTCCGTGAGGGATTCGAGGGTCAGGAGCAGGGACCGGGACAGGAGCGGGGAGATGATCGAGAAGTACGGGTTCTCGGTGGTCGCCGCGATCAGGGTGACCCAGCGGTTCTCCACGGCGGGCAGGAGGGAGTCCTGCTGGGCCTTGCTGAAGCGGTGGATCTCGTCGAGGAAGAGGACCGTGTCCTTGCCGTGGCCGCCGAGGGCGCGGCGCGCTCCGTCGATGACGGCACGCACTTCCTTGACACCCGCGGTGATCGCGGAGAGTTCGACGAAGCGCTTGTTGGTGGCCTTGGAGACGACGTACGCGAGGGTCGTCTTGCCGATGCCGGGCGGGCCCCAGAGGATCACCGACGAGGGGCCGGCGGGGCCCCCGCCGCCCTCCCCCACGAGGCGGCGCAGAGGTGAGCCCGGCTTCAGCAGGTGCTGCTGGCCGACGACTTCGTCGAGGGTGCGCGGGCGCATCCGGACGGCCAGGGGGCTGCTGGACGGGTCCTTCTCCTGGCGGTCTTCGGCTGCGGCGGTGAACAGGTCGGGCTCCACGGCGAAAACCCTATGTCACCCGACTGACAATCCGACCCGCCCGCCCGGGGCGGCCGGACTCAGCTGGTCCAGAAGTCCCACCAGCGCGTCAGGATCAACATGCCGATGATCCCCACGTGCACGACCGGCAGGACCCAGGTGAACTCGCCGAAGAACGAACGGAGCCAGGACGGCGCGGGCAGGAATTCCTTGCGCACGTTGAACGACGTGACGTACCAGAACATCGTGATCGTGGCGACCCACGCCAGGCAGCACCACAGGCACAGGGAGTTGATGCGGTACAGGGACTCGAACTGGAGCCACGTGCAGAATCCGACGCCGAAGAGCGTGCCCGCGTTGAACGTCAGCCAGTACCAGCGCGGGAAGCGCGCCCGCGCCAGCACGCTCATGCCGACGCAGATCACGACCGCGTAGGCGGCGAGGCCGAGCATCGGGTTCGGGAAGCCGAAGGCCGACGCCTGCGCGCTCTTCATGACGTTCCCGCAGGACACCACGGGGTTCAGGCTGCAGCCCGGCGTGAAGTTCGGGTTCTCCAGGAGCTTGAACTTGTCGATCGTGATGACCCACGCCGCGAGCAGCCCCGCCGCTCCGGTGATCACCAGGAGCAGTCCGAATGCGAGGGATCCGCCGGCGCTCCGGGAAGCGATCGCTCCGTCTTCACCGGTGGAGGAGGCGTTGTCGCTCGCCCTGGTCGTCTTGGTCATCACGCCGTTCCGTCACTTGTCGGGGTGCCGCAATCTCATTCTGCCGCACATGGTGCCGAGTTCCGGCTCAGGTCTCAACTGCCGTGCGGTGCACAGCAGTTGAGACCTCGGGGACCGGGAAGTGTCCTAGGCCAGCTTCGCCTTCAGCACGGCGACGATCTCGTCCACCGCGACGGCGTCCTGCTCGCCGGTCTCCATGTCCTTCAGCTGTACGAGGCCCTCGGCGAGGTCCCGCTCACCGGCGACGATCGTGAAGCGGGCGCCGCTGCGATTGGCGTTCTTCATCGCGCCCTTGAGGCCCTTGCCGCCGTAGCTGAAGTCGGCGGCGACGCCGGCCTTGCGCAGCTCCGTGACCTTGGCGAACAGGACGCGGCGCGCCTCCTCGCCGAGCGGTACGGCGAACACGCTGGTGCCGGCCGGGATGTCGAGCTCGACGCCCTCGGCCTCGAGCGCGAGCACCGTGCGGTCGACGCCGAGCGCCCAGCCCACGGACGGCAGCGAGGGGCCGCCGATCATCTCGGAGAGGCCGTCGTAGCGGCCGCCGCCGCCCACCGCGGACTGCGAGCCGAGTCCGTCGTGCACGAACTCGAAGGTGGTGCGCGTGTAGTAGTCGAGGCCGCGGACCAGCTTCTCGTCGTCCTCGTAGGCGACGCCCGCGGCGGTCAGCAGCTCACGGACCTGCTCGTGGTACGCCTTGCAGCCGTCGCACAGGTAGTCGCGCAGCGACGGGGCGCCGACGAGCTGCTTCTGGACCTCGGCACGCTTGTCGTCGAGGACGCGCAGCGGGTTGATCTCGGCACGGCGCAGGGTGTCCTCGTCGAGGTCGAGGCCGCGCAGGAAGTCCTGGAGCGCGGCCCGGTAGACGGGGCGGCACTCCTTGTCGCCCAGCGAGTTCAGCAGGATGCGGAACTGACGCAGGCCGAGCGAGCGGTACGCCTGGTCGGCCAGGATGATCAGCTCGGCGTCCAGGGCCGGGTCCTCGGCACCGATCGCCTCGGCGCCGACCTGCGAGAAGTGGCGGTAGCGGCCCTTCTGGGGGCGCTCGTAGCGGTAGTACGAGCCCGAGTACCAGAGCTTGACGGGCAGGTTGCCGGCCTTGTGGAGGTTGGCCTCCAGGGCGGCGCGCAGCACGGAGGCGGTGCCCTCGGGGCGCAGGGCGAGCTTGTCGCCGCCCTTGGTCTCGAAGGCGTACATCTCCTTGGTGACGATGTCGGTGGACTCACCGACACCGCGCGCGAACAGCTCGACGTTCTCGAAGCCGGGGGTCTCGACGTAGCCGTAGCCGGAGTTCCTCAGGGGCGTGGAGATCGCGTCGCGCACCGCGAGGTACTTCGCGGAGTCGGGGGGAAGCAGGTCGTACGTGCCCTTGGGGGCCTGAAAGGTGCTCACGGAAGTCTCTCGTCACATTCCTCGTCGGGGAGCCTCGAAGGAGGATCCCTGGCCGGCGGCCACCTGCCGCAGATACGGGTTGGTGGCGCGCTCCTGGCCGATGGTCGTCTGGGAGCCGTGCCCGGAGAGCACCACGGTCGAGTCGTCGAGCGGCAGGCACACGCGTGCCAGCGATTCGAGCATGTCGTCCATGGAGCCACCGGGCAGATCGGTGCGTCCGATGGAGCCGGCGAAGAGCAGATCCCCGGAGAAGAACACGGACGGCACGTCCGCGGTCTCGGGCATCCGGAAAGCCACCGACCCCTTGGTATGACCGGGCGCGTGCGACACGGTCAGGTCGAGGCCCGCCAGCTTCAGCTCCGCACCGTCGGTCAGCTCCCGCACGTCGTCGGGCTCCCCCACGGTCAGCTCGCCCATCAGCGGCATACCGATGGAGCGGCCGAGCGCCTTCTCCGGGTCGCTCATCATGTAGCGGTCGGACGGGTGGATCCACGCCGGGACGTCGTGGGCCCCGCACACGGGGACGACGGAGGCGACGTGATCGATGTGGCCGTGCGTGAGGATGACCGCGACAGGCTTGAGCCGATGCTTCTTGAGGGCGTCCTCGACTCCCTGGGTGGCCTGGTGGCCCGGGTCGATGATCACGCACTCCTCACCCGCGGCGGGGGCAACCAGGTAACAGTTGGTGCCCCAGGCCCCTGCGGGGAACCCGGCAATCAGCACGATCGTCCTTCGTATGTCGTCCGGCGGAAGTGTGTCCGCAGAAGAATGCGGCAGATCAGAGCCTACCGGCGCTGCCGATTCCACAGCCAACCCATATACGGTACGGGGCACACGGCAGGCGGTCGTAACAGGTCCCAACAGGTCCAGTTCAGGCCGGTTCGGATCAGTTCCGTTCGGTTTTAGTGCCGTTCGGTTTCGGTGCCGTTCGGTTTCGGTTCGGTCCGCAGTCAGGTCTCGAGACGTACGAGGAGTAGACCCGGTGGTCAGCAAGGATCAGCGGCAGCGTCAGCTCGCCCGGGAGAAGTTCCTGCGCCAGCAGCAGCGGCGGGAGTCCGCGCGGCGCAAGGCGCGCACGCGCAACACGGTGATCGCGTCGGTGTTGGCCGTGGTCGTGGTCGGGGGCGTGGGCGCGTTCGCCGCCGGGGCGTTCGACAAGGACAAGAAGGACACCGCGAGCGCGGGCCCGTGCGAGAAGCCCGCGGCCGGCAAGGTGAAGCCGCTGAGCTGGAAGAAGGAGCCGGCGCTCGCCATCGACAAGTCGGCGAACTACACGATGAACCTGGCGACGACCTGCGGCGACATCGGCCTCGACCTGAAGGCGAAGCAGGCCCCGCACACGGTGAACTCCTTCGACTTCCTCGCAAACAAGGGCTTCTTCGACCACACCAAGTGCCACCGGCTCACCACCAGCGGCATCTACGTACTGCAGTGCGGTGATCCGAAGGGCACCGGCGCGGGCGGCCCGGGTTACACGATCCCGGACGAGAACCTGAAGGACAAAAGCCTGAAGGGGAACGTCTATCCGGCGGGCACGGTGGCGATGGCCAACCAGTACAACGCCCAGGCGAAGAAGGGCCGGAACACCGGCGGCAGCCAGTTCTTCCTGGTCTACCAGGACAGTCAGCTCCCGCCTGACTACACACCGTTCGGGACCATTTCCGATTCCGGCATGAAGGTGCTCAAGAAGATCGCCGCCGCTGGTGAGAGCTCCGGCCAGGGCGACGGCGCCCCGAACGCCGACGTCGTGATCAACAAGGCGACCGTGACGAAATCCTGACCGCCCGAGGTGAAATTTCGGTCGCGCGGGATGCGGACAGCCGCCCCGCCGGTCGCCTATGTTGGCCGTGACGAAACTGTGGACGATGCCCGGGGCACCAAGGCGCCTCGCAGGCATCATGTGGAGGAGGCGCTGTGAGCAGCGACCCGTGGGGCCGCGTCGACGAGACGGGGACCGTGTACGTGCGTTCGGCCGACGGCAGCGAGCGTGAAGTCGGTTCGTGGCAGGCAGGTTCTCCTGATGAGGCCCTCGCCTACTTCAAGCGCAAGTACGACGGCCTCGTCGTCGAGATCGGGCTCCTCGAGCGCCGGGTGCAGACGACCGACCTGTCGGCGAAGGACGCCACGACCGCCATCGAGCATCTGCGCGAGCAGGTGACCGACGCGCACGCGGTCGGTGACCTGGAGTCTCTGGCCAAGCGCCTGGACAAGCTCGTCGAGACCGTCGAGGCGCGCCGTGAGGAGCGCAAGGTCCAGAAGGCGAAGCAGTCCGACGAGGCGCGGCACGCCAAGGAGGCCCTGGTCGTCGAGGCCGAGGAGCTGGCCCAGTCCGAGCAGTGGCGGTCGGCCGGTGAGCGGCTGCGGGCGCTGGTGGACACCTGGAAGGGGCTGCCGCGGCTGGACCGCAAGTCGGACGACGAGCTGTGGCACCGCTTCTCGCACGCGCGCTCGGCGTTCTCGAAGCGCCGCAAGGCGCACTTCGCCTCGCTGGACGCGCAGCGCGAGGATGCCCGTCAGGCCAAGGAGAAGCTGGTCGCCGAGGCCGAGTCCCTGTCGGGCTCGCAGGACTGGGGGGCCACGGCCGCCCGGTACCGCGAGCTGATGACGGACTGGAAGGCCGCCGGCCGTGCCCAGCGCGAGCACGAGGACGACCTGTGGAACCGTTTCCGCGGTGCGCAGGACGTGTTCTTCGCGGCGCGCAGCTCGGTCTTCGCGGAGCGCGACGCCGAGCAGGGCGAGAACCTCAAGCTCAAGGAGGAGCTGGCCGACGAGGCCGAGAAGCTTCTGCCGATCGGGGATCTGAAGACGGCCCGTGCCGCCTTCCGCTCGATCAACGAGCGCTGGGAGGCCATCGGCCACGTGCCGCGCGACGCACGGCCCAAGGTCGAGGGCCGTATGCACGCCGTGGAGCGGGCCCTGCAGGAGTCCGAGGAAGCGGAGTGGCGTCGTACGAACCCGGAGGCGCGTGCGCGTGCCGAGGGGCTCACGGGCCAGCTGCAGGCCGCGGTCGACAAGCTGCGGGGTCAGATCGACACGGCGCGTGCGCAGGGCAACAACGCGCGGGCCGACAAGCTTCAGAGGGAGCTGGACGGGCGTCAGGCGCTGCTGGACCAGGCTCTTAAGGGGCTGCACGAGTTCGGAGGCTAGGCGCTGGGCGCTTCGCGCTGAGCTGGATGTATGTGGGGCCCGGGCTTTGTGAGCCCGGGCCCCACTTTTTGCGCCTTCTCGTCTGCTCGGTTCTGTCGTTGCGCGGGTGCGGATAGTGGTCCGTCCTCGCGCAGTTCCCCGCGCCCCTTCCGGGGCGCGGGACTTCAGGGGCGCGGGCTCTACGGGCGCCTTGCCGACGTCACCCGATACACGTCGTAGACGCCCTCCACTCCCCTGACGGCCTTCAGGACGTGGCCCAGGTGTTTGGGGTCGCCCATTTCGAAGGTGAAGCGGGAGGTGGCCACCCGGTCGCGGGACGTCTGGACGGCCGCGGACAGGATGTTGACGTGCTGGTCCGACAGGACACGCGTGACGTCCGAGAGCAGCCGCGAGCGGTCCAGGGCCTCCACCTGTATGGCGACGAGGAAGACCGAGGACTGCGTGGGCGCCCACTCGACGTCGAGGATCCGCTCGGGCTCGCGGGACAGCGACTCGACGTTCACACAGTCGCTGCGGTGCACGGAGACGCCGCTGCCGCGCGTGACGAAGCCGATGATGGGGTCGCCGGGGACTGGCGTGCAGCAGCGGGCCAGCTTGACCCACACGTCCTCGACGCCCTTGACGACGACGCCCGGGTCCGCGTTCGACCTGCGCTTGGAACGGCCGCGTGACGGGGGCGCGCTCTCGGCGATGTCCTCGTTGGCGGCCTCTTCGCCGCCGAGGGCCTGCACGAGCTTCTGGACGACGCTCTGCGCGGTGACATGGCCTTCGCCGATCGCCGCGTACAGGGACGAGATGTCCGGGTAGCGCATCTCGTGCGCCAGGGTCACCAGTGAGTCGCCCGTCAGGATGCGCTGGATCGGCAGGTTCTGCTTGCGCATGGCCCGCGCGATGGCGTCCTTGCCCTGCTCGATCGCCTCTTCGCGGCGCTCCTTGGAGAACCACGCGCGGATCTTGTTGCGCGCCCGCGGCGACTTGACGAAGCCGAGCCAGTCGCGGGACGGGCCCGCGCCGGCGGCCTTGGAGGTGAAGACCTCCACCAGGTCACCGTTGTCCAGGGTCGATTCGAGCGGCACGAGCCGCCCGTTGACCCGCGCTCCTATGGTGCGGTGGCCGACCTCGGTGTGGACCGCGTACGAGAAGTCGACCGGGGTCGCGCCCGCCGGGAGCGCTATGACGTCGCCCTTCGGCGTGAAGACGAAGACCTCGTTGCGCGAGAGGTCGAAGCGCAGGGACTCCAGGAACTCGCCCGGGTCCTCGGTCTCCTTCTGCCAGTCGAGCAGCTGGCGCAGCCACGCCATGTCGTTGAGGTGGTCGTCCTTGCCGGTGGTCCGCGGCGCGTCGCTGCGCACCTTGGAGGTACCGGCGACGGCCTCCTGCTTGTACTTCCAGTGCGCGGCGATGCCGTACTCGGCGCGGCGGTGCATGTCGAACGTGCGGATCTGCAGCTCGACGGGCTTGCCGTTGGGGCCGATGACCGTCGTGTGCAGCGACTGGTACATGTTGAACTTGGGCATCGCGATGTAGTCCTTGAACCGCCCAGGAACCGGGTTCCAGCGGGCGTGGACGGTGCCCAGTGCCGCGTAGCAGTCGCGGACCGTGTCGACGAGGACGCGGATGCCCACCAGGTCGTAGATCTCCGCGAAGTCACGGCCGCGGACGATCATCTTCTGGTAGACGCTGTAGTAGTGCTTCGGGCGGCCGGTGACGGTCGCCTTGATGCGGGCCGCGCGCAGGTCGCTCTGCACCTCGTCGGTCACTATGGCGAGGTACTCGTCGCGCTTGGGCGCGCGCTCGGCCACCAGACGCACGATCTCGTCGTACATCTTGGGGTAGAGGATCGCGAAGGCGAGGTCCTCCAGCTCCCACTTGATGGTGTTCATGCCCAGGCGGTGCGCCAGCGGAGCGTAGATCTCCAGCGTCTCGCGGGCCTTCTTCTCCTGCTTCTCGCGCTTGAGGTAGCGCATGGTGCGCATGTTGTGCAGGCGGTCGGCGAGCTTGATGACCAGGACGCGGGGGTCCTTGGCCATGGCGACGACCATCTTGCGCACGGTCTCGGCCTGCGCGGCCTCGCCGAACTTGACCTTGTCCAGCTTGGTGACGCCGTCGACGAGGAGGGCGACCTGGTCACCGAAGTCCCGGCGCAGGGTGTCGAGGCCGTACTCGGTGTCCTCGACGGTGTCGTGCAGCAGCCCGGCCATGAGCGTGGCCGGGTCCATGCCGAGCTCGGCGAGGATCGTCGTCACCGCGAGCGGGTGCGTGATGTACGGGTCGCCGCTCTTGCGCTTCTGCCCGCGGTGCCAGCGCTCGGCGACCTGGTAGGCCCGCTCGACCTGCCGGAGCGTGGACGTCTCGATCTTCGGGTCGTTGCTGCGCACTATCCGCAGCAGCGGCTCCAGAACGGGGTTGTACGGGTTCGAGCGCTGCACGCCGAGGCGGGCCAGGCGGGCGCGGACGCGGTTCGAGGAGGCGGAACGCGCGGGCTGTCCGGCGGCCGGGCGCGCCATGGGGGGCGGCGGCGACGGAGTCGGGGTGACCCTGGCGGAGCCCGGCACGGGGCGCTTCTCGGCGGGGGGCTCGGGGCGTGGCTGCTCGGCCGCCTTGCCGCCGGGGGTGCCGGTGGCGCCCTGCCCGGCCTGCTCGGACGTCACAGGCACGACGGCAGCGGCAGCCTGCTCGGCCTGCTGATCGGGCTTGGCGGCTGGGGCTGTCCCCAGGCGTTCAGCGCTGGGGGAGAGTGGCTTGGCCTCGTCTGGCAACGGCGCTCCTCGTGCGCGACGGGTCCCCGGTTCAGGTCCCGGGAGCCCATGGTATCGACACTAGGCCCGTCCCTCGCCTCCGGCGAAGAGAACGGCTTTCAACTGGGGGAACGCCGAAGGCGGGCACCGGATTCCTCCGGGCCCGCCTCGACGCCTGTGAACAGGTGCTCAGACCGTGAGCAGGGCGTCCAGCGGTACGCCGTCAAGAGCGGGAAGCAGCCGTTCCCGGCCGCCCAGGAAACCCAGCTCCATCAGGACGGCCACGCCGGCGACCTCGGCGCCCGCGCGCCGGATGAGCCGCAGCGAGGCCTCGGCAGTGCCGCCGGTGGCGAGGACGTCGTCGATCACCATGACGCGGTCGCCCGCGGTCAGGTCCTCGGCGTGCACCTCGATCTGCGCCGACCCGTACTCCAGGTCGTACGACTGGGCCAGCGTCGCCCCGGGGAGCTTGCCGGCCTTGCGTACGGGGATGAAGCCGAGCCCGGCGCGGACGGCGACCGGGGCGCCCAGGATGAACCCGCGCGCCTCGAGGCCGACGATCTTGGTCGCGCCGTTCGCGACGCAGATCTCCGCGAGCGCGTCCGTGAGGGCCGCGAAGGCCGCCGGGTCCGCCAGGAGCGGGGTGATGTCCTTGAACATCACGCCCGGCTCCGGGTAGTCCGGCACGTCACGGATGCGGCTGAGCAGCAGCGTGCTGACGTCGGCTAGCTCGGTCATCGGCGCTTCCCGGACGGGCGGCCGCGGCCGCGGTTGCGGGACGCGGGCTGGTGACGGGGGCCGACGACCGCGGTGGCGGCGTCGCCGTCCTCCGGGTCACCGGTCTCGTCGTCGTAGTCGCCGTCCTGGGGCTCCGGGGTCTCGGCGGACCCGCCCGCGGCCGCCGCCGACGCGCGCTTGGCGAGCACGCGCTTGCGGAGCGCCTTCATCTGCGGGTCGCGCTCCTTGAGGTCCGCGACCAGCGGGGTGGCGATGAAGATCGACGAGTAGGCACCGGCCGCGAGGCCGACGAACAGCGACAGCGAGATGTCGTTGAGCATTCCGGCGCCGAGGAAGCCGCCGCCGATGAACAGCAGGCCCGCCACCGGCAGCAGCGCGACGACCGTGGTGTTGATCGAACGCACCAGCGTGCCGTTGATCGACCGGTTGGCGACCTCGCTGTACGTGAAGCGGGTCTGCTTCGTGATGTCCTTCGTCGACTCCTTGAGGGAGTCGAAGACGACGACCGTGTCGTAGAGCGAGTAACCGAGGATGGTCAGCAGACCGATCACCGTGCCCACGGTGACCTCGAAGCCGACCAGGGCGTAGATCCCGACCGTGATCGTGATGTCGTGGATCAGCGCGATCAGGGCCGCGATCGCCATCCGCCATTCGAAGGCGATGGCCAGATAGATCACCACGAGGATCATGAACACGATCAGGCCGGTCCATGCCTTGTTGGCGATCGTCTCGCCCCAGCTGGGTCCGACGAGGTCGGCGTTGATCTTCGACGCGTCGACGTGCAGATCCTTGGAGAGGTCCGCCTTGATCTGGTCCGACTTGGCGGTGTCCACACCGGAGATCTGGATGCGCAGGCCGCCGGTGCCGAGCTCCTGCACGATCACGTCGTGCCCGGAGGCTGCCTTCGCGGCCTCCTCCGCGGCGGGCGCGGAGACGCTGGTCTTCGGGGTGGTGAAGACGGCGCCGCCCTCGAACTCGATGCCCATGTTCAGGCCGCGCACCGTGAGGCCGAGGATGGCCGCGACGGTGATCAGGATCGAGACGCCGTACCAGATCTTGCGCTTGCCGATGAAGTCGTAACCGACTTCACCGCGGATGAGCCGGGCGCCGAGGTGGCCGAGCTTCGACATCTCACGCCTCCTTCGGGTCGACAGAGCCCATGGCGGAGCCGGGGGCACGGCGGGTGCGGCGCAGCGGCGGCTTGGCGCCGAGCCGCTTCGGGTCGAGCCCGGACCACGGATGTCCGTTCGCGAAGAACTTCTTGCGGGCCAGGATCGTCATGAGCGGCTTGGTGAAGAAGAAGACGACGACCACGTCGAGCACGGTGGTGAGGCCGAGCGTGAACGCGAAGCCCTGCACCTTGCCGACGGTGACGACGAACAGCACGGCCGCGGCCAGGAACGACACGAAGTCGGAGACCATGATCGTGCGGCGGGCGCGCGGCCAGGCGCGCTCGACGGAGGGGCGCAGGGAGCGGCCCTCACGGATCTCGTCCCTGATCCGCTCGAAGAACACGATGAACGAGTCGGCGGTGATACCGATCGCCACGATGGCGCCGCAGACCGCCGGCAGGTTCAGCGCGAAGCCGATGGCCGGACCGAGCAGCGTCATGATCACGTAGGTCAGGATCGCGGACGCGCCGAGCGAGGCGAGCGCGATCAGCGACAGGCCGCGGTAGTAGACGACCAGGTAGATGACGACCAGGGCGAGGCCGATGGCGCCGGCGATCAGACCGGCCTGCAGCTGCTCGCCGCCGAGGGCCGCGGTGACGGTCGTGACGCTCTGCTCCTGGAAGGAGAGCGGCAGAGCGCCGTACGACAGGACGTTGGCCAGGTCCTGGGCGGACTGCTGGTCGAAGCTGCCGGAGATCTCCGCGCTGCCGCTCAGGGTCGAGCTGACGCTCGGGGCCGAGACCACGTCACCGTCGAGGACGATGGCGAACTGGTTCATCGGGGGCTGCTGCTGCGAGAGCTTGCTGGTGATCGCCGAGAACTTCTTGGAGCCACCGCCCGTGAAGTCCATGTTCACGACCCACTGGCCGGACTGCTGGTTGATCGTGGCCTGGGCCTTGTCGACGTCCTTACCGTTCACCTCGGCGGGGCCGAGGATGTACTTCTCCCACTGGCCGCCGTTCTGGCCACAGGCCACGGCGTTGTCCGTGGGGAGGACGCCGGTGGTGACGCGGGTGCGGGCCGCCTTGTCGGTGCAGTCGAGTTCCATGAACTTCTTCTGCAGCGCGGCGGTGGCCGCGTCCGGCGTCGGGGTGGCCGGCGGAGGCGTCGGCTTGCCGCTGGCGGAGGCGCTCGGCGACGGGGAGGCGCCGGCCTTGAGAGCGTCGGTGACGGGGCGGCCCTGCGAGGTCGCGGACGGGCTCGGCGTCGCGGACGGGGCGCCGGAAGCCGTGCCCTTGCCGCCGTCGGTCGCCTTGTCGGTGGCCTTGCCCGGGTTGCCGGTGGCCTTGCCGGCGCCGCTCGACGGGCTGGCGGAGGGCTTGGGGGTGGGCTGACCGGCGGCGACGGTGAGCACGGGGCGGAAGTAGAGCTGGGCGGTCGTGCCGACCTGCTCGCGCGCCTGCGCCTCGTTCGTCCCCCGGGGGATGTTGACGATGATGTTGTCGGAGCCCTGGGTCTGCACCTCGGCCTCGGAGACACCGAGTCCGTTGACACGGCGCTCGATGATGCTCACGGCCGTGTTCATGTTGGTCTGGTTGACCGCGTTCTTCTGACCCGGCTCGCTCTTCGCCTTGAGCGTGATGCTCGTACCACCGGCGAGGTCGATGCCCAGACGCGGCGTGTGGTGGCCGGACAGGAACATCCCGCCGGTCAGTGCCACCATCGCGATGAGCATGATGGCCAGGGTGCGGCCCGGCCTGCTCTGGGCGCCTCGACTTCGGCCCTTCTTGGGTGCTGCCACCTTCTCGTTCTCCCTCTCCATCCGTCCGGCAGCGGGTTACGTGCCTGGACGGTCATGAAATGGTGTCGAGAATCCGTGCGGAAATCACACGTCCGGGACCGCGGCACGCGGTCGGGCGCGCGCGGTCCTGGGGCTGTGACTACTTCGCGTCGGACTCGCCGTCGGTCTTCTTCGGCTCGGTGCCGTCGGCCTCGGGGGCTGCGTCGTCGGCAGCCTCGTCCTTCTTGCCGAGGTCGATGCGCGAGTCGTCGGACTCGTCGGCGGTCTTGTCGGACTCGGTGAGGGAGGACGCGTCGTCCGGCACGACGGTGCCTTCGAAGGCGTCGTGCTCGTCACTCTCGGTGCCGTGGACGATGCGGTTGTACTCGTCGTCGTCGAGGACGGCGCCGATCGCGTTCTTCGCGTAGCAGGCGTGGACGCCGGGGGCCACCTCCAGGAGGACCATCTCGTCGTGGACCTCCTTGACGGTGGCGTACATGCCGCCGATCGTGCGGACGCCGGAGCCGGGCTGCATCTGGTCCCGCATCTGGCCGGCCGCCTGCTGCTTCTTCTTGGCAGAGCGGGTCATCAGGAACATGGCCCCGATGAGCACGATGAACGGGAGGAGGGTCACGATATTCACGGGACGGAAATTTCCTTCGCACGACCGCGCACTTGGGCGGCCTGTTGATGGGGGTGGGCACGCCGTCCACTAGGGCGGCATCGGCGGAGTCTAGGCGAGTCCGCGCTCAAGGAACAACGCTCAGCATGGCACCGGGGTTCCTGACTCCGCGACTACCCTGCGCGATCAGGCCCCGAAGAGGTCCTGTTGTCCGCTTGTTCCCCTGTTCTGCTGGGGCGGCGTGAGCCCGAGGTGCACCCAGGCGGCGGGCGTGGCGACACGGCCACGCGGCGTACGGGCCAGCAGCCCCTCCCGTACGAGGAAGGGTTCGGCCACTTCTTCGACCGTCTCGCGCTCCTCCCCCACGGCCACCGCGAGCGTCGACAGGCCCACCGGTCCGCCGCCGAAGAGCTTGAGCAGCGCCTCCAGGACGGCGCGGTCCAGACGGTCGAGGCCGCGCCCGTCGACCTCGTACACGGAGAGGGCTGCGCCGGCGATGTCCTGGGTGATGTGCCCGTCCGCCTTCACCTGCGCGTAGTCACGGACGCGGCGCAGGAGCCGGTTGGCGATACGGGGCGTGCCGCGGGAGCGGCCGGCGATCTCGGCGGCGCCGTGGGGGTCGATCTCGACGTCGAGGAGGTTCGCGGAGCGGTGGATGACGCGCTCCAGCTCGGCGGGCTCGTAGAACTCCATGTGCGCGGTGAAGCCGAAGCGGTCGCGCAGCGGCGGCGGCAGCAGGCCCGCGCGCGTGGTGGCGCCGACGAGGGTGAAGGGGGGCAGTTCCAGCGGGATGGCGGTGGCGCCCGGGCCCTTGCCGACGATCACGTCGACCCGGTAGTCCTCCATCGCCATGTAGAGCATCTCCTCGGCGGGCCGGGACATGCGGTGGATCTCGTCGAGGAAGAGGACCTCGCCCTCCTGGAGGGAGGAGAGGATCGCGGCGAGGTCGCCCGCGTGCTGGATGGCCGGGCCGCTGGTGATGCGGATCGGCGCGCCCATCTCGGCGGCGATGATCATGGAGAGGGTGGTCTTGCCGAGGCCGGGCGCTCCGGAGAGCAGGACGTGGTCGGCGGTGGCGCCTCGCGCGCGTGCCGCCCGCAGGACCAGGTCGAGCTGTTCGCGCACCTTCTCCTGGCCGATGAACTCGCCCAGGTCCTTGGGGCGCAGGGCGGCCTCGACGGCCTGGTCCTCCCGGTCGGCGACCGAGCCCACCAGGCGCTCCCCGGCGGAGGCGGCGAGCCCTTCCGCGTCGGGTGCCGCGTCGGTGGTGTCGTCCCAGTTCATGAGGTGTGCCTCGCGATGGTGGTGGTTCGGGCGGGGTGGGGTGCTTGTCCTGCCGACGCGCATGCGGTGTGACGCGGCGTCAGCGGGTGCGGTTCAGCGTCTGGAGCGCGGCCTTGAGGAGCTTGCCGACCTGCGGAGTGCCGTCCTCCGCCTCGGCCTGCGGGGCGACCGCCTCGATGGCCTCGTCGGCCTCGCGGGTCGCGTAGCCGAGTCCGATGAGCGCGGCGTGCAGCTGGTCGCGCCAGCCGCTGGTGACGGGGGCGCCGACGCCCGTACCGGTGCCGAGGGGCGCGCCGAGCCGGTCCTTGAGTTCGAGGAGCAGCTTCTGGGCGCCCTTCTTGCCGATGCCGGGCACGGCGGTCAGCGATTTCTCGTCACCGGAGGCGACCGCGCGGCGCAGCGCGTCGGGGCTGTGCACGGCGAGCATGGCCTGCGCGAGCCTCGGTCCGACACCGCTCGCGGTCTGGAGCAGCTCGAAGGTCTGGCGCTCGTCGTCGTCGGCGAAGCCGTAGAGCGTGAGCGAGTCCTCGCGTACGACGAGGGAGGTGGCGAGCTTGGTCTGCTGGCCGATGCGGAGCGCGGAGAGCGTGTTCGGCGTGCACTGGACGGCCATGCCGATGCCGCCGACCTCGACCACCGCGGTGTCGGGAGCGAGGGCGGCCACGGGTCCGCTGACGAAGGCGATCATGCCGTACGGCCTTTCGGTGCTGTGGCTGGTTTCGACGCGTGCAGGGCGACGGCCTGCTGGAGCCTGTTCTGCGCGGGGGCTCGCCAGATGTGGCAGATGGCGAGGGCCAGGGCGTCGGCCGCGTCGGCGGGCTTGGGGGGTGCGTCGAGTCTCAGGAGGCGGGTCACCATGACGCCGACCTGCGCCTTGTCGGCGCGGCCGCTGCCGGTGACGGCGGCCTTGACCTCGCTGGGGGTGTGCAGGGCGACGGGGATGCCTCGGCGGCTGGCGCAGAGCATGGCGACCGCGCTGGCCTGGGCGGTGCCCATCACCGTCCGCACGTTGTGCTGGCTGAACACGCGCTCCACGGCGACGAATTCGGGCCGGTACTCGTCGAGCCACTGCTCGATGCCCTGCTCGATGGCGACGAGCCGATGGCCCAGCTCGGCGTCCGCCGGGGTCCGTACGACGCCGACGCCGCGCATCGTCAGGGGCCGCCCCGCGACCCCCTCGACCACGCCGACGCCGCACCGGGTCAGCCCCGGGTCCACACCGAGTACGCGCACCCCGCCCCCTTCTCCGAAGACCTGTTCGTGCAGGCTATCGGGTGCCTCTGACAATGCGACGGGCCGACGGGGTGTGTCCCGTCGGCCCGTCGCTGTGCCCGTGTGTCAGGCGTCGACCTTCTCCATGACCTCGTCGCTCACGTCGAAGTTGGCGAAGACGTTCTGCACGTCGTCGCTGTCCTCGAGCGCGTCGATGAGCTTGAAGATCTTGCGCGCGCCCTCTTCGTCCAGCTCGACCTGCATGGTCGGGACGAAGTTGGCCTCGGCGGAGTCGTAGTCGATGCCGGCCTCCTGGAGCGCGGTGCGGACCGCGACCAGGTCGGTGGCCTCGCTGAGGACCTCGAAGGTGTCGCCCAGGTCGTTGACCTCTTCGGCGCCGGCGTCGAGGACGGCGCCGAGGACGTCGTCCTCGGCCAGCTCACCCTTGGGGACGATCACGACGCCCTTGCGGTTGAACAGGTACGAGACGGAACCGGGGTCGGCCATCGAGCCGCCGTTGCGGGTCATGGCGACGCGCACGTCCGACGCGGCACGGTTGCGGTTGTCGGTGAGGCACTCGATGAGCACCGCGACACCGTTGGGACCGTAGCCCTCGTACATGATCGTCTCGTAGTCGGCGCCACCGGCTTCGAGACCGGCACCGCGCTTGACGGCCGAGTCGATGTTCTTGTTCGGGACCGAGCTCTTCTTGGCCTTCTGGATGGCGTCGAAAAGGGTCGGGTTGCCGGACACGTCGGCGCCGCCCGTGCGGGCCGCGACCTCGATGTTCTTGATCATCTTCGCGAAGAGCTTGCCGCGCTTGGCGTCGATCACGGCCTTCTTGTGCTTCGTCGTAGCCCATTTAGAGTGGCCGGACATCTGCCTGTCTCCTTCGCGTAACCAATCCAGTACGAACTCCCCCCGGCCCGGCAGGGTCTGGGGAACCCCAAGAGATCCTACAAGGACCCGGCGGCCTGCTTCGCCCGCACCATGTCGACGAACAGCGCGTGCACCCTGTGGTCGCCGGTGAGCTCGGGGTGGAAGGACGTGGCCAGCGCGTTTTCCTGGCGTACGGCGACGATGTGGCCGTCGTACTCCGCGATCACCTCGGCCTTGGCGCCCACCGACTCGACCCAGGGCGCGCGGATGAAGACGCCCTCGACGGGGCCGCCCTCCACACCGCGCACGTCGACGGCCGCCTCGAAGGACTCGTTCTGACGTCCGAAGGCGTTCCGGCGCACGATCATGTCGATCCCGCCGACCGTCTCCTGGCCCGAGCGCGGGTCGAGGATCTTGTCGGCGAGCATGATCATGCCCGCGCAGGTGCCGTACACCGGCAGGCCTGCGCGCACGCGTGCGCGCAGGGGCTCCATGAGCCCGAAGAGGACGGCCAGCTTGGAGATGGTGGTCGACTCGCCGCCGGGGATGACGATGCCGTCCACCTCGGCGAGTTCCTCGGGCCGTCGCACGGGCCTGGCCACGGCGTCGGCCGTGGCCAGGGCGACGAGGTGCTCCCGTACGTCGCCCTGGAGCGCCAGGACCCCCACTACGGGAGTCGTCATCACCAGCCCCGGTTCGCGTAGCGCTCGGCCTCGGGGAGGGTGTCGCAGTTGATGCCGACCATGGCCTCGCCCAGGTTGCGGGACGCGTCCGCGATGATCTTGGGGTCGTCGTAGAAGGTCGTGGCCTTCACGATGGCGGCGGCGCGCTTGGCCGGGTCGCCGGACTTGAAGATGCCGGAGCCTACGAAGACACCCTCGGCGCCGAGCTGGCGCATCAGGGCGGCGTCGGCGGGCGTGGCGACGCCACCGGCGGAGAACAGGACCACGGGCAGCTTGCCGAGCTCGGAGACCTCCTTGACGAGCTCGTACGGGGCGCGCAGCTCCTTGGCGGCGGCGTACAGCTCGTTGTTGTCGAAGCCGCGCAGCTTGGCGATCTCGTTCTTGATCTGGCGCAGGTGGCGGACGGCCTCGACGACGTTGCCCGTGCCGGCCTCGCCCTTCGAGCGGATCATGGCCGCGCCCTCGGCGATACGGCGCAGGGCCTCGCCCAGGTTGGTGGCGCCGCATACGAAGGGGGTCGTGAACGCGAACTTGTCGCTGTGGTTGATCTCGTCGGCCGGGGTCAGCACCTCGGACTCGTCGATGTAGTCGACGCCGAGCGACTGCAGGACCTGGGCCTCGACGAAGTGGCCGATCCGGGACTTGGCCATGACCGGGATGGAGACGGCCTCGATGATCTCCTCGATCATGTTCGGGTCCGACATCCGGGCCACGCCGCCGTCCTTGCGGATGTCGGCGGGCACCCGCTCGAGCGCCATGACGGCCACCGCACCGGCGTCCTCGGCGATCTTCGCCTGCTCGGCGTTGACCACATCCATGATCACGCCGCCCTTGAGCTGCTCGGCCATGCCGCGCTTCACGCGCGCGGTGCCGGTGGTTTCGACGGACTGGGGGGTGCTGGACACGGATGACCTCGCTCGATGGAAAGGGGGGTTGCTACTCCCCAGATGAAACTTCCGGGGACCAGTCCACATCAAGGGCCAATGTTCGACCGGTGGATCGTTCTCCGCAAGCGGACCCGGTCGCTCCGTCGCCACCCAGCTACGTCGCTACGTGGTCGGCCGGTCGGCGAGCGCGACGGGCGGCTCGTCGTCCATCTCGAAGGCCAGCGGGAACGGGGCGTGGCCGGCGAGCCGGAACCAGCGCACCTTGCGATGCCGGCGAAGGGCGCGTGCCGCGCGTACGGCGTCGTTATGGAAGCGCCGGGCCATGGGCACCCGGCGGACCGCCTGGGCCAACTCCTCGACGGCGGCGGGGCCGCCAGGGGCGGCGCGTACCGCCTCCATCTGCCCCTCCTCCCCGAGGACCGCCCGCAGCGCCTGGCTCAGCTCGCTCTCGGCGACCTCACGGTGGTCCTCCTCGGCCTGCCGCGCCGCGTGTGCGGCCTCGTACAGGACGATCGAGGCGGCGGGGTCGAGCACTCCGGAGGTGGCCAGTTCCTGCGCCACGGAGGCGCGCCGCAGCAGTTGGGCGTCCAGGGCGGCGCGGGCCGCGTCGATCCGGGCGTGCAGCCGGTCGAGGCGCCCTGCGGTCCAGCTCAGGTAGAGGCCGACCGCGAAGAGGAAGACCGCGATCCAGATCAAAGTGGAGGTCACGGGCCCAAAGGCTACAGCTGCGGGCCCCGGCGGCGGTCAGGCCGTAGGTGACGGCCGGTCAGGTGCGGGTGTGACGGGCGGTCAGGCGCGTAGGTCGAAGGGGGCCGGCGTGTGCTTCGTAGAGGGCAGCCCAGCGCGTGCGCGGCGCGCCGGCGGGCGACCGGCCGGGCTCCGCCACCCCGCCCGCGCGGCCACGACGCAAGGGCCGTCGTCCAGGACCCCGCCCATGACGTGTCCGCACGGACTCCGCCGCCGCGCTCGCACCGCCACGACGTGCCGCGCTCACACCGCCACGACGTAAGGGGCGCCAGCCATAGCCGACGCCCCTTACAAACCCCCGTAACGCATTCCCGGCGGAACGCCCGCGTCAGTCCCGCGCCAGCCCGAACCGTGCCCGCAGCCCGCTGCGTTCGTCCGTCGCCACCGCAGCCGCGCCCGTCGTCACCGTTTCGTACACGGACAGGATGTCGGCCCCCACCGTCGACCAGTCGAAGCGCCGCACGTGCTTGCTGCCGCGCCGGCTCAGTTCCTCGCGACGGCCCGCGTCGCCGAGGAGCCGGATCGCGGACGCGGCGAGCGCGTCCGCGTCCTCGTTGGCGAACAGCTCGCCCGCGTCGCCCTGGTCGAGGACCTGGGCGAACGCGTCGAGGTCCGAGGCCAGGACGGGCGCGCCCGCCGACATGGCCTCGACGAGGATGATGCCGAAGCTCTCGCCGCCCGTGTTGGGCGCCACGTACACGTCGACGCTGCGCAGCAGCCGGGCCTTGTCCTCGTCGCTGACCATGCCGAGGAACTCGACCTGACGGCGCATCTCTTCGGGGAGGCTGGCCACCGCCTCCTCCTCGTCACCGCGTCCGGCCACGAGCAGCCGGGTGCCGGGCCGCTCGGCCAGGATCTTCGGCAGGGCCTTCATGAGGACGGGAAGTCCCTTGCGGGGCTCGTCGATCCGCCCGATGAAGCCGATCGTGCCTCCCTCCCACTCGGGCTTGGGCCGGGCGCGGGCGAAGAAGTCCACGTCGACGCCGTTCGGGATGACCACGGCGTCGCCGCCGAGGTGCTCCACGAGCGTGCGCCGCGCGTACTCGCTCACGGCGATGCGTGCGCTGATCTTCTCCAGGGCGGGCTGGAGGATCGGATACGCGGCGATCATGGCGCGCGAGCGCGGGTTCGACGTGTGGAACGTGGCGACGATCGGCCCCTGCGCGGCCCAGCAGGCGAGCAGCCCGAGCGACGGCGAGGCCGGCTCGTGGATGTGGATCACGTCGAACGTGCCGTCGTGCAGCCAGCGCCGCACGCGCGCGGCGCTCAGGAAGCCGAAGTTGAGCCGCGCGACCGATCCGTTGTACGGCACGGGGACGGCGCGGCCGGCCGAGACGACGTACGGCGGCAACGGCGTCTCGTCGTCGGCCGGTGCGAGGACCGAGACCTCGTGCCCGAGGGCGATGAGGTGCTCCGCGAGGTCGCGGATGTGGAACTGGACGCCGCCCGGCACGTCCCAGGAGTAGGGGCAGACGATGCCGATCTTCACGTGCGGCGTTCCTCCAGGTCGGCGAGCCACAGGCGCTGCAGCATGTGCCAGTCCTCCGGGTGTTCGGCGATCCCTGTGGCGAAGGCGTCGGCCAGCGCCTGTGCCATGACAGACGTCTTCTCGGCGCGCGTACCTGTCTGGGGCACCTCGACGGGCGGGTGGACGCGTCCGCGCATGACGGGCGAGTCGTCGTACCAGAGGGTCACGGGCAGCAGGAGGGCGCCGGTCTGCTGGGCGAGTATGGACGGGCCGGCGGGCATCCGGGCGGTGTCGCCGAAGAACCTCACCGGGACGCCGGACTCGGAGAGGTCGCGGTCGGCGACCAGGCAGACCAGGCCGCCCGCGCGCAGGCGGCGGGCGAGCGTGCCGAAGGCGGAGCCGCCGCTGTGCGGCAGGACCTCCATGCCGAGGCTCTCGCGGTACGCCACGAAGCGGTCGTACAGCGTCTCGGGCTTGAGGCGCTCGGCGACCGTCGTGAACGGAGTCTCCAGCTCGGTGGTGACCCACGCGCCCGCGAGGTCCCAGTTGCCGAGGTGGGGCAGGGCGAGGATGACGCCCTTGTCGGCGGCGAGGCCGTCGGTGAGGTGGTGCACGTCGGCGACGTCGAAGCCGTTCCTGATCCGGTCCGGGCTCCAGGACGGCAGGCGGAACGATTCCATCCAGTAGCGCAGGTAGGAACGCATACCCGCCCTGGAGAGCTCCTTGAGGCGCTCCGGGGTCGCGTCGGGGACCACGCGCGCGAGGTTGGACTCCAGGCGCAGGACGCTCTTGCCGCGCTTCTTCCACGCGATGTCGGCGATGGTGCGGCCCAGGCGGGTCGCGGCGGGCTCGGGGAGCTTCTTGACGGTGCTCCAGCCGGCTCCGTACAGCGCGTCAGTCAGTCGCTCTCGGGCGGTGCTCACGAGGCGGTCCCGCTTTCCTGCGCGGCCGCGGCGTCGGCCTCGGCCGACTCCCTGCGCACGGTCACCATCCGCTGGATCAGCGTCACGAAGCTGCCCGCCGCGACGACCCACAGGGCGATCGGCAGCAGGACCTGGATGCCGGGCACACCGAACTTGTGCAGCCCGGCGAGGCCGGCGCAGACCAGGGTGATCACGAGCCGCTCGGCACGCTCCACCAGGCCGTTCACCGCGACCGGCAGACCGATCGCCTCACCGCGCGCCTTGGTGTACGACACGACCTGGCCGCTGGCGAGGCAGAAGATGGAGACGGCGCACAGCATGTTGTCGTCGCCGGATCCCGCGTACCAGAGGGCGAGGCCGCCGAAGATCGCGCCGTCGGCGACGCGGTCGAGGGTGGAGTCGAGGAAGGCTCCCCAGCGGCTGGTGCGGCCGAGCTGGCGCGCCATGTTGCCGTCCACGAGGTCCGAGAAGACGAACAGCGTGATGACGATCGTGCCCCAGAAGAACTCTCCGCGGGGGAAGAAGACCAGCGCGCCCGCCACGACCCCGGCCGTACCGAGGAGCGTGACCGCGTCGGGGCTGACCCCACGACGGATGAGAAACGCGGCGAACGGTGTGAGGACACGCGTGAAGAATGCACGCGCGTACTTGTTCAGCATGGCCTTCCCGAGGGTCGGATGGCCGCGCGGCCCTTCTGGCCACCGGCTGGCCCATCGTAGTCACGCACATGCGTGAACGGCCGTCGGGCACCCGCGCGCCTCGCGTGATCATGGTCGAGGGGATCACGCGCGTCCGGCGCCGTCGCGTACGACGTATGGACGCACCGTGACGGGAGTGGAAAGCTCGAAGACAACCGCGGGCGTCGCCGGAGCCGCCACCGCGGGTCCCGCGTTCGTCCGCGCCCCAGTAGGGACCCCCTCTTCAGGAGGGGCGCCACCTCACCGTGCGCGTAACCGGGAGGCAGGGCATGGGCGACAAGGCGAACACACACACCGGAGCCGCCGGAAGGGCTACAGCGGCCGACCATCCCGCATCCGTGCGGAATGTGGTGCTGGTCGGCCACAGCGGATCGGGCAAGACCACACTGGTGGAAGCTCTCGCGCTGACAGCGGGAGCGGTGAACAGGGCGGGCCGGGTGGAAGACGGCACCGCGGTTTCCGACTACGACGAGATCGAGCACCGGCAGCAGCGCTCGGTGCAGCTCTCCCTCGTCCCTCTCGAATGGGGCGGGTACAAGATCAATCTTCTGGACACGCCGGGATACGCGGACTTCGTCGGGGAGCTGCGGGCCGGCCTGCGCGCGGCCGACGCGGCGCTCTTCGTCGTCTCGGCGTCGGACGGCCCGGAGACCATGGCGGGCGCGACGCGCATGGTGTGGGAGGAGTGTGCGGCGGTCGGGATGCCGCGCGCCATCGTGGTGACGCACCTGGAGGCGGCCCGCTCCGACTTCGAGCAGATGACCCGTACCTGCGAGAAGTTCTTCGGCGGTGACGACCCGGACGCGGTCATCCCGCTCTATCTGCCGCTGCACGGCGAGCCGGGGCCCGACGGGCACGCGCCCGTGACCGGCCTGCTCGGCCTGCTGTCGCAGCGCGTGTTCTGCTACGCGTCCGGTCAGCGCGAGGAGTCCGATCCCGACCCCGCTCAGCTGGCGCTCATCGAGGAGGCCCGTAACCGGCTGATCGAGGGGATCATCGCCGAGAGCGAGGACGAGACCCTCATGGACCGGTATGTCGCCGGGGAGGAGCTCGACCAGAAATCCCTGGTGGAGGACCTGGAGCGGGCCGTCGCGCGCGGCGTGTTCCACCCGGTCCTGGCCGCCGCCCCCGCCCTGCCGGGCGCCCGGCAGGGTATCGGCACGGTGGAGCTGCTCGACCTCATCACGCGCGGGTTCCCCACTCCCCTGGAGCGCGCGGCTCCGGTGGTCACGACGCCGGCGGGCGACTCGCGCACGGTGAGCGCCTGCGATCCGGACGGCCCGCTGGTCGCCGAGGTCGTCAAGACGTCGTCCGACCCGTACGTGGGCCGCGTCTCGCTGGTACGGGTGTTCTCCGGAACGCTGCGCGCCGACGACACGGTGCATGTCTCGGGCCACGGTCTCGCCGACCGCGGGCACGAGGACCACGACGTCGACGAGCGCATCGGCGCCCTGTCGGTGCCGTTCGGGAAGCAGCAGCGGCCGCTCGGGCAGGTCATCGCCGGTGATCTCGCGTGCGTGGCCAAGCTCAGCAGGGCGGAGACCGGCGACACCCTCTCGTCCAAGGACGACCCGCTCCTCATGGAGCCGTGGGACATGCCGGACCCGCTGCTTCCGGTGGCGATCCGGGCCCACAGCAAACCGGACGAGGACAAGCTCTCGCAGGGTCTGTCGCGACTGGTCGCCGAGGACCCGACGATGAGGCTCGAACAGAACCAGGACACCCACCAGGTCGTCCTGTGGTGCCTCGGCGAAGCACATGCCGACGTCGCCCTGGAGCGGCTGCGCAACCGGTACGGCGTCCAGGTCGACGTCGTCCCGCACAAGGTCTCGCTCCGGGAGACGTTCGCCGGCACGACGTCGGGACGCGGGCGCCATGTGAAGCAGTCCGGCGGGCACGGGCAGTTCGCGATCTGCGAGATCGAGGTGGAACCGCTGCCGGGCGGCTCCGGCATCGAGTTCGTGGACAAGGTCGTCGGCGGCGCGGTGCCCCGCCAGTTCATCCCGTCCGTGGAGAAGGGCATCAGGGCGCAGGCCGCGAAGGGTGTGGCGGCCGGTTATCCGCTCATCGACGTGCGGGTCACGCTGCTCGACGGCAAGGCGCACTCGGTGGACTCGTCCGACGCGGCGTTCCAGACGGCGGGCGCGCTGGCGTTGCGGGAGGCCGCGGGTGACGCGCGGATCCACCTCCTGGAGCCGGTCGCCGAGGTGACGGTTCTCGTCTCGGACGAATTCGTCGGAACGGTGATGAGCGACCTGTCGGGGCGGCGCGGCCGCGTGGTCGGGACGGAACAGGCCCCCGGGTCACGCACCGTCGTCCGGGCCGAGGTCCCGGAGATCGAGATCGGCCGTTACGCGGTGGACCTGCGGTCCCTGTCCCACGGCACCGGACGCTTCAGCCGCGCGTACGCCCGGCACGAGCCGATGCCTCCGCAGCTGAGCGACCGGATCCGCGAACAGGCGCAGGACGTCTCCTAGTTGGCGACTAGTTGGCGACCTTCCGGCCGCCCGACGGCAGGCCGCCCGCCCGGCCCCCTTCCGGGCGGGCGGCTTCCGCCGTCCCCTGACGGATGTCGGTGCGCCCGGATACGCTGATGACCTGATCAAGTCGATCACCTGATCAACAGGTGTGCGGGGCAGGGAAGTCGGGAAGGCCGCAGAGCGTAGGCGGGCGGCGATGGGGGCGGCAGTGGCGGACGACGTATTCGACTTCAGGCCCGGGGCCCAGGTGCCGTTGCACGGGTCCGCGGGCCAGACCGCGGCCACGTACGCCCTCGCCTCGGCGGCGTACCGGGACGCGAAGGTGGAGACGCTCCTCGACGCCAACGGCGAGTGGCACAAGTCCGAGGTGAAGAAGGGCATTTGGTCGCTGGCCGCGCCGAATCTGGGCGAGGCGTTCTCGCGGGCCGTCCAGGGCCGGCTGCTCGGCGGCGCCCGCAAGCCCCTGATCCAGTCCTTCGGCACCGATCCGCAGGTCGTCGTCGAGCACTGTCTCGCGGCCAACCGGATCCGCAGGCAGCGCGACAGCTGGCTGACGGCCGTGATGGCGCTGTGCGGACTGATCTTCCTGCCCGGTCTGATCGCGTGGCTGCTCGTCTTCCAGGCACGGCGCGCGATCAGCAAGCACGCGAACAAGCGCACGGCGGCCATGTTCACGACGCTGATGGTGGCTGCCGCCGCCGTCGCCGTGATCTTCCTGGTCAAGCTGCCGCTGTCCGGCGTCTGGGCCTGGTACCTGCGGGCTGCCGTCGTGGCGCCCGTGATCGGCTGGCTGTGGGCCCGGCAGATCTGCGAGCGCACGGCCCAGGACATGCGTGAGCGCTGGGACAGCCTGCTCTCCGGCGGCGGCATCGGCGCGAAGATCCCGGAGGCGGTGCCCGGCAGCCCCGGCGAGACGGCCGCCGAGCAGCTGCGCCAGGGACTGGCCAAGCTCAGCGCCGAGCAGCAGTCGAACGCCGTGTTCTACGCGGGCCCGAAGGGCATCCTCGGCATGGGCACGCGCTGGGGCAGCTGGCAGCTCGCGGAGGAGCTGGTGCCGCGCGAAGAAGGCGCGGAGATCCACCCGTTCCGCAGCTGGGACGTCGTACGGGCGATCCACGACCAGCTGAAGCTGCTGGAGCGCGGCCCGCTGCACACGGGCGGTTTCCCGACCCCGTCGATACGGCACTGGATCGTCTCCCCCATCGGGGAGAACGCGAAGAACGTGGCGCGCCCCAGCGGCACCGACGTCGAGGCCTTCCAGGTCAAGAGCCACGAGATACAGCGCATCTGCAACGAGCAGCAGTTCGGCAGCGGCGACCGCCACTATCTGGGCGTCCAGTTCACGCTCTGGGACGGCCAGTTGGTGATCACGATGCTGATCACGGTGACGGTCCTGCACGAGACACTGCGCATCGAGATCACGGGCCACGCGCTCGGCCCGGTGCACTCCCTGTTCACCACGAAGTCCGAGCCGAAGACGAAGGAAGTCGCCAAGCCCATCAAGTTCTGGGAGACGGTGGAGCGGAAGCTGCCGCTCATCGAGCCCGACGAGGTGGTCCGGCTCGCGGTGCGCGCCCCCTTCACCTGGTACCCGCCGCTCCTGGACTACATAGGCGGCAAGCTGGTCCTCCCCGAGCCGTTCGGCCTGCGCCACGCGTGGGCGGACAAGCCGTGGCGGCACCGCTTCATGGCGGACGACGCGCTGCGCACGGCCACCCCGGTCCTGCGCGTCGTGCACGCGGCGGCGATCAAGGTCCTGGAGGAGAACGGCGTGAACACCGAGCAGTTCGGCACACGCTCGGGCGTCCTCAGCGGCCTGGTCCAGGCACCTACGCCCACGAAGGCGGACGTGTACGAGGCCTAGGCCAACGGTCAGCCGACGACACCGGTCACCGCTGCCATAAAAATCGCCCACCCCGGCGGACGGTCCGGGGCGGGCGATCAAGCGGTCGGGCAGTCGGTCGGCCGGTCAGCTTCCGTCGGCGTCGGGCCAGGCCTTGGCCAGCGCCGTCCTCGTGTCTCCAAGGAGCTGCGGCAGCACCTTCGTGTGCCCCACCACGGGCATGAAGTTGGTGTCGCCGCCCCAGCGCGGAACGATGTGCTGGTGCAGATGCGCGGCGATGCCGGCCCCGGCCACCGCACCCTGGTTCATCCCGATGTTGAAGCCGTGCGCGCCGGACGCGGTGCGCAGGGCGGTCATCGCACGCTTCGTGAAGAGCGCCAGCTCGGCGGTCTCGGCGTCGTCCAGGTCCGTGTAGTCGGCGACGTGCCGGTACGGCAGCACCATCAAGTGGCCGCCGTTGTACGGGTAGAGGTTGAGGATCGCGTAGACGCTGGTGCCGCGCGCCACGATCAGGGCTTCCTCGTCGGTCAGGGCGGGTGCGGCGCAGAAGGGACAGCCGTCGTCGGCCCCCGGTCCCGTCGGCTTGTTCTCACCCTGGATGTAGGCCATCCGATGCGGCGTCCAAAGGCGCCCGAACCCGTCCGGCTCACCCACCGGCCCCGTGTGCTGCTCCGGCTCACTCGTCATGAGGTGCAGCATATGGCTTCGCCCGTTCGGCCCGTGTCGGAGGGGCGGGTACCCGGACGCGCGGAGATCCTTGCCCCATGGACGACAGCCGGCGGACGCCGTGGGAGCGACGGATGGAGGTCCCGCTCTCGCTGGCGTCCCTGCTGTTCCTGACTTCGTACGCGGTCCTGGTCCTGGGCCCCGGTCTCCCGGGGGCCGTGCGCCATCTCTGTCTCGCGGCGATCATCACCGCGTGGGCCGTCTTCATCCTCGACTTCGCCGTCCGGTGGCGTGCCGCCCGCTGGCGTCTCGCGTTCGTGCGCGCGCACTGGCTGGACGCGGTGATCGTGCTGCTGCCGCTGCTGCGCCCGCTCCAGGTCGTACGGACCTACGACGCCGTGCGGCAGCGCCGCGAGCGACCGCGGCTCGGCCTGCACGCCCGCGTGGTCGTCTACGCGGGCCTGTCCGCGACGCTCATCGGATTCGCCGCGTCGCTGGCCGAGTACCAGGCCGAACGGTACGCGCCGCACGCCAGCATCCGTACCTTCGGGGACTCGGTGTGGTGGGCGTGCGCGACGCTGGCCACGGTCGGGTACGGCGACGTGGTGCCGGTGACCCCCACCGGACGCGTGGTGGCCGTGGCCCTGATGGGCTGCGGGCTGGCGCTGCTCGGGGCGGTCACGGGCACGTTCGCGTCCTGGCTGCTCAAGACGTTCGCGCGCGAGGACGACGAAAGGCCCCCGGGAAATCTCCCGGGGGCCTCCTGACGTCGTACGCCCGTCAGCTGCGGACGTCGCGCCGCTGACGTCACGCGGCCGGCATCAGACCTGCACGCGCTCCTCGACGACCTTGACGATCTTCTCGATCGCCTCGTCGACGGGGATGCCGTTCTCCTGCGTGCCGTCGCGGTAGCGGAAGGAGACGGCACCGGCGGCCATGTCCTCGTCACCCGCGATGATCATGAACGGCACCTTCTGCTTCTGCGCGTTCCTGATCTTCTTCTGCATACGGTCCGAAGAGGAGTCCACGTCGACGCGCAGCCCCTTCTTCTTCGCCTTGGCCTGGAATTCCTGGAGGTACGGGATGTGCGCGTCGCCGATCGGGATGCCGACGGCCTGCACGGGCGCGAGCCACGCCGGGAAGACTCCCGCGTAGTGCTCGAGGAGTACGGCGAAGAACCGCTCGATGGAGCCGAACAGGGCGCGGTGGATCATGACCGGGCGCTGCTTGGTGCCGTCGGGGCCGGTGTACTCCAGGTTGAAGCGCTCCGGCAGGTTGAAGTCGAGCTGCACGGTCGACATCTGCCAGGTGCGGCCGATGGCGTCCTTGGCCTGGACGGAGATCTTCGGGCCGTAGAAGGCGGCGCCGCCCGGGTCCGGGACCAGCGGGAGGCCCTGCTTCTCGGCGACCTGCCGCAGCGTCTCGGTGGCCTCTTCCCAGATCTCGTCCGAGCCGACGAACTTCTCCGGGTCCTTGGTGGACAGCTCCAGGTAGAAGTCGGTCAGGCCGTAGTCGCGGAGCAGGCCGAGGACGAAGGTGAGCGTCTTGTCGAGCTCCTCCGCCATCTGCTCCTTGGTGCAGTAGATGTGCGCGTCGTCCTGCGTGAAGCCGCGGGCGCGGGTCAGGCCGTGCACGACGCCCGACTTCTCGTACCGGTACACGGTGCCGAACTCGAAGAGGCGCAGCGGCAGTTCACGGTAGGACCGGCCGCGCGCATCGAAGATCAGGTTGTGCATCGGGCAGTTCATGGGCTTGAGGTAGTAGTCCACGCCCTCGTCGAGCTGCATGGGCGGGTACATGCCGTCGGCGTACCAGTCCAGGTGGCCCGAGGTCTCGAAGAGCTTCCCCTTCGTCGCGTGCGGGGTGTAGACGAACTCGTAGCCCTCCTCCTCGTGCCGGCGGCGCGAGTAGTCCTCCATGACCCGGCGGACGATGCCGCCCTTGGGGTGGAAGACGGCGAGGCCGGAGCCGATCTGGTCCGGGATGGAGAACAGGTCCAGCTCGTTGCCCAGCTTGCGGTGGTCGCGCTTCTCGGCCTCGGCGAGGAACTCCAGGTGCGCCTTCAGCTCGTCCTTCGACGGCCAGGCCGTGCCGTAGATGCGCTGGAGCATCGGGTTCTTCTCGCTGCCCCGCCAGTACGCGGCCGCGTTCCGCATGAGCTTGAACGCGGGGATGTTGCGCGTGGTCGGCAGGTGGGGACCGCGGCAGAGGTCCTTCCAGCACAGGTCGCCGGTCTTGGCGTCGAGGTTGTCGTAGATGGTCAGCTCGCCGCCGCCCACCTCGACGTTCGCACCGTCGTCCGTGGACGCGGAGCCCTTGATGCCGATGAGCTCCAGCTTGTACGGCTCGTCGGCGAGCTCCTCGCGGGCGGCCTCGTCGGTGACGACGCGGCGCGAGAAACGCTGGCCGCGCTTCTGGATCTCCTGCATCTTCTTCTCGATGGCCTTGAGATCCTCGGGCGTGAAGGGCTTCTCCACGTCGAAGTCGTAGTAGAAGCCGTCCTTGACCGGCGGGCCGATGCCCAGCTTGGCCTCGGGGAACAGCTCCTGCACGGCCTGCGCCATCACGTGCGCGGTGGAGTGGCGCAGGATGTTGAGGCCGTCCTCGGAGGAGATCTCGACGGGCTCGACCGCCTCGCCGTCGCGCACCTCGTACGCGAGGTCCTTCAGCTCACCGGCCACACGGGCGGCGACGACGGTGCGCTCGCCGGCGAAGAGCTCGGCGGCCGTAGTGCCCGTCGTCACCACGCGCTCTTCCCGCTCGGAATCGCGTTGGATGATCACACGGACGTCTGACACCGGACTTCTCCTACCTGAGGGGGCGTGTTCCACGAGCCGACGCGTACGCGATACACGTACACATCGGCTAGATGGATCGTACCGAGCCCGGGGCCCTCCTCGCGAAACAGTCTCCACAGCGCGCTCGCGGCAGCCCCCCGCCGCCTCACTCGTCCCCGGTGCACGCCTCCTCGAAGAAGTCCAGATTCTCCTGGAGCGACTTCATCAGCCGGTCCCGCTCGGCCTCCTCCACCTGCACCGGAACCACCCCGCTCGCCCCGGTCAGCCGCCGGAACCCGCCCCGGCTCTCAAGCCGCCCGTGCACCCGGATCGGCAGCCCGACAAGATGCGCGTGCCCGGCCGTCCGGTACGCGTCCTCGTCCAACGTGATCCGTACGTGCGGCACCTCCGCGCCCCCGATGACGTGCAGCCGTACCGTTCCCTCCCCACCCGGCCCCGACCGGCGCATCCGCACGACGGTGCCGGTGATGCGGACGGCGACCGACGGCTCGGCCCGCAGATAGCGGGAGCTCGCCTCCCTCAGTACGGCCAGGTCACCGGGCGAGAACTCGACGGGCGCGTCCCCGGCCGTGCACTCGTCGGGCACCCCGGCCGACGGCGACCACTCGATGCCGACGCTGGCCCCCTCCGTACCGCGGACCAGCGCGACGAGCGCTTCGACGAGTTCATGACTGACGCCCGCCGCGACCGCGCCGTCGAACGCGTCCATGCCGCCGGTGGCCCGCCGGTAGTCGATGGCCTCGCGCGCCGCGTACAGCGCCTGATGGAGGCGGACCGCGAGGGCGCGGCTCGTGGCGACGGGCGCGAACGCGGTGAGGCCGCGCCCGCCGGGGGCGTCGCCGACGAGGACGTTCTCCAGGGACGCGGCGGCGGGTCTGCGGTGGCGCGCGCCGTAGTAACCGGCCCGCTCCCGCGTGGCGAGCGCGGCGGCCAGCAGCATCTGCCGGGCGGCGCCGCGCAGTTGCTCCTCCACCGGCCAGGTCGCGCTGCCCGCGGGCCCGGCCGGGACGTCGCGCCACCAGCGGATCTCGTCGCTCGGGACGGCGAGCGAGACGAGGACCTCCCGCGCACAGGGCGCACCGCTCCGTTCCAGCGCCTCCAACGCCTCGCCCAGCAGTTCGTCGCTGTCGGGGAAGGCGCGGCTCTCGGGCACGAGAAGGCTGGTGCGTCCGGAGCCGCCGGGCAGCGTCCAGCGCACGTACCGTCCGCCGGCGCCGCCGCGGCGCTCCCAGCCGTGCCGGCCGAGCAGCGCGTTGAGCACGACGGGGTCGACCTGCGCCGGTTCGGGGCCTTCGAGGTCGGCGGGGTGGGACCGGGCGGGGTTCAGGGCGCGGACGCGCTCGTCGATCGGGCGGTGCTGCATAGGGTCTCCCTCCCCTTGGTCAGGGGTCCCGCTCACGTCAGGGTCTCCCGCCCGTCCCGACCCGCGTCATGATCTCGCAGAGCGCGCGGTCGTCGAAGATCCGCGAGGTCGGGATGCGCACGGTGGTACGGCGTCTGCCGGTCACGGGGTGACCGGCGAGGTTGGTCCAGTAGCAGCAGTGCCGCAGGTCGAGCCGTTCGTGGCCGGCCCGCAGCCAGTCGTCCTGCGAGCGCGGCACGATCATCACGACGAGGATCTTGTGCACCGACACGGGCGTGCGGGCGAGCTTCTCCAGGTGCGCGTTGTCGAGCGTGAAGGAGAAGGACGGCCCGGCCGGATTCGGCTGAAGCTGGTACGTGCACTTGAGCTGCACCTTGATGGTGACCTCGTCGTCGACCGTGTGCCCGGGGGCGCTGTGGCTGACGTGCCAGTCGATGCCGTTGTCCGGGAACGGCTGGGAGAGCGAACAGCCCGCGGCTGCCGCGACGGCGTGCAAGTAGCCCACCTGGAGCGTCTCCATGCAGGCGGTGGTGGCGAGTGTGCCGCGCGGCGGTGCGATCCGCTCGGGCAGCAGCCCACCCTGTTCGGGCTGCGCGAGCGCCATGACGAACTGGCCTTCCGAAACCGGTGATTCCCCTCGGCGGGCCTCTGAACTGCCATGACCCGTATCTGTGTTGTCTCCGTCCGGCGTACGACGCAAACAGCCCGGGTATCACCGAACCGGGCAGTCGGCACACGTCAAGGGGGCGTCAACTGCCACATGCGAACGAGGAGTTGCATTGACATGACGTGCTGGTACGAGGGTCCCCTGGCAGCTTTCGACACCGAGACCACCGGCGTGGACGTGGAGAGCGACCGCATCGTGTCGGCCGCGATCGTCGTGCAGGACGCCCCGGGCTGCCGGCCGCGCGTGACGCGCTGGCTGGTGAATCCGGGCGTTCCGGTACCGGCCGGGGCGACCGAGGTGCACGGCCTGACGGACGAACACCTGCAGCTCAACGGCCGCTGGCCGGCGCCCGCTATGGAGGAGATAGCCAGACTGCTCGGCGACCAGGCGGCGATGGGCCGCCCGCTGGTGGTGATGAACGCGCCGTTCGACCTGACGCTGCTCGACCGGGAGTTGCGCCGCCACCGCGCGTCCTCGCTCGGCCACTACCTGGAGCGCTCACCGCTGTGCGTCCTCGACCCGCGGGTCCTCGACAAACACCTGGACCGCTACCGCAAGGGCCGCCGCACCCTGACGGACCTGTGCGCCCACTACGAGGTGACCCTCGACGGCGCCCACGACGCGGCGGCCGACGCCCAGGCGTCCCTCGACGTCGTACGGGCGGTGGGGCGCAAGTACGCGTCCCGCCTGGAGCGCCTCTCCCCCGCCGAGCTGCACACACTTCAGGCGGTGTGGCACGCGGCGCAGGCGCGCGGGCTGCAGGCGTGGTTCGCGCGCAGCGGCAGTCCGGAGACGGTGGATCCGGCGTGGCCGATGCGGACGGAACTGCGCGAGGCGGCCTGAGAGTTGCCTGCCCGGCGCAGGGTCTGGGGAACAGAAAAGCCGGTCCGTCTGCTGACGGACCGGCTTTCTCCGGGGTGGGCGATACTGGGTTCGAACCAGTGACCTCTTCGGTGTGAACGAAGCGCTCTCCCACTGAGCTAATCGCCCGGGAACGGGTTGAACCATACAGGCCCCGCGGGGTTTCCTTCAAACCGGTTCGGTCAGGCCGCGTGCAGCAGGGCGGCGAGCCCGCGCCGCCCGGCCCTCATCATCAGCGCGTGGTTGACGCGGAACAGCGGCCGGCCGACGACGGCGAGCTTCCGCATGAGGGGCTTGGTCACCTCCACCTCCTGCTCGTAGAAGGCGCGCGTCCCGCCCGCGTGCGCCCGCACCGTCCAGCGCGCCCAGCCCTCAAGGTCCCCCGACAGGGCGATCTCCAGGATTCCGTCGGCCGGTTCGTGGCGCCGCTCGACGGCGGTCACGACCAGGTCGTACGGGAGGAGCGAGCGGAAGCGGGCGGTGCCGCCGCCGTCCTCGCGCAGCTGCACCTCGCGCACCTGGGGCCACCACTCGAGATAGTCCTCGCCGCGCGCGAGGGCCGCGTACACGTCGGCGGGTCGCGCGGGCAGGTCCCAGACGCTGCGGAAGCGGTAGTGGCTCCAGTCCATGCCACGAGTGTGCCCGGCCCCGGCACGCGGGAGACGCAGGTGAATTGACGCGGCGTCGGATGCCATTGATTCACCGTCAGAACTCCCGGATTCCGGGCGAACTCCTTGCTCTTACTGAATCCGCGTTAACTTTCGACAGATTGTCGAATTACGGAAGGAACGACCGGACTTTCACCGGGCAGGCGTATGGATTACGGGAATCCCGGTTCCGCTCATCGGACACCGACGGCACCCCGCGAACCGAAAGCGCTTGCCGATCATGGCACACGGAGACGGAAACGCCGAGGACCCTGGAGGCTGATGCCTCCAGGGTCCTCGGTCCGGGGTGGGCGATACTGGGTTCGAACCAGTGACCTCTTCGGTGTGAACGAAGCGCTCTCCCACTGAGCTAATCGCCCGGGCGCAGAGAGAACATTACCGCATGTCAGCGGGTGCTCCGACCAGCCCCGGCACCTCCGCCACGACCCTCACGGGCCACCCCGGTCACTCCTTGATCCGCCACGGCATCTCGAAGCCGAACTTCCACACGTAGATCGCGAGCAGTACGGCGATGATCACCAGGCCGACCGTGGTCAGGATGATGTTCCGGCGGCGCACCGCCGGGTCGAGCGCACGCTGCGCGGCCTCGGTGACCTTGCGCTTCGTCCAGCGCAGCACGAGCTGAGCCCAGACGAACTCGGTCGCCCAGATCGCCATGCCGCCGAAGATCACCAGCCAGCCCGGACCGGGCAGCGGAAGCATGATCACGCCGGCCACCACGACCGCGAGACCGACGACGAAGACGCCGACCTGCCAGCTCAGGTGCAGGGTCCTGCTGGCCTTGATGAACCCCGGCGCCCGCGAACCGAGCCCCGACTCGGCCCGGTCCCCGTCTCCCGCCGCCGCGACCGCGGATTCAGACTCAGCCGACTCGTCACTCCCCGTATTCATACGGGCAAACCTACCCGACGGATTCATGTCACCGGAATGGCCGTTCCACGCAGAGAAACACTGCGCCGTACGAGCTACCTAAAGACACCCAAAACCCTCAGAGGGGTTTACAACGACACCGTAGGTGGCATGTCGATTTCGCCGACGTGCGAATCCCCGAGCGCACACTGAGCGAAAGGCCCTGGCGCTTATGAACACCACGGTCAGCTGCGAGCTGCACCTGCGCCTCGTTGTGTCGAGCGAGTCCTCACTGCCTGTACCCGCAGGACTGCGGTATGACACGGCCGATCCCTACGCCGTGCACGCCACGTTCCACACCGGAGCTGAAGAAACGGTCGAATGGGTGTTCGCCCGCGACCTGCTCGCCGAGGGCCTGCACAGGCCCACAGGCACCGGCGACGTCCGAGTCTGGCCCTCGCGTAGTCACGGCCAAGGCGTCGTCTGCATCGCTCTCAGCTCTCCGGAGGGCGAGGCTCTGCTCGAAGCCCCTGCGCGGGCGCTGGAGTCGTTCCTGAAGAGGACCGACGCGGCCGTGCCACCCGGCACGGAACACCGCCACTTCGATCTCGACACGGAGCTCTCACACATCCTCGCCGAAAGCTGAGGCCTGGAGCAGGCTCCGGCGCACACTGCCGGAGTCACGCACCGTGAGAGCCGCTCGACGCCGTCCACTCGGGGAGACGGACCGAGCCACAACAACCGCATACGGCATACACCGGCGCCGCCGTCGTGGGTTCCTCCACGGGGGCGGCGCCGCTGTGCCTCGGGGCCGAGGGCGGGCGCCACACCGCCGGGCCGACCTATAACATCGGCCAGCATCGGCGGGCACAGGCCCGACCCCCCAGGCCAGGGAGCAAATCGTGCTGATCACCCACGACACCCGGTGCGCCCTCGACACCGTGGTGGATCTGGTGAACACCGCGCCGGACGACGAGCAGGCCGCCGACGGCCTTGCCGATGTGGCGGCCCTTGGTGACTTCGTACGAAAGAACGACATCAGTGACGTCGGGGTGCTCGCCGAGCGTGACCTCGACGCCGTACGGCACGTACGGGGGCGGTTCGCCGCCGTCTTCGCGGCTCCCGACCCGCACGCGGCCGCCTCGCTCATCAACGAGCTCGTCGCCGCCGCGGGGACCACGCCGCGCCTGACGGACCACGACGGCTACGACTGGCACGTCCACTACTTCGCGCCGGGCGCGTCCGTGGCCGACCATCTCGCGGCGGACTGCGGGATGGCGCTGGCGTTCTTCGTGGTCGCCGGGGAGCAGGAGCGGCTGCGGCGCTGCGAGGCGCCGGACTGCCGGCGCGCCTTCGTGGATCTCTCGCGGAACCGGTCCCGCCGGTACTGCGACAGCCGTACATGTGGAAACCGCTTGCATGTGGCCGCGTATCGGGCACGGCGCAAGGAAGCGGCGCGCTGAAGCGGGCGGCCGGTCCCGCAGCACGGGATCGGTCACAGCACGAACAGGTCGTGCAGTGAAGCCAGCAGCAGCAGGACGCCGATCACCGCCAGAAAGATCATCAAGGGCGGTTGTGACAGTGCGAAGAGGCAGCCGCGGCGCTCGTCGGCCGGGAGGCCGTCGGGTCGGTCGTCGGCCTGTGGGGCGGCAGGGCCCGGTGTGGTGTCCAGCATCTCGCGGTGATGATGGCGCAGCCGACGTATCCCTGGCGATCAACACGCACGAATTGAACGGGAGTTAGCCGAATCCCGTGATCATGTGCAGCTGGACGACCGAGAAAAGTCCATCTGCCTCCGTTTTCCGTCCATGGCCGGTGACCTGGAGCGCTCGCGAGACTCGGCACCCCTGTCACGCATGTGCACCGGAGGAGGCGCCGATGTCCGTCGAGCCGACCGAGACCGCCAGGCTCCTGAAAGCTCAGGAGCCCCCGGACGAGGTCAGATCCGCCGGGGCCGCGAGGGCTCCCAGCCGGAGACGCCTCATGGCCGCCACGTTCGGGGCCGCCGCCGTCATGGGTCTGGGCGCGGTCCCCGCGGTCGCCGCACCGGGGGCCGGCGAAGGGTGGCGCCGGATTCCGCATCGTGGCATCCGGCCCGACGACCCGGACGGCCGCGATCCGCTGGCCAACCCCCGGCGCGGCTTCCGCTACGAGATGTCGTACAACGCCGTCGACCTCACGAGCCCGTGGTCGAACGAGGCGGACCACTCCCCCGACGCGGCCCGCACGCTGGAGATCCTGGAGGGCAAGTACGGCCCCGGGGCGAATCTCACTCAGCTCTACTTGTACCTCTGGGACTTCGCGACCACGGCGATCCCGCAGAGCGCGCTCGACAACATCGAGAGCGTCTTCCGCGGACTGCGCAGCAAGGGGTACGCGGCAGTCCTGCGGTTCGCGTACGACGACGGTGTGCGGTCCGATCGGCGCTACACCGTCCAGGACATCCAGCGTCACATCGGCCAGCTGGCGCCGCTGATCGCGCGCAACAGCGATGTCGTCGCCGTGTGGCAGGCCGGATTCCTCGGCGCCTGGGGCGAATGGCACGGGAGTTACTACCAGCACGAGAACTACCCGGACGCCGTGACCGCGATCATGACGTCGCTCGTCGACGCCCTTCCCGACGGAACGCACACACAGGTGCGGTACGCGGAGAAGCGGGCGATGATCACCAACCAGGCCATCCTGGACCGGGTCGGCTTCCACAACGACTACGTCACCCTCGGCGAGGGCCTGTGGGACTACTTCGTTCCGGACAATCCGGGCTGGAACACGTACGTCGATGTCGCCCCGGCCCATGTCATGGACGGTGAGATGCCGTGGGACAAGGGGCAGAGCGCCGATCCGTACGCCTGGAGCACCGTCATTCCGGGGGTCGCGGCGGCGCGCAGGCTGCAGACGCTGCGCTGGGACAGCCTCTCCATCGTGCACAACGCCACGGTCACCGTCCCGGCCTGGAGGACGGCGGCGCTCACCGAGCAAGAGGTACGGGACGCGCTGCTGCCGGTGTCCGACGGGTACTTCCGTGACCGGGGCGGCCGGGCCGTGGAGCGGACGCAGTTCGAGTATCTGCGCGACCATCTCGGGTACCGGATCGAGGTGCGCGAGGCGCGGCTCGGCCTGCCGGAGCTGTCCCGTCGCCGGCTGCCCGTCGAGGTCGACCTCGTCAACCGTGGTTTCGCCGCGCCCAAGCACGCGCGTCCCGTCCGGCTGGTGCTCCTCGACGGCGAAGGCCGGACGGTGTCGTCGGCGGAGACCGGCGCGGACTGGCGGACCTGGCAGCCGCAGGGGCGGGCGGAGACGGACGACGACCACTCGGGGCCGGCCGTGACGACGGTGCGCGGCACGCTCGAGGTGCCCTCGGGCACCCGGGGGCCGCACAGCGTGGGCCTGGCGCTGCCCGACCCGGCGTTCCCCGGCCGCGGCCGGGCCGTGCGCTGCGCGAACGCGAGCGTGACCTGGACGCACGACGTGAATGTGATCGGGACGGTGGGGATCGGCGGACGGTGAGGCCCGCGCCGCCGTCGGCTCCCGGAATCCAGGGCCTGCGTTTCCGCGTGCCGCGTTCCTAGATCCCGTATTTCTTCAGGATCTCCTCGACGTCGCTGAAGTCATCGGCTGCGGATTGCGTGCCGGACTTCGTCTTCGTGGTGGGGTGGGTCGCCGTGGGCTTGGCGACCTGCCCCTGCCCGAGGGAGGGGGCGGACGCGGTCGGCGCCACGGCCTTGCTACGGGAGGCGGCCTCGGTGGCCTTGTGCTCCTCGCCGGTGCCGGCTCTGCGTCGCTCCACGGCCCGCGTCCCCGCGAACAGGAGCCACGCGCCGCCGAGCACGCCGAAACCGGCCCACGCCGTCGGACTGAAGGCGGTGTCCGCCACCCAGCCGACCACGCCGGTCATCACGAGCCCGATGGGCACCAGCGAGTAGGCCGCTATCCGCGCGGCCCGCAGGAAACGCTTCCGGTACGCGGTGACAGCGGCGATGCCCAGCCCTGCCACGGACACGGCGGAACAGACGGTCTCGGCAATCATCCGGTCCTCCTGGCTCTGGCGGCGGGCGACGGGCGTTCCGTCCTTTCCATCCTGCACCGCCCCGGGTGCCGGAGGCCACGCTTCCCGCGCCACCTCAGGGACATTTCCGGGGTACCCCCTAGTCCCCTGGGCCCCAGCGCCCACAGCAGTGCCGGTTGGGGTCCCCGGCGCCCGGCTGGAAGACTGGCCCCATGAACGACGCCTCCGCCGCCTCCGCCCCTCAGGGCCGCCCCGTCCTCGACGTCTGGTGCGAGCTCCAGTGCCCCGACTGCCGCACCGCCCTCGACGACGTGCGCGCGCTGCGGGCCCGCTACGGCGACCGCATCGACCTGCGCCTGCGGCACTTCCCGCTGGAGAAGCACAAGCACTCCTTCGCCGGCGCGCAGGCCGCGGAGGAGGCGTTCGAGCAGGGGCAGGGCTGGCCCTACGTGGAAGCCGTACTCGGCAGGGTCGAGGAACTCGACCGCAAGGGCGAGCCGTTCCTCGTCGGGGTCGCCGGTGAACTCGGCCTGGACGCCGAGGAGTTCGACACGGCCCTCGTCGACGGACGGCACATCCTGATCGTCGACGCGGACCAGGCCGAGGGCAAGGCGATCGGCGTGACGGGTACCCCCACGTACGTCGTCGGCGGCGAGCGGCTCGACGGTGGCAAGAGCCAGGAAGGGCTCCGCGAGCGCGTCGAGGAGATCGTGGACCGGCTGCTCGGATCCTAGGGAATCTCCCGCACCGCCTGCCCCTCAGAGCAACGGTTTGTGCAGGTGGAACAGGGTCGCGCGGTAGCCGAGCGACTCGTACAGGCGGAGTGCCGGGGTGTTGCCCGCGAAGACGTTGAGCCCGATCCGGGTGAGGCCGGCGGCGCGCGCCTCGGCCTCCGCGAGGAGCATCAGGGAGCGCCCGTGGCCGCGCCCGCGCTGCCCGGCGGCCACCTCGACGTCGTAGACGTAGGCGCGCTCCCCGCCCAGCGCGACCCACAGCGTGCCCACCACCTCACCGTCCGCCTCCAGCACGCTCAGGGCGGCGTCGGGGGTGCCGAGCCCGCCCCCGAGCAGCGCCTCATGGTCGGCCTCCGCCTTGGTACGCGCCTCGGCCTCCGGAACGCCCCGCTCGACCAGGCTCCGCACGTACCCGGCGCGGGTGTGCGCCTCCCACTCGGTGAACTCGGGGCCGGTCATCCGCCGTCCGGTACTGCCCGGCGGCAGTGCGGTGGGCTGGGCGGGGAGTTCCTTCTCCATGTTCCGGTTGCGCTCGACGTAACCGAGAGCGGTGGCGAGGCCGAGGCCCCGGTCGGCTGACGCCGGGATCGAGACCTCGATGCGGTGGCAGCCCCAGCCGCGTGCCACCTCCTCGGCGGCGAGTGCCGCGACGGTGCCGCGGCCCCGGCTCCGGTCCGCCTCCTCGATCCGCAGAGCACTGATCAGGGCCACCCCCGGACCGAAGTCGGCGTGGGTGGCGAGACGCAGTTCGCCGACGGGGCGGCTGTTCACGCACACGCGGTAGTGGCGTGAGCGCGCCCCGTCGGCGTCGCGCTGAAGCGGCTCGGTCGGCCGCAGGGTGGTGGTCATCAGGGGTGTTGTACCCGCCTGGGACCCACCCGTTCACCTGGTTTTACGGGTCGAGGTCGTCCGCCGCGCGCTCGTCGAAGACGCGCATCGCCTTGGCGGTGACGGGGCCCGGTGCGCCCGGCAGTTCACGCCCGTCGACCCGGTGCACGCCCTGCACGTCGCGGAGCGTGGACGTCAGGAAGATCTCGTCGGCGCGCTCCAGGACGTCCAGCGGCAGATCGGTCTCCTTGGCGCCCGTCCACTCGACGGCCAGCGCGCGCGTGATGCCCGCCAGGCAGCCCGAGGCGACCGGCGGAGTGTGGATCTCCCCGTCCAGGACGACGAAGACGTTCGACCCGGTGCCCTCGCACAGCTGCCCGACCGTGTTGGCGAACAGCGCCTCGGAAGCGCCCTGTTCGCGCGCGCGAGCGAGCGCGACGACGTTCTCCGCGTACGACGTGGTCTTCAGGCCGGTCAGCGCGCCGCGTTCGTTGCGCGTCCACGGGACCGTGACCGTGGCGGTGGAGTCGGGGCGCCGGGTCGTCTCGCCGAGGGCCACCACGAGCGTCGGCCCGTGCTCACCCCGGTCGGAACCCAGCGGCGAGAGCCCTCCGGTGTACGTGATCCGCAGCCGGCCGAGCGGCATCGGGTTGGCGTCGAGCACGGCTTCACAGGCCCGGCGCACCTCGTCGAGGTCGGGCTCGGGCAGGCCGAGGCCGCGCGCCGAACGGGCGAGCCGCAAGAGGTGGCGGGTCAGCGCGAACGCCTTCCCGTCCACCGCCTTCACGGTCTCGAAGATGCCGTCGCCCACGGTCAGCCCGTGGTCGAACACCGAGACACGGGCAGCCTCGAGGTCCTGAAGTGTGCCGTCGAGCCAGATCTTCACCGGGTGATCCCTCCACTTTCGTCGTACGAGCCCGACGCTACAGCGAGCAGCCGGGAAGCCTTCAGTTCCGTCTCACGCCACTCGCCCTCGGGGTCGGAGCCCCACGTGATGCCGGCGCCGGTGCCGAACCGCAGGACGCCGTCGGCGCGGTCGGCCCAGAACGTGCGGATCCCGACGGCCAGCTCACCGGTGCCCCGGTCGGCGTCGACCCAGCCGATCCCGCCGCAGTACGGGCCGCGGGGCGCCGTCTCCAGGGAGTCGATGATGCGCAGGGCGCTCGACTTGGGCGCGCCCGTGACCGAGCCGGGCGGGAAGGTCGCGTCGATCAGGTCGCGCCAGCCCGCGCCCTCGCGCAGCTCACCGCGGACGGTGGAGACGAGGTGGACGAGCCCCGGGTGCTTCTCGACGACGCACAGTTCCGGGACGGTCACCGAGCCGGTCGCGCACACGCGTCCGAGATCGTTGCGGACCAGGTCCACGATCATCACGTTCTCGGCATAGTCCTTCCCCAGGAGGTCCGCCTCGGTGCGGCCCGTGCCCTTGATCGGCCCGGACTCGACGACGCTCCCGTCACGGCGCAGGAAGAGCTCCGGGGACGCGGTGGCTATCTCCACCCCGTGCGCGGGCAGCCGAATCGTTCCGGCGTACGGAGCCGGGTTCCCGCGCGCGAGGAGTGCGGTGAGCGCGTCCACGTCCGCGTCAGGGGGCAGCGGCGCGGACAGGACGCGGCAGAGGTTGGCCTGGTAGACCTCGCCGCGCGAGATGTGGTCCCGGATGCGCCGTACGCCCTCCGTGTACGCGGCGCGGTCGAGGGAGGTCGTCCAGTCGCCGGCCGCGGGCCCCTTCCAGGCGCCGGGGACCGGTGCGGGCACCGGCTCCTTGCGCACGCTCGCGAAGCGGGCGCACACGAGACGCCCCTCGAAGTCGGCGGAGACGGCCCAGAACCCCTCGGAGTCCAGGGCCTCTGGATCGCTGGTCACGTCGCACAGATCGGTCGCTACGAGGTCGCCGAAGCGGGCCAGCGGGGGGAGGTCTTGAGGGAGGTCGTGCACGTCTTCGAGTCTATGGCGGGTGTCCTCCGCGTGACCTGGGCCGGTCGCACCGCAGCACGCTGCGCAAACGCGTTTTTGTGCTGGCCCAGGAATCCGCTAGAGTTCAACACGTCGCCGGGACGCGCAAGCGGAACGGAAACGACAAGCGGACGTAGCTCAGTTGGTAGAGCGCAACCTTGCCAAGGTTGAGGTCGCCAGTTCGAACCTGGTCGTCCGCTCAGGACGTGGGGGATCTTCCCGAACCCTCACAATCCTGGTGGAGTGGCCGAGAGGCGAGGCAACGGCCTGCAAAGCCGTCTACACGGGTTCAAATCCCGTCTCCACCTCCATGCGCGATTAGCTCAGCGGGAGAGCGCTTCCCTGACACGGAAGAGGTCACTGGTTCAATCCCAGTATCGCGCACTGGATCTTCGGACTCCGGTCCGTATCTGATCCGTCCCGCGCGATTAGCTCAGCGGGAGAGCGCTTCCCTGACACGGAAGAGGTCACTGGTTCAATCCCAGTATCGCGCACGCAGTAACCGCACCACCTGGCATTACCCCTCGCGGCGCCTGATAGAGTCTGGCCCGTTCCCGCGCGATTAGCTCAGCGGGAGAGCGCTTCCCTGACACGGAAGAGGTCACTGGTTCAATCCCAGTATCGCGCACCAGCAAGAAGCCCCCGGCCTTTCGGTCGGGGGCTTCTTCGTGCTCTCGGGGGCTCAGGAGGAGAAGAGCATCCGGCCGAAACCGCCCTTGTGGTGGTGACCCCCGTAGTGCCCGCCGTGCTGCGGGGCACCCCAGGCCGGGGCGGGCGGCGCCGGGTACGCCTGCGGGGCCGGGGGCGCGGGCGGCATCGGCTGCTGCCACTGGGACTCGAGACGGGTCAGGGCCTCCAGCTCGCCGTAGTCGAGGAAGATCCCCCGGCAGCCGCTGCACTGTTCGATCTGGACGCCGTTGCGGTTGTACGTGTGCATCGGTGCGTGGCACTTGGGGCACTGCATCGTCGGCTCAACTCCTCGCCGTTCGGCACTTCTTCGCCGGGACACTTCCCGGCACCGGTCGACTGCACCCTACTTCGCGCTGTCGCTCGCCAACTCGGCCGGTACGGAGGCCATTCGGCCGCACGCGTCGACCAGCGCCTCCTCCGCCTCGTCCAGCGCACGGCCGGCCGCGGTGGCCTTGGCCACGGCGAGGGACGCGGTCTGGACGGTCAGGGCGTGGGCCGGTACGTCGAGAGCCGGCCATGGGTCGCCCTGGAGCGACGGTGCGCCACCGGTCGCCTGATAGGCGGTGAGGAACCTTGTCCACTCGTCGGCGGGCAGCAGTCCGCACGCGAACCAGGCCGCCGGGCGTGCCAGGTCCCAGGCCGGGTCCCCGGTCCCGAGGTCGTCGACGTCGATCAGGAGCCAGGGGCCGGCGCCGGCGGGACGGCGGACGAGCTGGCCGAGGTGCAGGTCGCCGTGGCACAGGGTGGCCGTCTGCGGGGCGGGGGCCTCGGCGCGGGCCCAGGGCGGCAGGCCCGCCCAGGCGCGCAGGATCGGGGCGGATGCCGGATGCGGCGCGGCGGCCAGGAGGCGGGCGACGGCGAGGGCCGCCTTGGCCGGGCCGCGCATCGGCGGGAGCGGGCCGGGGAGTCGCGGTACGGGCACGGTGTGCAGGCGGGCCAGAAGGGTGGCGGCGTCTTCCCAGGGGGCGAGCTCGGGGGCGTCCGGGTCCACGGGGGTGCCATACGGCCAGAGGGTGACGAGCCGGTCGTGGAGGTTCTCGGCTACGGGTCTGAGCGGTGGGAGGAGGATGCCGGGGAGGGCCGCCGCGACGGCGAGGCGGGTGTTCAGATCGGTGGGGTCCGTGCCGGAGGCGTGGGCCTTGGCCACGATGTCGCCGTGACGGACGACGGCGCCGTCCGGGCGGTCGGCGAGGACGGTGGCGGGGGCGCCGGTGGGTACGCCGGCAGCCGGCTCCGGGCAGGCGCAGGCTTTCTGGGCGCGGTGCGCCGCGGCGCGTGCCGCCTCGTCGAGCGCGGGCAGCAGGACGGGTGCGTTCATCGGTGTCCCCCCGGGTGGTGTCACGGCGAGCGTACGGGCGCGGGCGCCTCTCGGCGGCTGTGGCCTCCCCGTACGCGGGCGGCACGATGACTACGCAGGCAGAACGACGTATCCGCCGCCGGAATCCCACGTACACGGGCAGAACAATGGCCGCGCAGCTCCCCAGCTGCGCGGCCATCATGTGCCGTCCGCCGCACCCCCGTCCCCACGGGGTTTCATGGCCGGATGTCCCCGCCCGGACCGCTCTTCCGGGCCTGGGGCGCCGCTCAGCGCCCCAGCATCACGCCCACGGACGACGCTTGATAGACCACTGCGTCCCAGCCGCCGAAGACGACTACGAGCAGGGCCGCCAGAGGAAGAACCATGGCCGCCGCCACCAGCGGGTGACGGCGCTCTGTACGACGGCCGCCGAACGCGGCGAAAGCCCTGCGTCCCTGCGTGCGGACCATCGTCCGCGGTGCCGTGTACGCCATGGTTTCTCTCCTGGCCAAGATCTTCGGTTTGGCAGCGGCGGGTGCCTGACCTCGGGGGACGAGTACCGCACCCGCCGCTTGACCTCGAATCTATTCGCGTCGGCGCCCAAGGTCGTCATGCCCTCGTACCGATTGCCTGGCCTCCCGGAGGATGAGCGGCGGGCGGCCGACTACTCCCCTGGGTGGAGATGAAGACCTAGGACTCAGGGTCGTCCCCGAGGGGGTGGGCGGCGCGGGCCACCGCCTCGGAGGGCTGTTCGCGCGGGACCGGCTGTTCGACCAGGGCGAGGACCCTTGTCGCCATGAACCGTGCCGTGCGCACCACGGAACCGGAGCGGGTGACTTCGCTCACTTCCACGACTCCTCTGCGGACCGCCGTCTCGACCCGGCGCCCCGCCCGGCTCGCCACCACCTCGTACGTACGCGTCGTGTCCCCCGCGTCGACGACTATCTCCACTCGGTCACCCTTCACAGGACCAATCCCCCTTCTACGACGGACCGTTGGTGATCAAGGAAGGTTCGGGCAGCCCCTCTCCCGCTCCCCCTGAGCACTCCTCAAGTCTCCCACCGGGCACTGACAATCGATCGGAGCGTGAGGGCGCGGCCTATGCACGCACCCGGCCGCGGAAACGTAAGCTGTGGCTCGTCAAACGGACCGGGCAGCGGGGATGGACATGGCGATGATGCGCCTGAGGCGCGAGGACCCGCGTGTCGTCGGCTCGTTCAGAATTCACCGGCGGCTCGGCGCGGGCGGGATGGGCGTCGTCTACTTGGGCTCCGACCGGCGCGGACAGCGGGTCGCGCTGAAGGTGATCCGGCCCGATCTGGCGGAGGACCAGGAGTTCCGGTCGCGGTTCGCGCGCGAGGTCGCCGCCGCCCGCCGGATCAGGGGTGGTTGCACCGCCCGGCTCGTCGCGGCCGATCTCGACACCGACAAGCCGTGGTTCGCCACCCAGTACGTTCCCGGGCCCTCCCTGCACGACAAGGTCGCCGAGGAGGGGCCGCTGGCCGCCTCCGACGTGGCGGCGGTCGGTGCGGCGCTCTCCGAGGGGCTCGTGGCCGTGCACGAGGCGGGGGTCGTGCACCGCGACCTCAAGCCGTCGAACATCCTGCTGTCGCCCAAGGGCCCGCGCATCATCGACTTCGGCATCGCCTGGGCGACCGGAGCCTCCACGCTCACCCATGTCGGGACGGCGGTCGGCTCCCCCGGGTTCCTCGCCCCCGAGCAGGTGCGGGGCGCGGCCGTCACGCCGGCCACGGACGTGTTCGCGCTCGGCGCCACGCTCGCGTACGCCGCGATGGCCGACTCGCCCTTCGGGCACGGCAGTTCCGAGGTGATGCTGTACCGCGTCGTGCACGAGGAGGCCCAGCTGCACGGCGTACCGGACGCACTGGCGCCGTTGATCCGGGCCTGTCTCGCGAAGGATCCGGAGGAGCGGCCGAGCACGCTTCAGCTGGCGCTGCGACTCAAGGAGATCGCGGCCCGTGAGGCGCAGGGGCTCGGGGACACCAGGCCGCCCGCGCCGCGCGGGGACGTCGACCGGCCTACGGGACGGCTCACCGAGCAGTACACGGAGCAGCACACTCAGCGCCGGACCACGCAGGGCACTCCCCTGCCGCGACCGAGTAACGGTTCCTCCCGGACCGGTGGGAGCACGCGGCCGGGTTCGACCCGCAGTACGACCCGGTCGGGTTCCCGGCCTGCGCCCCGTAGCAACGGGGGGCGGCAAGGGCCGAGGACGACGGGTACGGGCACGCGGCGGCCCGCCAATCCGCGGCTGCTGCGCCAGCGGCTCTTCGTGTTCGTCGTGGTGACGCTGCTGGTGGCGCTGGGGATCGCGGCGGCGCAGGGCTGCCAGGGGCCGTCGCGCGGGCTCGGTGAGCCGCGCGGCGACGTGCACGCCTCGAAGACGCTGCCCCTGCCCTACCTCTGAGGAACTGTCACGCTCTGAGGAACGGTCACGCCTGGGGGCGGCCCGTGGCCACCGCGTAGAACGCGACGGCGGCCGCCGCTCCCACGTTGAGCGAGTCGACGCCGTGGGCCATCGGGATGCGGACCCATTCGTCGGCGGCGACGAGGGCCTGGGTGGAGAGGCCGTCGCCTTCGGCGCCGAGCATCAGGGCCACTCGGTCCATCTTGTGCGGGGCGACCTCGTCGAGGCTCTTCGCCTTCTCGTCGGGCGTGAGGGCCAGCAGGTTGAAGCCGGCTTCGCGCACCGATTCCAGGGACTTGGGCCAGTGCTCGAGGCGCGCGTACGGGACCGAGAAAACGGCGCCCATGGAGACCTTCACCGAGCGGCGGTAGAGCGGGTCCGCACAGTCCGGGGAGAGCAGGACGGCGTCCATGCCGAGGGCGGCCGCGCTGCGGAAGATCGCGCCGATGTTGGTGTGGTCGTTCACCGCCTCCATGACGACGACGCGGCGCGTGGTCGCGAGGAGTTCGCCGGCGGTGGGGAGCGGCTTGCGCTGCATCGAAGCGAGGGCGCCGCGGTGCACGTGGTAGCCGGTGACGCGCTCGGCGAGGTCGGGGCTCACGGCGTAGACCGGGGCCGGGACCTCGTCGATGACGTCGCGCATGACGTCGACCCACTTGGCCGAGAGCAGCATGGAGCGCATCTCGTACCCGGCTTCCCGGGCGCGTCTGATGACCTTCTCGCCCTCGGCGATGAAGAGGCCTTCGGCGGGCTCGCGCCTGCGGCGGAGCTCGACGTCGGTCAGGCCTGTGTAGTCGCGCAGGCGCGGGTCGTCGGGGTCGTCGATGGTGATGAGACCTTGGGGTTCAGCCACAGGTTGATACTGCCTTGTCCTGGGTGCGGTGCCAACGGTTCAGAGCAACTTCTGTTACCGCTGGTTACAGGTGGGGGGTCCGGGCGGGGTCAGACGGTGGGGTTCGGGCCCACCGTGACGACGTCGCCGATGACGATGACTGCCGGGGGACGCACCTCGTGGGTGCGGACGGCTTCCTCGACGGTCTCCAGTGTCGCGTCCACGCGGCGCTGGGCGGCGGTCGTGCCCTCCTGAATCAGGGCGACCGGCGTCCCGGCGGGCCTGCCGTGGGCGATCAGGGTCTCGGCGATGCGGCCGATCTTGTCGACGCCCATCAGGACGACGAGGGTGCCGCGCAGCTTGGCGAGGGCCGGCCAGTCGACCAGCGAGCGCTCGTCGTCGGGCGCGACATGGCCGCTGACCACGGTGAACTCATGCGCGACGCCCCGGTGGGTGACCGGAATCCCGGCCGCGCCGGGCACGGAGATCGAGCTGGAGATGCCGGGCACGACCGTGTACGGAATGCCCTCGGCCTCGAGGGCGATGGCCTCCTCCATGCCGCGCCCGAAGACGTACGGGTCGCCGCCCTTGAGGCGGACGACCGCCTTGCCCTGCTTGGCGTGCTCGATGAGGGCGTTGTTGATGGCCTCCTGGGCCATGTAGCGCCCGTACGGGATCTTCGCCGCGTCGATGACCTCGACGTGCGGCGGGAGTTCGTCGAGCAGGTCGCGGGGGCCGAGGCGGTCCGCGATGACGACGTCGGCCTCGGCGAGGAGGCGGCGGCCTCGGACGGTGATCAGGTCGGGGTCGCCGGGCCCGCCGCCGACCAGGGAGACCCCGGTGGCGCGGGTGCGGTGGTGCGGGGCGACGAGGGTGCCGTCGCGCAGGCCCTCGACGATCGCGTCGCGCACGGCCGCCGTGTGACGGGGGTCGCGGCCGGCGGCGGAGGTCGTCAGGACGGCGACGGTGACGCCCTCGGAGCGGCCGGTGGCCGGCGTCCAGGCGGTGGCCGCGTCGGCGTCGTCGGAGCGTACGCACCAGACGCGGTGGCGCTCGGCCTCGGCGGAGGCGGCCTCGTTCGCGGTGCGGTCGCCGGTGGCGATGAGGGCGTACCAGGCGTCGGCGAGGTCGCCGTCCGCGTACTCGCGCCTGGACCAGGTGAGTTCGCCGGTGTCCGCCATGGCCTCGACCGAGGGGGTGGCGGTGGGCGAGATCAGGTGGATGTCGGCGCCGGCGGCGATGAGGGCCGGGAGGCGGCGCTGGGCGACCTGGCCGCCGCCGAGTACGACCACCCGGCGGCCGGTGAGACGGAGGCCTACGGGGTACGCGGGGTGTTCTGCGGCCATGGCGTGTGCGGCTCCTCGTGCGGGTGGCGCGTGTGACGGGTGATGCCTGGACGAAAGGCTCGCTGCGGCGCTGGAGCGGGCCTTTGACGTGCGGTTTTGCGTGGAATCAGACTACGGGGCGGGCACGGCGGTGTCTTCGCCGTGCCCGCCCCGTCCCGAATGGCGGGCGCCTTCCCGGTGCTTCTCAGTGCTTTCCGGTGACGCCCTCGGAGTCGGACCTACTTCTCCGTGACGCCCGCGGAGTCGAACGTCGCCACCTCGTGCATCGCGCGGGCCGCGCTCTGGACGATCGGCAGGGCGAGGAGGGCGCCCGTGCCCTCGCCGAGGCGCAGGTCGAGGTCGACCAGGGGGCGCAGGCCCAGCTTGTTCAGGGCCGCCACGTGACCGGGCTCCGCGCTGCGGTGACCGGCGATGCAGGCCGCGAGGACCTCGGGGGCGATGGCGCGCGCGACGAGGGCCGCGGCTCCCGCGCTGACGCCGTCCAGGATGACCGGGGTGCGCAGCGACGCGCCGCCGAGCAGGAGGCCGACCAACGCCGCGTGCTCCAGGCCGCCGACCGCCGCGAGGACGCCGACCGGGTCGGCCGGGTCCGGCCGGTGGAGGTCGAGCGCGCGGCGGACGACCTCGACCTTGCGGGCGTGGGTCTCGTCGTTGATGCCCGTGCCGCGGCCGGTGACCTCGGACGGGTCGGCGCCGGTGTAGACGGAGATCAGGGCGGCGGACGCCGTCGTGTTGGCGATGCCCATCTCGCCGGTGAGGAGCGCCTTGTTGCCGGCGGCGACGAGGTCGCGGGCCGTCTCGATGCCGACCTCGATGGCCGCCTTGACGTCCTCACGGCTGAGGGCGGGACCGGTGGTCATGTCGGCGGTGCCGGCGCGCACCTTGCGCGGCAGCAGGCCCGGCGTCGCCGGGAGTTCGCCGGCCACGCCCACGTCGATGACGCAGACCTCGGCGCCGACCTGGTTCGCGAACGCGTTGCAGACCGCGCCGCCGCCGAGGAAGTTGGCGACCATCTGGGCCGTGACCTCCTGGGGCCACGGGGTGACGCCCTGGGCGTGCACGCCGTGGTCGCCCGCGAAGATCGCGACGGCCGCGGGCTCCGGGATCGGCGGCGGGCACATCCGGGAGAGGCCGGAGAGCTGGGCCGAGATGATCTCCAGCATCCCGAGCGCGCCGGCCGGCTTCGTCATGCGCTTCTGCCGCTCCCACGCCTCGCCGAGCGCCTTGGCGTCCAGCGGGCGGATGTTGGAGACGGTCTCGGCGAGCAGGTCGTGCGGGTCCTCGCCGGGCAGGGCACGACGGCCGTACGTCTCCTCGTGGACGACCCAGGACAGCGGGCGGCGCTTGGACCAGCCGGCCTGCATCAGCTCGGGCTCGTCCGGGAACTCGTCGACGTAGCCGACGCAGAGGTAGGCGACGACCTCGAGGTGTTCGGGCAGGCCGAGCGCGCGGACCATCTCTCGCTCGTCGAAGAACGAGACCCAGCCGACGCCGAGGCCCTCGGCGCGGGCCGCGAGCCACAGGTTCTCGACGGCGAGCGCGGAGGAGTACGGGGCCATCTGCGGCTGCGTGTGACGGCCGAGGGTGTGGCGGCCGCCGCGCGTCGGGTCGGCGGTGACGACGATGTTCACCGGGGTGTCGAGGATGGCCTCGATCTTCAGTTCCTTGAACTGCTTCGCGCGGCCCTTGGGCAGCGACTTGGCGTACGCGTCGCGCTGACGCTCGGCCAGTTCGTGCATCGTGCGCCGGGTGTCGGCGGAACGGATGACGACGAAGTCCCAGGGCTGCGAGTGGCCGACGGAGGGCGCCGTGTGGGCCGCCTCCAGGACGCGCAGCAGGACCTCGTGCGGGATGGGGTCGTTGCGGAAGCCGTTACGGATGTCGCGGCGCTCGCGCATGACGCGCAGGACCGCTTCGCGCTCGGCGTCGTCGTAGCCGGGGGCTGCGGCGGGGCATTCGGCGTCGTCGGCCGGGGCGTGGGCCTCCGGCTGGTCGCCGGGGGTGTCCTGGGCGGGGACGTGTGCGGGGCCCTGCGTCGGGTCCTGTGCGGGTCCCTGCGCGGGGTCCGTGGCGACGGCCTGATCGGCGGTCTGCTCGGCCGCGGCGGATTCGCGGGGGGCGGGGACGAGGATTTCCGGTTCGCCTTCGGCGACGACGGGGGCGGGGGCCTCGGGCGCCTGAGCAGCGTCGGGGGTGGCCTCGGGGGCGGCGGGCGCGTCGGCTGCGACGGGGGCGGCCTGGGGCTCGGCTTCCGGGGCGGGCGCGGGCTGCGGCTCGGCGGTGTCGGACGTGTCTGAGACCTCGGGGACCTGGGAGGCGTCGAGGGGCTCGGGGGCCTCGGTCGCCTCAGGGGACTCGGCGGCTTCGGCGGCCTCGGGGGCCTGAGGGGTCTCCGAAGTCTCGGGGGCCTGGGGGGCTTCGGGGCCTTCGGGGGCCTGCGGCGTCTCGGCTGCGGGCTCCGCCTGCGGGCCGGCTTCGTGCTCGGCGGGGGCCTGGGGCTGGGCCTGATCCTGCGTATCGGCTGCCGCCTCGGGGAGGACGGCCGGATCGGCCGGTGCCGCGGGCACCTCGTTCGTCTCCGCGACCTCGGCGACCTGCGCGGTCTCGGGGGCCTCGTTCGTCACCGGCACCTCCTCGGCGACCGGTGCCGCGGGCACCGCCTGTGCCTCGTTCACTACCTGAGCCTCACTCACCACCGACGCCTCGCCGTTCACGGCAGACGCTTCGGGGGTCTCTGCTGTCTCGGACGCCACGTGGACCTCGTGGGCTTCCTGTACTTGGGGGATCTGCTCCGCCGATGCCTCCGGGGCCGCTTGGGCCTGGGGAACCTGCGGAACCTGTTCCGCGTCGGCGGCCTCGTCGACGGCGACCGGCACCGGAGCGACCTGCGCCACCACCTCGGGCGACTCGGCCTCCGGCATCGGCGGTACGACCATGGGCTGCGGCGGCGTCGGCGCCAGGTGCGGGGTGGTCGGGACCGTCCCCTCCACCGGCACGAACTGGCCGAGCGGCTGGGCCTGCTGGTCCACGTGACCCTGAGGAGCCTGACCCTCAGGAGCCTGCGGGAAGTGCTGACCGGGAACCGCCTCGGGCGCCACGGCGAACTGACCGGAGTGCGGGTCGACGGGCATCTCGCCCGGGTGCCCGCCCACCTGCTGGGGCCCTGCGTACGCAGCCTGCGCCGCGAACTGCGCACCCTCGGGCGCCAGCGCGACCGGCGCGAACTGCACGCCGTTCGGAGCCGAGGAGTAGTCCACCGGGTACCCGGCCGCCGCACCGGCTGCCTGCGCATCGGTGAACAGCCCGCCGTCGAGCGCCCCGGCGAACGCCGGAATCTCCTCCGGAACCGCGAACTCCTGGGCGGCGACGGCCTCGGCACCGGGCACCGGCTGCGGAACCTGAGCCGCGTGCGCGGCCTGCACCTGCTGGGGCCCCTGGCCCTGCTGCGGAACCTGCTGCGCTGCCGACTGCGGAGCCTGCGGCGAAACCTGTTGCGGAACCTGCCCCTCCACCGGCACCTGCGCGAACGCGGCGGCCTCCCCCACGGTCTGCTGGGTCGGCGCGGCCGGTGTGACGGGAGTGGCCTCCGGGAGCACCGTTTCTGCTGCGGCGTCAGAGGTCGCGGGCGCCTCGAACGGCTGGGGCGCGCCCCAGGGAGCGCCGGCCTGCGGCGGGACATCGCCGAGCTGCGGCGCCGGGGCGCCCGTCTCGTCGCGCGGGATGTCCAGGTACTCGGGTCCCGTGGTGGGCGGGCCCGCCTGACGTACCGGCGGGGTGTGCGGGCCGCGGTCGGCGAGCGAACGGACGGGGCTGCCCGTGCCGTCGGGCACCGCGGGGCCCATGTGCAGCGGGCGACGTGCGGGGCCGGGGTGCGGGGCGGGCGAGGTCCCCGGCACTCTGACGCCGTTCAGGTCGACCTGGCCGCTGTCCCGGCCCGCCGTCTCGTGCGGGCCCGGCTCGTGCGGGGCCGGCATCGGGGCGGCGTGCGGCTCGCCCCAGGCACCCTGTGAGCCCGGCATGAGCAGCATCTCGTCGTCTTCGGTCGTGGCTTCGGCGGGATCGAGGTAGGTGTACGCACCCGGGGCGGGGACGCCCGGCTGTTCCACCGTGCCTGCGTTCTCCGGCAGCCCCTCGCCCGGAACCTGGCCGGTGTCGGTCATGCGTACCCCTCGCCCATCGGTTAGTGCTTCTTCGGCAGCCCCGGGCCTCCGTCGGCCCGGGATGCGACCCCTTTGACCGGAACGGCGCACCGACCGCCCGTCATGAAGAACGAGCGTGAGTGCCGTGCGGCACGAGCCGGCTGAGGACAACAGGTATTGTCCCGGCCACCCGGCTGCCACCGCACCTGGATCCGGCACGGCCCGTTGTGGACTGCGCCACGTTGCGCGCGTCCTCCGGTCCTGCCGTACTACACGTACTCCAAAAGTGGCGTGTTTTCCGGACATTGACCAACAGGAAGCCGGGCGTCCGGGTGCAGTACAACGATCGGCCAGCCTACCTGGCGCCCTTGAGCGACAGGGTCACGGGTTGCGGTCGGACAGCTGGCCAGAGAGCAGGAACCCCACGGTCCGCTTCTTCTCGGTCCAGGCTCGAGTGTCCAGCTCGACGGACTGCAGGAGTGAGCACTCGACGCGGTAGCCGTGCTCCGTCAGGTCCCTGCCGATGAGTTCGGCGGCGTCGCGTGTCGCGGCGTGCGTGACGATGCGCCGGGGCCGCCGGTCCGCGACGGCGGAGACGACCGCCGCTCCCCCGCCTCCCACCCGTACGACGTCGGGTTCGGGCAGGTTTTCGAGGATGTGCGGGGCCGTGCCGTGGACGATCTGCGGCTGCACTCCGAAGCGGCGGGCCGCAGCGAGGGTGCGGGCGCAGGCGTCGGGGTCCCGGTCGACGGCGATGACGGCGGCGCCGAACCGGGCGGCCTCCGCGGTGAACGCGCCGCTGCCGGAACCGATGTCCCAGACGAGGTCGCCCACGCGGGGCCCGGTGCGGGCGAGTTGGGCGGCGCGCAGCGGCTCGGTCTCACCTTCGCCGAGGCCGCCGCCGTACTCCGCCGCGGGCAGGGCCCAGCCGCGAGGGGTGTCCGAGGGGGCGCCGCCGGCGAGCCAGGCGCCGTCGTCCGGGGCGGCGGCCGGGCCGCCGATGACGATGACGACGTTCGGGTCGCGCCAGGTGTGGTCGGCGGCCTTGTCACTGGTCACGACGGTGACCTGTTCGCGTTCGGTGCCGAGTTCCTCGCAGATGACGAAGGTGCGGTGGACGCCTTCGAGGAGCAGTCCGAGTTCGGCGGGTCCTGCGCCGGGCGAGGTGAGGACGGCGACCTTTGGGTGGGCGCGGCAGACATTGACGGCGCGGCGCAGGGTGCGGCGGTGGGCGACGACGACCTGGGCGTCGTCCCAGGGCATCCCTGCGCGGGCGAAGGCCTGGGCGACGGAGGAGACGGCGGGGACCACTTCGACCTCGAGGCCGAACTCGGGTGCGCGCAGGGTGCGTACGACTCCGAAGAAGCCCGGGTCGCCGTCGGCGAGGACCACGGCCGTGCCCCGGTGGCCGGCGATGCGGCGGGCGGCGAGCGCCACGCTGCCGAGCCTTATGCGCTCGGCGCGGCCCGGGACCTCGGGCAGGGCGAGGTGGTGGCCCGCGCCCGCCACGAGGGTGGCGGCGCCGAGCGCGGAGCGTGCCGCCGCGGTCAGCGGCGAGCCGTCCCAGCCGATCACCGTGACCCGGTCGGCCATCGTCGTCAGTCTCCTGGGTGGTGTCGCGGGTCGGACGGGCTCGGTGAGCGTACCCGGTGGGCCTTGGAGCGGGTGGGGTCAGTTCCAGTCGGAGAAGGCCGTGTAGCCGCCGGTCTCGGCGAACTCGTCGCTGACTCCGTCGAGGTCCTCGGGCAGCAGGCTCCACACGATGAAGTCGGTCCGCAGGTCCTCCCAGCCGCCGTCCTCGGTACGCGTACGCGCTATGCAGGCGTTCCGCAGGACTCCCTCGCTGATGCAGCCGATCTTCTGGGCGACCTGCTGGGAGGCGGTGTTGTCGGCGGCGGTGCGCAGTTCGACGCGCTCCATGCCCTGTTCGCGGAAGAGCCAGCGGGCGGTGGCGAGGGCGGCCTCGGACGCGTAGCCCTCACCGCGGGCCCAGGGGGCGACGATGTACGACAGTTCGGTGGAGCGCACGCGCCAGTTCGTCCTGCCGAGCCGGACGACGCCGACGAGGCGCTGGGTGAGGAACTCGGTGACCGCCAAATCGATTCCGCGGCCTGCCGTGCGTTCGGCGGGGGCGTGATCGGTGATCCAGGTGCGGGCCTGATCCTCGGTGAAGGGCTGGGGTACGGAGGTCCAGGCGGCGACCATCTCGTCGTTCATCATGTCGGCGAGGGCGGGGACGTCGTCCTCTTCGAGGGCGCGCAGGACCAGCCGCTCCGTGCTGATGGAGATGTCCGGGAAGCCCCGGCTTTCCGTCGTCATGGCGCCGCTCCGTAACCTTCATGGCCTGGTGAAGTGCCCAGCATGCAGCATGAAGGCACATAACTGCACCACGGGGTCCTCTCCTGGTGCGGAAGAGGACCCCGTGTGGGTGCGGGTGACGTCGGCCGGTGGAGACCGGCCGTGTGACGTCGTGTGTCAGAGGGTGAAGCTCACCGGTCAGAACGAGGGCAGGACGGAGCCCTTGTACTTGTCCTCGATGAACTTCTTGACCTCGGGCGACGTCAGGAGCTTCGCGAGCTTCTTGACGCGCGGGTCGTTCTCGTTGCCCTTCTTGACGGCGAGAACGTTGTTGTACGCGTTGTTCTTGACCGACTCGAGCGCGAGGGCGTCCTTGGCGGGCTTGAGGCCGGCACCGATGGCGTAGTTGCCGTTGATCACCGCGCCGTCGACGTCCTGCAGGGAGCGCGGGGTCTGCGCCGCCTCGACCTCCTTGAACTGGAGGTCCTTCGGGTTCTTCGCGATGTCCTGCGGGGTGGCCGTGGCCTCCGAGCCCTTCTTCAGGGTGATGACCCCGGTCGAGGCGAGGAAGCGGAGCGCACGGCTCTCGTTGTCCGCGTCGTTCGGGAGGGCGACGGTGCCGCCCTTCTTCAGCTCGTCGAGCTTCTTGAACTTCTTGGAGTAGAGGCCCAGGGGCTCCAGGTGGACGACCGCCACCGACTCCAGGTGCGTCCCGTTCTTCTTGTTGAAGTCGTTCAGGTACGGAACGGTCTGGAAGTAGTTGGCGTCGACCGAACCGTCCTCGGTGGCGTTGTTCGGCTGGACGTAGTCCGTGAACTCCTTGACCTCGAGGTTGAGGCCGGCCTTCTTCGCCAGGTGGTCCTTGATGTAGTTCAGGATCTCGGCGTGCGGGACGGGGGTCGCGGCCACGACGAGCGGGTCGGACGCCTTCGGCTTGGCGTCGCTCTTGCTGGCGCCGCAGGCGCTCAGGCCCAGGGTGAGGGCGCCGGTGGCGAGGACAGCAGCAGCGATCTTGGTGGTGTTACGCACGAAAAGTGCCTTTCTCCATGGGTGGTGCAACCCGCCGGGGAGACGGGGAGTCAGGGGTTCTCAGCAGTTCTCAGGGGTTCTCAGGAGCTCAGCTGGTCTTGCCCGGGGTGGCTTCGGCGGCGACCGCCTTGCCGGGCACGAAGGCGCTGCGGGCGCGGAAGCGGAGCGGTTCGCCGCCCTTGCCGGCGCGGCGGTGCAGGACGCGGGCTCCGCTGTCGCCGGCGAACTGGATGACGGCGATGGCCACGGCGAGGATCGCCACGATGATCCACATGATCGAGGACTCGAAGCGCTGGTAGCCGTACCGGATGGCGAGGTCGCCGAGGCCGCCCGCGCCGACCGTGCCGGCCATGGCGGTGTAGCCGATGATGGCGACGACCGTCGTGGTGGTGGCCGAGATCAGCGACGGCAGCGACTCGGGCACGAGCACCTTGCGGACGATGGTCCAGGTGTTGCCGCCCATCGACTGCACGGCCTCGACCAGGCCGCCGTCGACCTCGCGCACGGACGTCTCGACGAGCCGCGCGAAGAACGGGATGGCGCCGACGGCGAGCGGCACGATGGCGGCGTCGCGGCCGATCGTGGTGCCGACGATCGCACGCGTGAAGGTCATCAGGGCGACCATCAGGATGATGAAGGGCATGGACCGGACGACGTTCACGACCTGTCCGATGACCTTGTTCACCAGGGAGTTCTGGAGCAGTCCGCCACGGTCGCTGAGGACGAGCAGGATGCCGAGCGGGAGCCCGCCGGCGACGGCTATGAGCGTGGACCAGCCGACCATGTAGAGGGTGTCCCAACATGCCTGGGACAGCAGCGGCTGCATCTCCGACCAGGTCACTTGGTGACACCTTCCTTCAGCAGTGCGGAGGGCCCCTGGGCCGCACCCTTGACGATCTCGACCTGAAGGCCCTGCTCGCGCAGGAAGCCGATCGGGACGACGTTCTCCTCGTAGCGGCCGGGCAGTTCGATGCGCATCCGGCCGACCTGCTTGCCGCCGACGGTGTCCATCGCGGCGCCCAGGATCGAGATGTCGATGTTGTACGTGCGCGACAGCTGGGAGATGACCGGCTGGGTCGCGGACTCGCCGTGGAAGGTCACGTCGATGACGGTGCGGTCCTTGCCCGACGCGTCGCCGCTGACGGGGAAGAGCGCGGAGGCGAGCTGGGAGCCGGGGGTCGCGAGGAGTTCGCTGACGGTGCCGGACTCGACGACGCGTCCGCCTTCCATGAGGGCGGCCGAGTCGCAGACGGTCTTGACGACGTCCATCTCGTGCGTGATGAGGAGAACGGTCAGGCCGAGCTGGCGGTTGAGGTCGCGCAGCAGTTCCAGGATGGAGCGGGTGGTCTCCGGGTCGAGGGCGCTGGTGGCCTCGTCGGAGAGCAGCACCTTCGGGTCGCCGGCCAGGGCGCGGGCGATGCCGACGCGCTGCTTCTGGCCGCCGGACAGCTGGGCCGGGTACGCCTTGGCCTTGTCGGCGAGGCCGACGAGGTCGAGGAGTTCGAGCGCCTTGCGGGACCGGGCCGCTCCGGACTGGCCGAGGATCTCGAGCGGCAGCTCGATGTTGTCCTGGACGGTGCGGGAGGACAGCAGGTTGAAGTGCTGGAAGACCATGCCGATGTGGCTGCGTGCCTCGCGCAGGGCCTTGCCGGCGCGGGGGCCGCGGCCTGCGAGGGCGGTGAGGTCCTGGCCCGCGACCGTCACCGTGCCTGAGGTGGGGCGCTCCAGGAGGTTGACGCAGCGGATGAGGGAGGACTTGCCGGCGCCGGACTGGCCGATGACGCCGTAGACCTCGCCCTCACGTACGTGCAGATCGACGCCGTCGAGGGCGGTGACCTCTCGACCGCGCGAGCGGTAGACCTTCGTGAGGCCCTGGGTGGTGATCACTTGGATTCCGTCACTGTCGATGAAGCGGCGCGGGTGAGCGCCTGCGGCGGGCAGTCATGCTTCGGGATCGGCCTGGGCGCAGCACGGTTCTCGCTGTCGCGGTGGAACCTGGGGAACTGCGCGCGGGACGCGGACCGGTCGCGTACGGGAGGTACGGACGGGGCGCGCGGGCTGTCGCTTCGGGGCGCGAGATTCAGGCGATACAGGGACCCTCAGAAGGCGCACATTCGACACATACAACGAGCACCGGGCGTCATCGTCGCCTCGGTCGCAAGGGTGCGGCTGCTCGTCGTGGTCATGCGAAAAGTAAAGCAGACGTGAGCAGAGATGCCCGAACCGCTGTCCGAATAGCGGACAGGCGTGGACGGTCAACGTCCGCCCACAGAAGACCGGTCCGGCACCCGCGTGTCCAGCTCCGACATGGGGCGAAGGCCCTTACCGACCGGTATGCCTGAGACCCGAGGACAGGTGCCGTGTGGCCAACGCCACGGCGGGCGGGCCGACCCGGGGCCGCGCGCTCCGGACGTTTCCGGCCGTAATAGGGTCGCGACATGCTTGATGCCCTGACGGTCGTGACCGCCGTCGCCGCGCTCGCGCTCGCCGCCTGGTGCGGCTTCGCCGCCTACCGCGACCAGCCGACCAAGGACTGGCACTTCATCGGCATGGCCGTGGTGTCACTGCTCGCCACCGTCCAGCTGATCGTCGGCATCGTGCAGCTCGCGCGCGGCGAGAAGCCGGAGCAGGGCACGGTGATCTTCCTGGCCTATCTGCTCGGCGCGTTCGCGTGCATCCCCGCGGCCGGCTTCATGTCGCTCGGGGAACGCACCCGCTGGGGTTCGGTCACGGTGGCGGCCGGCGGCATCGTGCTCGCCGTGCTGCAGGTGCGGCTCTACGACATCTGGGGAGGCTGAGGTGTCCACGACCTCACAGAGCGAGAGCAACAGCGGCAGCGACAGCGCGCCGCGCAAGCAGAAGCTGACCAGCGGCCCGGGAACGCTCCTGGTCTGGCTGTACGGCGTGATGGTGGTCGGCGCGGTCTCGCGCTCGGCCGTCCAGATCTCGACGGACTTCGGCCACGCGCCGCTCGCCTATTCACTGTCGGCGGTCGCGGGTCTCGTCTACGGCTTCATCACCTACTCGCTCGTGCGCGGCGGGGAGACGGCCCGCAAGGCGGCGCTGGTGTGCTGCGCCGCCGAGCTGGTGGGCGTTCTGACCGTGGGGACCTGGACGCTGGCGGATCCGTCGGCGTTCCCGGACTCCACGGTCTGGTCGGACTACGGCATGGGATATCTGTTCATCCCGGTGCTGCTTCCGGTGACCGCCATGTTCTGGCTCAACAAGGCGCGCAAGGCCGCTGCTTAGTCACTCAAGGCCGCTGCCCGGCTAGGCACTGGTGGCGTACGCGCCCGCTTCCGCGTCCTTGGCGAGCGTCACGAGCGTGAGCCGGTCGTCCACGCGCCGCTTGTCCACGGGTACGTAACCGTGCTTGCGGTAGAGCCGCAGGTTGTGTTCGCTGCGGTGGCCGCTGAAGAGCTGGAAGCGCTTGGCGGCGCCGGTCGCGCCGAGCTTCGCCTCGACGGCGATGAGCAGCCGTCCGCCCAGGCCGTGACGCTGCATCCGGGGATGCACGACGAGCTTGCCGATCCGGGCGGTGCCGTCCGCGTCGACGGACCCGCGTACCGCGGCCACGACTTCCTCCCCGAGCCGGGCCACCAGGACCGTGCCGCCCGCGAGTTCGGCCTTGACCGAGTCGAGCGGTTCCGTGAGCGGCTCGATGGAGTAGTCGCCGTAGAGCTCGGCCTCGCTCTGGTAGCAGAGGTACTGCAGTTTGAGGATCTTCTCGGCGTCCTGCTCCGTCGCCGCAGCGATGATCACGCTCATGCCCATGTGCGCACGCCTCCCGCCTGCCCCGCCGGTTGTCTACCGCTCCTTTCCCCAGGGTTCAGGAGCGGCAACCTTTGCGGTCAGCATTCTGCGCAGGCATCCGAGGCAACGGGAACGCTCCGGACCGAGGCTGCCTTGTGACATACCCAACTCATCCGCGATCTCCCGGTATGTGGGGTCTTGTGGTGACAGGAACGCGCCGACGATGCGCGGGCAGCGGCCGGGGAGCCTGCGCACCGCCGCGCGCAGCGCACGGTCACGTTCGCCGGTCAGCGCCCGCTCCTCCGGGTCGTGGGCGAGGGCGTCGGCGGGTTCGGAGTCGTACGGGATCTCGCGGTGCGTGGCGTGCCGGGTGCGGCGGGCCTCGGATCTGACGGTGGCGGTGGCCCACGCGGCGGGGTCGGCGGGCGGGCCGTCGGTGCCGAGGCGCTCCAGGAGGCGCAGCCAGACGGCCTGTTCGAGGTCGCCGGGTTCGGTGCCGGCGGCATGGGTCTCGGCCGAGACCTCGGCGGCGACGAGCGGGCGCAGGGCGTCGATGACCAGGTCGTACGTCATGCCGGGCGGGACGCGACCGGCCGCGCCCTCGGTTTCCGGTGAGGCCCCGCGTCACCCCAACCGGGGCCGGGGTGCGCGGGGTTGACGACGTGGAGCCGTCAGGCCTTGCGGAAGTCCTCGCGGGCGAGGAGGGCCGTGTCGCAGTTGTCGGAGAAGACGCCGTCGATGCCGGTGGCGAAGTACGCCTTGAAGGCGCCGAACGCGTCGCCGTACGCGGTCGGGTCGGTGCCCTTCTTGAAGTCGGCGGGCAGGAAGGTGTTCTCGTTGCGCATCGTGTACGGGTGCAGGATCAGGCCCGCGTCGTGCGCGTCCTTGACCAGCGTGGTCGGCGCCTGGAGCTTGCCGTCCTTGTCCTTGGGGATGACGAGGTCGAGCGTGGGGCCGATGCCTTGCGCGTAGGACGCGATCTCCTCGAGCCCCTTGGGGGTGATGAGGTCGGCGACGGTGCGCGGGTCCCCGGAGTCGACGAAGTCGTACGGGCGTGAGTTCGCCGTCGACAGGAGCACCACGAGCGGGTTGCCGACGAGCTTGCCGAGGCGCTGGATGCTGGTCGGCTCGAAGGACTGGAGGAAGACCGGCGATTTCTCCTTGTCGACGCCGTACTTGCGCAGCAGCGGCGCGACGCGCTCCTCCAGGCCGAGGCCGAGCTTGCGGAAGTAGGTGGGGTGCTTGGTCTCGACGTGGATCCACACCTCCTTGCCGCGTTCCTTGCTCTGCCGCTCACGCCACCTCAGGACCTCGTCGAACGTGGGGATCTCCCAGCGGCCGTCGTAGAGGGTGTTGCGCGGGCGGGTGGCCGGGATGCGCTCCTTGGCGCGCAGGGTCTTCAGCTCGGCGAGCGTGAAGTCCTCGGTGAACCAGCCGGTGGTGGCGACCCCGTCGAGGCTCTTGGTGGTTCTGCGGTCGGCGAACTCGGTGCGCGCGGAGACGTCGGTCGTGCCCCCGATCTCCGGCTCGTGACGGCATACGAGGTGACCGTCCTTGGTGGGCACGAGGTCGCCCGCCTCGATGACGTCCGCACCCATGTCCAGGGCGAGTTGATACGAGCCGAAGGTGTGCTCCGGCCGGTAACCGCTCGTGCCGCGGTGGGCGATGACGGTGGGCACGGGCAGGTTCCTGTAGCCTCCGCCGCCGTGATGTCCGCCACTGCCGGGCTCGTCCGCGCGCGCCGCGCCGGGCGCTCCCAGGACGGCACCACCCGCACCGAGGACCGCCGCGCCGAGGACCGAACGGCGGCCGAGCTGTGTTCCCTGGGACTTCTGAGACTTCTGCGTTCCCATTGAGCACTCCTCCCACATCGCTGCCTTGCACCTGTCAAAGCGTCACCGATGCTAGGTGTGCGGGAGTGACGTGCGGGAGACCTTGGGCCGAACGGGAGGGTGCGGCCGGGTGATACCTGCGGGTCGTGTGACGGCCAACGGAACGTAAACCAGTGTCAACACTCCGCATCCACCAGGTGACCCGATGTGCACCGGGCGGGCGCCCGCGAGTATCGTCCTCACCTGCGCAGTCTTCAGCGCTTCCGCGGCGGCTCAGCCCGCCACCCCCTGACCCGGAGGGCCCGTTGTCCCGTTTCGCGTTCATCAAGGCAGTGCTCTCACCGGCCATGCGCCTGATGTTCCGTCCCCGGGTGGAGGGCGCCGAGAACATCCCGGGCACCGGTCCGGTCATCCTCGCGGGCAACCATCTGACCTTCATCGACTCGATCGTGCTGCCCATCGTCTGCGACCGTCAGGTCCAGTTCATCGGCAAGGACGAGTACGTCACCGGCAAGGGTCTCAAGGGCCGCGTCATGGCGTGGTTCTTCACCGGCGTCGGCATGATCCCGGTCGACCGCGACGGTGCGAACGGCGGTGTGGCGGCGCTCATGACCGGCCGTCGCATCCTGGAGGAGGGCAGGGTCTTCGGCATCTACCCCGAGGGCACCCGCTCCCCCGACGGCCGGCTCTACCGCGGCCGCACCGGCATCGCCCGGCTCACGATGATGACGGGCGCGCCCGTCGTCCCGTTCGCGATGATCGGCACGGACAAGCTGCAGCCGGGCGGCAAGGGCTTCCCCCGTCCGGGCCGCGTCACGGTCCGCTTCGGCGAGCCGATGGAGTTCTCCCGCTACGAGGGCATGGACCGCGACCGCTATGTGCTGCGCGCCGTGACGGACTCCGTGATGACGGAGGTCATGCGGCTGTCGGGTCAGGAGTACGTGGACATGTACGCGACCAAGGCCAAGGCGGCGTAAGCGCTGCGCTGACTTCTGGACGGCGCTGACGCACCGCCAATGAGGATGGGCCGCACCTGATCGGGTGCGGCCCATCCTTGCGTTTCCGCGGTTGCTCCTTACGCATGACGCGTTCCGGAGTCAGGCGTCACGGGTGTTCGACTCCGTCCTCCAGCTTCTGACCCCGCAGCAGGAACCACGCCGCCACCGCGGTGGCGATGAGCACCGCCGCACCGATGCCGGAGGCCGCGTGCAGGCCGTCGACGAACGCGCCCTGCGCCGAGGCGAGGAGTTCGCCCGCGGTGTGCGGGGGCAGCGCCGTGGCCGACTCGACCGCGCCGCCCAGGGACTCGTGGGCGGCCGAGGCCACGTCCGCCGGGGTGCCCGCCGGGGCGGTGAAGTCCCGGTAGACGCCCGTGACGATGGAGCCGAGCAGGGCGATGCCGAGGGCCGCGCCCAGTTCGTACGCCGTCTCGGAGACCGCGGACGCGGCACCCGCCTGGTCCTTCGGCACGCTGGAGAGGATCACGTCGGCCGTGACGGTGAACGAGAAGCCGGCACCGACGCCGACGACCAGCAGGACCGAGCCGAGCAGCGGATAGCCGGTCGACTGGTCGAGCACGGTCAGCGCGGCGAGCGCGATTCCGACCGCCGCGAGGCCGCCCGCGACGACTGACCGCACCGAGTACCGGCGCGCCACCGTACCGGCGACCAGTCCGGCCGCCACCGAGCCGATGGCGGCGGGCAGTTCGGCGAGTCCCGCCTCGAACGGGCCGCGCCCCTGCACCAGTTGCAGGAACTGCGACAGGAAGAACACCAGGCCGGACAGGCCCAGGATGGTGAGCAGGTCGGCGAGGACCGCGGCCGAGAAGCCCCGGTTGCGGAACAGGCGCATGTCGAGCAGCGGCGCGGGCAGCGTGAGCTGGCGCCGGACGAACCAGGTGAGGGCCCCGACGCCGAGCACCGCGGACGCCGCCACCGCTGCGCCGAAGCCGTGCGACGCGGCCTCCTTGATGGCGTAGACGACGGCGATCATGCCGACGAGGGACAGGACGACGCTGATCAGGTCCCACGGGCCCGGCGCCGGGTTCTTCGACTCGGGCAGGAACTTGATGCCGACGAGGACGAGGACCGCCATCACGGGCAGGTTGATGAGGAAGACCGAGCCCCACCAGAAGTGTTCGAGCAGGAAGCCGCCGACGACGGGACCCACGGCGGCGCCGGCCGATGCGGCGGCGCCCCAGATGCCGACGGCGAAGGAGCGTTCGCGCGGGTCGTGGAAGATGTTCCGGATCAGGGCCAGCGTCGAGGGCATCAGGGTCGCGCCCGCGACACCGAGCAACGCCCGCGCCAGGATCATCAGTTCGGGAGTCGTCGCGTACGCGTTGAGGACCGAGACGGCGCCGAACGCGACGGCGCCGCTGAGCAGCAGCTTCTTGCGGCCGATGCGGTCGCCGAGGCTGCCCATGGAGACCAGCAGGCCCGCGATGACGAACGAGTAGACGTCACCGATCCACAGCAGCTGGTTGCCGGTCGGCTTCAGGTCCTCGCTGATGTACGGCGTCGCGAGACCGAGCACCGTCGCGTCGACCGCGACCAGGAGCACCGCGAGCACGAGGACGGAGAGCGCGAGCCATCGTCCCCGTCCGGGCCTCGGCTCCACCTCCGCCGCCGGTATGCGCTGGTGTGTGCTGGTCATCGTTCCACTCTCCGTCTGGCGCCGCCGAGCATCAGCTCGACGATCATGTGCTGGAAGTCCTTGGTGGCCATTCGGCCGTCCTGTACGGCCCAGGCGGCTCCCCCGATCAGGGAGTAGAGCGCCTCCGTGAGCCACGCGGGTGTCAGGTCGATCCGGAACTCGCCGCGTTCCTGGCCGCGGGTGAACAAGGCGGCGATACGGGCGTCGAGCCGGGCCCAGCCCTCGTTCTGCGCGTCACCTTCGAACAGCTGGTTCTCGGTGACGAGGAAGGCGAGGAGTCCGGCCGCCGGCTCGATCTCTTTCACGAGCCGCCGTACGGCGTCGTCGGCGCTGCCCTCGTCGAGCCGGGCGGCGTCGAGGGCCGCCTCGCACTCCTGGATCCCCAGATCCTCCAGGGCCCGCACGAGCGCGTCCCGCCCCGCGAAGTGCCGGTGCAGCGTGGCGCGGCTGAGCCCGGCGGCGCGGGCGACCTCGTCCATCGTGGCGGTGGACTTGCGGGTGAGCAGGGCGGCGGCGGTGCGCAGCACCTGTTCTCGGTCGACTGACATGAGACGAGAGTAGCCCATGTGAGACATCTTTGTCTCATCGAGGGCATCGGCGTCTCAGGGGAGGTGGGTTTTACGGGGATCAATCGGACGGCGGCGCTGAGGTGCGGTGCGGCTGTGCTGCTGTACGGCCACCGGAAAACGCGACGTGGCCCGGCCCCCCGAAGGGGCCGGGCCACGCGCTGCGACAGCTACAGCTACAGGTCAGGACTTGGCGTCCGCCCACGCCCGCTGCACAGCGAGGTCGTCCTTCACCTCGGTGAGCTGCACCGCGACGGCTGAGGGAGCGGTGCCGCCGCGTCCGTTGCGCGAGGCGAGCGCGCCGGGGACGTTCAGGACGGTGCGCACCTCGGGCGTGAGGTGCTCGGAGATCTTCGCGAACTGCTCGTCGGTGAGCTGGTCCAGCTCGATGCCGTGCTGCTCGCACTCCTTGACGCACTCGCCGGCGACCTCGTGGGCGACACGGAACGGCACGCCCTGCTTGACGAGCCATTCGGCGATGTCGGTGGCGAGCGAGAAACCGGCCGGGGCGAGCTCCTCCATCCGCTCCCGGTTCACCGTGAGCGTGGCCATCATGCCGGTGAAGGCGGGCAGCAGGACCTCGAGCTGGTCGCAGGAGTCGAAGACCGGCTCCTTGTCCTCCTGGAGGTCGCGGTTGTACGCGAGCGGGAGGGCCTTCAGCGTGGCCATGAGGCCGGTCAGGTTGCCGATGAGGCGGCCGGACTTGCCGCGCGCGAGCTCGGCGATGTCCGGGTTCTTCTTCTGCGGCATGATCGACGAGCCGGTGGAGAACGCGTCGTGGAGGGTGACGAAGGAGAACTCCTTCGTGTTCCAGATGATGATCTCCTCGGCGATCCGGGAGAGGTTCACGCCGATCATCGCGGTGATGAACGCGAACTCCGCGACGAAGTCGCGCGAGGCGGTGCCGTCGATGGAGTTGGCGGCCGAACCGTGCTCGAAGCCGAGGTCCTTCGCGACGGCCTCCGGGTCGAGGCCGAGGGACGAACCGGCGAGCGCGCCGGAGCCGTACGGCGAGACCGCCGTGCGGTCGTCCCACTGCCGCAGCCGCTCGGCGTCCCGGGACAGGGACTGGACGTGCGCCAGGACGTGGTGCGCGAACAGGACCGGCTGGGCGTGCTGGAGGTGCGTGCGGCCGGGCATGGCGACGTCGGAGTGCGCCTCGGCGAGGCCGACGAGCGCGTCCTGGAGGTCGGCGATCAGGCCGCCGATGACGCGCGCGTGGTCCCGCAGGTACATCCGGAAGAGCGTGGCGACCTGGTCGTTACGGGACCGGCCGGCGCGCAGCTTGCCGCCGAGGTCGGGGCCGAGGCGCTCCAGGAGACCGCGCTCCAGGGCGGTGTGGACGTCCTCGTCGGCGATCGTGCCGACGAACGAGCCGTCGGCCACGTCGCCTTCGAGCTGGTCGAGGCCCGCGAGCATCCGGGTCAGCTCGTCCTCGGTGAGCAGGCCCGCCTTGTGCAGCACGCGCGCGTGGGCGCGGGAGCCGGCGATGTCGTACGGCGCGAGGCGCCAGTCGAAGTGGACCGAGGCGGAGAGTTTCGCCAGGGCCTCGGCGGGGCCGTCGGCGAACCGGCCGCCCCAGAGGCGGACATCGCCGGTGTTGCTGCTCACGGTTTGCTCCTAAGGTGCGGTGGGGCGGGCGGGGCTTCTGTTCCCCGTCGCGCCCTGTCCCGTAACGGGTGTCGGGCGAGGTCGCGCTGCGCCACGACCCACGAGGACGACGCCGGCCCTCCCCGCGTTATGCATGAGTATGCATTCGACTGCATGATTCGTCAATCCAGCCGCCCGTCGCGCGCGACACCCCTGCCCCGCATAATCCTTAGACAGGCAAACGATCTTCGGTCGATAATCGTGAGCCATGGGAAAGACCTACGAACGCATAGACGGCAGGCTCCGTACGTTCATCGAGGAACAGCCGATGTTCTTCACCGCGACCGCGCCCCTCTCGGACGACGGCACGATCAATCTCTCCCCCAAGGGCCTCACCGGTTCCTTCGCCGTGCTCGACGAGCGGACCGTCGCCTACCTCGACTTCGCCGGCAGCAACGCCGAGACGATCGCGCACCTGCGCGAGAACGGCCGCATCACCCTCATGTGGTGCGCCTTCCAGGGTCCTCCGAACATCGTCCGGGTGCACGGCAGCGGCGAACCCGTCTTCCGTGACGACCCACGCTTCAGGGACCTGCTCGAACACTTCCCTGACATCGACCCATCCCTCCACGGACTGCGCGCGATCATCGTCGTGACCGCCGACCTCATCCGCGACACCTGCGGCTACGCCGTCCCCCTGATGACGTACGACGAGGACCGCGATCTGCACGGGAAGCGCTTCGCGCGTGAGGACGACGCCTCCCTGAGCGAGTACTTCACCAAGAAGGAGCACGTCGCGCGGAGTATCGACGGCCTGCCCGGGCTGCCGCTCCCCCTGCCGCCCACTACCGTCTGACACATGCGCTCACGATCCGTCATCGCTGCCTGTGTCGCCGTGCCCACCGCCCTGCTGATCATGGGTGCGGCGCCGTCCGGGGGCTCCGGGACGCTGCCCGGGCGGATGGCCTATACGGGCGGCGGGTCGCAGCTGGTCACCGCGCAAGCCGCGAGCACCGGTTCCACCACCGGCACCGTCACCTGGTGGGACCGGCGCGGCGGGGAGTGGGTCGCGATGGGTTCGGCGGCGGCGCGGTTCGGGGCGAAGGGGCTCGCCGAGGGCGCCACCCGCAAGCAAGGCACGAACACGACGCCCACCGGGCTGTACAACCTGCCGTACGCCTTCGGGACCGAGCCCGCACCGGTCGGCACGGCCACCCCGTACCGGCCCGTGCATCAGGACTCCTGGTGGTGTCAGGACAACGCCTCGCAGTCCTACAACCGCTGGACCGAGCCCCGTCCGGCCGACTGCCGCGCCGCCGAGTCGGAACATCTGGTGTCGTACGCGACGCAGTACGCCCACGCCTTCGTCATCGGCTACAACTACGACCGGCCGGTACGCGGGCGTGGGGCAGGGATCTTCCTGCACGTGAACGGGCGTGGGGCGACGGCCGGTTGCGTGTCCGTCCCGGCCGACGCGATGCGGCGCATCCTGCGGTGGGCCGACCCGGAGCGCCGGCCGCACATCGCGATCGGGACCGATTCGGGCGCGACGGCGATCACCCGTTACTAAGCGATCACCCGTTACTAAGAGGGCGGCGTGTCAGGAAGCCGGACCGTGAACACCGTCGCGCCCCGCTCACTCCTCAGCGTGGCCGTCCCTCCGTGCGCGTCCGCGACTGCCGTGACGATGGCGAGGCCGAGTCCCGCACCGCCGCCCGCCCCCGCCGTCCGGGGCCGGTCCCCGTGGGTGAAGCGTTCGAAGATCCCGCCCTGGATCTCCTCCGGTACGCCGGGGCCGTCGTCCCGTACCGACAGCGAGACTCCTGATGCGTCGGTCTCGATGCGGGTGGTGACCCGGGTGCCGGGCGGGGTGTGCAGGCGGGCGTTGGCCAGGAGGTTCGCGACGGCCTGGTGGAGGCGGTGCGCGTCGCCGGTGACGGTGACCGGTTCCTCGGGGAGTTCCATGGCCCAGCGGTGGTCCGGGCCCGCGGCGCGCGCGTCGGTCACCGCGTCGAGGACGAGGCGCGTGAGGTCGACCGGCTCGCGTTCCAGGGGCCGGCCCGCGTCGAGGCGGGCCAGCAGGAGCAGATCCTCGACCATGCCGCCCATCCGTCCCGACTCGGCGGCGATGCGCTCCAGTGCGCGGCGCACCTCCGCGGGGACGGGGCCCCGGTGCAGGAGGGCCAGTTCCGCGTGCCCCCGGATGGAGGCGACGGGCGTACGCAGTTCATGGCTGGCGTCGGCGGAAAAGCTGCGCAGGCGTTCCTCGGAGGCGTGGCGGCGGGTGAGCGCGTCCTCGACGTGGCCCAGCATCCGGTTGAAGGCGGAGGCCACCTGGCCCACCTCGCTGCGCGGGTCGGACTCGGGGGCGCGCGGGGGCAGGGCCACCTCGCCGCTCGCGAGCGGGAGTTCGCTGACGCGGGTGGCGGTCGCGGCTACCCGGCTCAGCGGACGCAGCGACCAGCGCACCCACAGCGCGCCCGCGACGCCGGTGACGGCGAGCGCGATCCCGAAGACGCCCGCCGAGACCAGTTCGAGCCGGTGGACGGCGGATTCCACGGGCTCCATCGGCAGGCCGGTGAGCAGGACGTCGCCGTCCCTGCCCGTGTGTGCCTGGACCCGGTAGTCGTCCAGCGATGACAGCTGAATGGTGTGGCCGCGCCCGTCGGCCGGTACGGCGGCGAGGGTCCTGCGGTCGGTGTCGGACAGCCGTACGGCCAGATCGGCGGTGCCGTTGGAGGCGGCCGCCCGGACGACGGCGGCGTTGGTGACGGAGCCGTCGACCAGCCGGATGCCGAGGGTGCCGGTGGCCTGGCGGCGGGTGTCGGCGCTCTCGTCCCCGTCGTGGTCGTTGCGCGTCCGGCCACTGTGTTCGAGGCTGGCGGGCAGGGCGGTGCCCGCGTCGTGGAGCTGCTGGTCGACCCGTCCGGTGAGGAAGCCGCGCAGCTCGACGACGGCGGCGACGCCGACGGCCGCGCAGCTGATCGCGAGCAGCAGGACGAGCCCGGCGGTGAGCCGCGCGCGCAGGGTGTGCGGGACCAGCCGGATGCGCGGGATGCGTGGGAAACGCCGGATGCGCGGGATACGCGTACCGCTCATCGGCCCGCCGGCTTCAGCACGTATCCGGCGCCCCGCACCGTGTGGATCATGGGTTCGCGGCCGGCGTCGATCTTCTTGCGGAGGTAGGACACGTAGAGCTCGACGACGTGGGCCTGGCCGCCGAAGTCGTAGGACCAGACGCGGTCGAGGAGCTGGGTCTTGCTGAGGACGCGGCGGGGGTTGCGCATCAGGCAGCGCAGGAGCTCGAACTCGGTGGGCGACAGGTCGATTCCCGTGCCGTCGCGCGTGACCTCGCGGGCGTCCTCGTCCATGACCAGGTCACCGACGGTGAGCCGGTCGCTCTCGGCGAGTTCCCGGGTCATGCCGGCGCGGCGCAGCAGGCCGCGCAGCCGGGCGACCAGTTCCTCCAGGCTGAACGGCTTGGTCACGTAGTCGTCGCCGCCCGCGGTGATGCCGGCGACCCGGTCCTCGACGGTGTCGCGCGCTGTGAGGAAGAGGACGCACACGTGCGGCTGCTCGTCGCGCAGCTCGCGCAGGACGGACAGGCCGTCGCGGTCCGGCAGCATGATGTCGAGGACGACGGCGTCGGGCTGGAACTCGCGGCCCTCGCGCACGGCGTCCCGGCCGGTCCCGACCGTGCGGACGTCCCAGCCCTCGTAGCGCAGGACGCCGGTGACGACCTCGGCGATGTCGGGTTCGTCGTCGACGACGAGGACGCGTACGGGGGCGCCGTCGGGGCGGGTGAGTGCGGGGCGTTCGTTCATGTCTCCTCAAGCATGTCTCTTCGAAGCGTCTCTTGGATTGCTATGAGTTCGCTCTGAGCGCGTGCCGGGGCGGGACGGTCCTGAAAACGACCTTGAAACGGCCCCGAAACGCCCTGATTCGGCCCCGAAAAGCGCGCCGCCGCACGGGCCGGCCCCGCCCCTGACCCACGTGCGGAGCCTCTCGCTCAGAGCCCGCTCAGAAGTTCGGGCCGCAGAGTTGGATCTGTCCTGCCCGCCCCCGATCCCCCGAGGAGCCCACCCGGTGACCACGACGCACAGTCCACCGCCGCTCAGCCATCGCGCCCCGCGCCGCTCGCGCCACCGCTCCCCCGCGGTGCCGCTGCTGGCCGCCGCGTACGCGGGCGGGGCCGCGGTGCTCGCCCTGTGGTGGCAGGGCACGGGCGTCGTGTCCGGACTGGACGGCTGGCTGACGGGCGCGGGCCGGATCATGGGCCTGATGTGCGGCTACATGTGCGCGCTGCTCGTCGCCCTGATGGCCCGCGTACCGCTCCTGGAGAAGGGCCTCGGCAGCGACCGGACCGCACGCTGGCACGCCTCGGCCGGCCGCTGGACGATCGGCCTGCTCTTCGGCCACATCGTCTTCATCACGCTCGGCTACTCGGCCCAGGGCCACACCAACCCCGTGTCGGAGCTGACCACGATCGTCTTCGACTACCAGGACATGCTGAAGGGCACGATCGGCGCGGCGATCCTCGTGCTCGTGGGGTTCGTGTCCGCGCGCGCGGTGCGCCGCCGGATGCGGTACGAGACCTGGTACTACCTGCACGTTCTGACGTACCTCGCGATCTTCCTCGCGTTCTGGCACCAGCTCACGCTCGGCGCCGACTTCGCCGGCAGTGCGGTCGCCCGCGCCGCTTGGTACGTGCTCTACCTCGGGGTCGCCGCGCTCGTGCTGTGGTTCCGGGTGCTCGTTCCGGTGCGGCTCAACGTCCGGCACCGGCTGCGGGTCGAGGCCGTCGTTCAGGAAGCACCGGGGGTGACGTCGGTGTGGGTGAGCGGGCGGCAGCTCCAGGAGCTGGGCGCGGAGGCGGGGCAGTTCTTCCGCTGGCGGTTCCTGGCTCCCGGCATGTGGAGCGCCTCGCACCCGTACTCCCTGTCGGCGGTGCCGCGGGACGGGTTCCTGCGGATCACGGTGAAGGCGCTCGGCGACCACAGCGCGTCCCTCGCAGGCCTGAAGCAGGGCACGCGGGTGTGGGCCGAGGGACCGTACGGGGCGCTGACGGCGGGGCGGCGGCGCTCGCGCCGGGTGCTGCTGATCGCGGGCGGCACCGGCATCACGCCGCTGCGCACCCTGTTCGAGACGCTGCCGGCGGCGCCCGGCGACCTGACGCTGCTCTACCGGGCCCGTACCGCCGAGGAGCTGGCGCTGCGCGGCGAACTGGAGTCGATCGCCGCCGGCCGCGGCGCCCGTCTCGTGTACGCGCTGAACGACGCCGACGGCTCCCGCACGGACATCACGGCGGACGGCCTGCGCCGGATGCTGCCGGACATCGCGTCCCACGACGTGTACCTGTGCGGGCCACCCGGTCTCGCACTCGCCGCGTACGACGCCCTGCGCGAGGCCGGGGTGCCCGCCTCCCGTGTCCACCACGAGTCCTTCGAGCTGTGAGCCGCGCCATGAGAGCCCATCCGATCCGCCGCACCGTCCTGACCTGCGTCGCGACCGTCACCGTGACGACGCTGGCGCTCGCGCTCAAGCCGCACTCCCAGCAGGCCGTCGCCGCCCCGCCCGCCCCGGCCGCCGCACAGGCCCCGGCGGCGTCGGGCGGGACCGGATCGGGCTCCGGGTCCGGCTCGGCGTCTCATAAAGGCGTCGCCAAGGCCGCCGTCAAGCGCACCCTCGACGGCGAGATCGTCCAGACGCGCTACGGCCCCGTCCAGGTCCGGATCACCGTCGCCGGCACGAAGATCACCGCGGCCAGTGCCGTCCGGACCCCCTCGGGCGACCGCCGCAGCCAGGACATCGCCTCGTCCTCGGTGCCGGTCCTCGTACAGGAGACCCTGAGCGCCCAGAGCGCGCACATCAACGCCGTCTCCGGTGCCACCTACACCAGCGAGGGCTACATCACCTCGCTGCAGAGCGCATTGGACCAGGCCCGTGCGTGACGAGGCGGAGCTGCACCGGGTGGTGCACACCATGGGCACGGTCTTCTCGGTGACCGCGCGGGGCGAGGACGTGACCCCACAGGCGCTGGACGAGGCGGAGGCCTGGCTGCGTCACGTGGACGCCGTCTTCTCGACGTACCGCGAGGGCAGCGAGGTCAGCCGGATCGCCCGGGGCGAGCTCGCGCCCGAGGACAGCGCGCCGGAGGTCCGCGAGGTGCTGCGGCTGTGCGAACGGGCCCGCGAGCAGACGGACGGCTGGTTCACGACCGGGTACGCCGGCGGTTTCGACCCGAGCGGCCTGGTCAAGGGGTGGGCGGTGGAGCGGGCGGCCGAGGGGCTGCTCGCCGCGGGCGCGACGGGCGTCTGCGTGAACGGCGGCGGTGACGTCCAGCTGCACGGCGGCCCCTGGCGCGTGGGCATCGCGGATCCGCTGCACCCCGGTCAGGTGGCGGCGGTCGTCGAGTCCCAGCAGGGCACGCTCGCGGTCGCCACGTCGGGGCCGGCCGAGCGCGGCTGCCACATCGTCGACCCGCACACCGGGCGGGCGCCCGCCGACGGTCTCGCCTCGCTGACCGTCGTGTGCGAGGGGCTGACCGACGCGGACACGTGGGCGACCGCCGCGTACGCGATGGGGCCACAGGCGCGGGCGTGGCTGGAGGCGCAGCCCGGCGTCACGGCGTTCGCGATGACGCCGGACGGGGAGACGTGGTCGGTGACTCCGTAAAGACGGTGGCTACGTAAAGCCATTGCGACTCCCCCGAGAACCATTGCGACGCTCCCCGAAAAGCCACTCCGACCGCCCCATAAAGATGTAAGGACCACATAACGAGACACGGTTGCGGCCACCCCGGCTCGGGGCGTTGCATCTCCCGGTGGAGACCCAACAGTTGACCCCGCAGCCCACCGACACCGGCGACCGCGCCGCGCGCCTCGCCGTCACCGTCTTCCCCGTACTCGTGCTCGCGGCGGGCGGCATCGGGCTCGCCCTCCCCGACGCTTTCACCGGGTGGAAGACGAGCGTGCCGTACCTGCTGGGTGTCGTGATGTTCTGTATGGGGCTCACGATGACCCCGGCCGATTTCAAGGGCGTCGCCAAGCGGCCCTGGGCGGTCGGTCTCGGCCTTGTCGCGCACTACGTGATCATGCCGGGACTCGGCTGGCTCATCGCCAACGCCCTTGATCTGCCTCCCCAGTTGGCGGCGGGCGTGATCCTCGTCGGCTGCGCGCCCAGCGGCACGGCCTCCAACGTCGTCACGTATCTGGCCCGTGGCGACGTCGCCCTGTCCGTCTCCGTCGCCACCGTCTCGACGGTGCTCGCCCCCCTCGTCACGCCTCCGCTGACGCTGCTGCTCGCGGGCGAGTTCCTGCCAGTGGACGCCGCGTCGATGGTCACGGACATCCTCAAGACGGTGCTGCTGCCGGTCGTCGCGGGCCTGCTCGTCCGCCTCGCCCTGGGCCGGTTCGTCGACCGCGTGCTCGGGGCGCTGCCCTGGCTGTCGGCGCTGACCATCGCCGTCATCGTCGCCGTGGTCGTCGCGGGCAGCGCGGGCGCGATCAAGTCGGCGGCCGGGCTCGTCCTGCTCGCCGTCGTGCTCCACAACGGCCTGGGCCTCGCGCTCGGTTACGGCGCCGGGAAGCTGGCCCGCCTCGGGGCGCCGTCGTCGCGCGCGATGGCCTTCGAGGTCGGTATGCAGAACTCGGGGCTCGCCGCGTCGCTGGCCACGGCCCACTTCAGCCCGCTCGCGGCGCTCCCTGCCGCCGTGTTCTCCGTATGGCACAACGTGTCGGGCGCGCTGGTCGCGGCCTGGATGTCTCACCGGGCGCGCCGCGCCGAACAGGCCTGAGAACGCGAACGCGCCCCGAACTTCCTTATGATGCAAGGAAGTTCGGGGCGCGATCACTCAAAAGGGCGAGCGCATGAAGACGTAAGCCCGTGAGCCGCTCCCCCAAGAAGAGCCGCGCTCAGTGCTCGTTCTGCGCCAGCCGCAACAGATGGTCGGCCAGTGCCTGCCCGCCCGCCGGGTCGCGGCTGATCAGCATCAGGGTGTCGTCGCCCGCGATCGTGCCGAGGATGACCTGGAGTTCCGCCTGGTCGATCGCCGAGGCGAGGAACTGGGCGGCGCCGGGCGGGGTGCGCAGGACCACGAGGTTCGCCGAGGCCTCCGCGGAGATCAGCAGCTCGCCCGCGAGCCGCCGCATCCGCTCCTCCTTGGCGGAGACCCCGAGGGGCGCCTGCGGAGTGCGGAAACCACCCTCGCTGGGCACCGCGTAGATCAGCTCGCCACCGGTGTTGCGGATCTTCACCGCGCCCAGCTCGTCGAGGTCACGGGAGAGGGTCGCCTGCGTGACCGTGAGCCCGTCGTCGGCGAGCAGCTTCGCCAACTGGCTCTGCGAGCGCACCGGTTGCCGGTTGAGGATGTCCACGATCCGGCGGTGGCGGGCAGTGCGGGTCTGCGGCACGGCGGGCCCGCCGGCGTGCTCGTTGTCCTGCGCCTGACTCATCGTCGTCGTCCCATTCCTCAGGATCGTCCTTCCCCGTCGGCCCCTTCGTGGGCCTTGTCCAGGATGCCGGGGAGCGCCTGGAGGAAGGTGTCCACCTCGTCGTCGTGGAGGTTGAGCGGCGGCATGAGCCGTACGACATCGGGGGCGGGCGCGTTCACCAGGAGGCCGGCGTCCTGAGCCGCCTGCTGCACCTGGGGCGCGAGCGGCTCGGTGAGCACGATACCCAGCAGCAGTCCGGCGCCCCTGACATGGCTGACGAGCGGGTGCTGGAGAGACGTGATCCCGTCCCGCAGCCGTGCCTCGGCGCGCTTCACGTTCTCCAGGAGGCCTTCGCCCGCGATGGTGTCGAGGACGGCGAGTCCGGCCGCGCAGACGACGGGGTTGCCGCCGAACGTCGTGCCGTGGTGGCCGGGCTTCAGCAGCTCGGCCGCCGCGCCGAACGCGACGGTCGCGCCGAGGGGCAGCCCGCCGCCGAGGCCCTTGGCGAGCGTGACGATGTCGGGGTCGATGCCCTCTTCCGCCTGGTACGCGAACCAGTGGCCGGTGCGGCCGACACCGGTCTGCACCTCGTCGAGGACGAGGAGCGTGCCGGTGGCGCGGGTGATCTCCCGGGCCGCCCGGAGGTAGCCGGCGGGCGGCTCGACGACGCCGAACTCGCCCTGGATCGGCTCGATGATGACGAACGCGGTCTCCTCGGTGACCGCCGCCCGCAGCGCCTCGACGTCCCCGTACGGGACATGCGTGACGTCGCCGGGCAGGGGCCGGAACGGCTCCTGCTTGCCGGGCTGTCCGGTGAGGGAGAGGGCGCCCATGGTCCGGCCGTGGAAGCCGCCGTTCGTGGCGACCATGTGCGTCCGGCCGGTCAGGCGGCCGATCTTGAAGGCGCCCTCGTTGGCCTCGGCCCCCGAGTTGCAGAAGAAGACGCGGCCGGGGCGCCCGAAGAGCTGGAGCAGCCGCTCGGCGAGCGCGACGGGCGGCTCGGCGACGAAGAGGTTGGAGACATGGCCGAGCGACGCGATCTGCCCGGAGACGGCCTCGACGACCGAGGGGTGCGCGTGGCCGAGGGCGTTGACCGCGATACCGCCGACGAAGTCGAGGTACTCCTTGCCGTCGGCGTCCCACACCTTGGCGCCCGCGCCGCGGACGAGCGGCAGCTTGGGCGTGCCGTAGTTGTCCATGAGCGCGCCCTGCCAGCGCGCGGTCAGCTCCTGGTTGCTCACGACTCCCCCTGTACGTCGATGGCGTCGGGCGCGTCCGGCACGACCATCGTGCCGATGCCCTCGTCGGTGAAGATCTCCAGCAGGATCGAGTGCTGGACCCGGCCGTCGATGACGCGGGCCGTGGTCACGCCGTTGCGCACGGCGTGCAGGCAGCCCTCCATCTTCGGCACCATGCCGCTGGCCAGCTCCGGGAGGAGCTTCTCCAGCTGGCTGGCGGTGAGCCGGCTGATGACCTCGTCGGAGTTCGGCCAGTCCTCGTACAGGCCCTCGACGTCGGTCAGGACCATCAGGGTCTCGGCATCGAGCGCCGCAGCAAGAGCCGCAGCCGCCGTATCAGCATTGACGTTGTAGACATGTCCGTCGTCCTGGGAACGGGCGATCGACGAGACGACCGGGATGCGGCCGTCGGCGAGGAGCGCCTCGATGGCGCCCGTGTCGATCTGGGTGATCTCACCGACGCGGCCGATGTCGACCAGCTCGCCCTCGATGCGCGGCTGGTGCTTGGTCGCGGTGATGGTGTGCGCGTCCTCGCCGGTGAGGCCGACGGCCAGCGGGCCGTACTGGTTGAGCAGGCCGACGAGTTCGCGCTGGACCTGTCCGGCGAGCACCATGCGTACGACGTCCATCGCGTCCTCGGTGGTGACCCGCAGGCCCGCCTTGAACTCGCTGACGATGCCGTGCCGGTCGAGCGCCTTGCTGATCTGCGGGCCGCCGCCGTGCACGACGACGGGCTTGAGGCCCGCGTGGTGCAGGAAGACGACGTCCTGGGCGAAGGCGGCCTTCAGGTCCTCGTCGATCATGGCGTTGCCGCCGAACTTGATGACGACGGTCTTGCCCTGGTGCCGGGTGAGCCAGGGCAGGGCCTCGATGAGGATCTGTGCCTTGGGCAGCGCGGTGTGCTTCCGCGTGGTGTTGCTCATGAGCTGTACGCGCTGTTCTCGTGGACGTACTCGGCGGTCAGGTCGTTGGTCCAGATCGTCGCGGTCTCGGAGCCGGCCGCGAGGTCGGCGGTGATGACGACCTCCCGGGCGCTCATGTCGACGAGCTCGCGGTCCTCGCCGACGCCGCCGTTCTTGCAGACCCAGACGCCGTTGATGGCGACGTTCAGGTGGTCGGCCTCGAACACGGCGGACGTCGTGCCGATCGCCGAGAGCACCCGGCCCCAGTTGGGGTCCTCGCCGTGCAGCGCGCACTTGAGGAGGTTGTTACGGGCGATGGAACGGCCCACCTCGACGGCGTCGGCCTCGCTCGCGGCGTTCACGACGTCGATCTTGATGTCCTTGCTGGCACCCTCGGCGTCACCGATGAGCTGGCGTCCGAGGTCGTCGCAGACCGTGCGGACGGCGGCGGCGAACTCGGCGTGGTCCGGGGTGACTTCGGCGGCGCCGGAGGCCAGGAGGAGGACGGTGTCGTTCGTCGACATGCAGCCGTCGGAGTCGACCCGGTCGAAGGTGACGCGGGTGGCGTCGCGCAGCGCCTTGTCGAGGATTTCGCTGTCGAGGTCGGCGTCCGTGGTCAGGACGACGAGCATGGTGGCGAGGCCGGGGGCGAGCATTCCCGCGCCCTTGGCCATGCCGCCGACGGTCCAGCCGTCGCCCTGGAACACGGCGGTCTTGTGCACCGAGTCGGTGGTCTTGATGGCGATCGCGGCCTTCTCGCCGCCGTCCGCCGACAGCTCGCCCGCGGCCTGCTCGACGCCCGGCAGCAGCTTGTCCATGGGCAGGAGCACGCCGATGAGACCGGTCGACGCGACGGCGACCTCGCCGGCGTTCAGGCCCAGGGTCTCGGCCACCTTCTCGGCGGTGGCGTGCGTGTCCTGGAAGCCCTTCGGTCCCGTACAGGCGTTGGCGCCACCGGAGTTGAGGACGACGGCGGAGACGAGCCCGCCCTTGAGGACCTGCTCGGACCACAGGACCGGAGCGGCCTTGACGCGGTTGGAGGTGAAGACGCCCGCGGCGGCCAGGCGCGGCCCGTGGTTGACCACGAGGGCCAGGTCCGGGTTGCCGTTCTCCTTGATCCCGGCGGCGATGCCCGCGGCCGTGAATCCCTTGGCTGCCGTCACACTCACTGGGTCTCCTTGTTCGCTTCTCCGCCCGCGCGGCGCAGCGGCGCGGCTTTCGTATCCATCTGCGGCCCGGCGGCCGCGCGTGCGTCGCTCACGGAGCGACTCCGATCGTCGAAAGGCCCGTGGTCTCTTCCAGACCAAGGGCGATGTTCATGCTCTGGAGGGCGCCGCCCGCGGTGCCCTTGGTGAGGTTGTCGATGGCGCTGATCACGATGATCCGGTGGGCCGCCGAGTCGAACGCGACCTGCACCTGCGCGGCGTTCGAGCCGTACACCGAAGCGGTCGCGGGCCACTGCCCGGCCGGGAGCAGGTGCACGAACGGCTCGTCGGCGAAGGCCTTCTCGTAGACGGCGCGGATGCTTTCGGCGCTGACGCCCGGCTTCGCCTTGGCGCTGCACGTGGCGAGGATGCCGCGCGGCATCGGTGCCAGCGTCGGCGTGAACGACACGGTGACCGGCACTCCGGCGACCGCGCCCAGGTTCTGGATCATCTCGGGGGTGTGCCGGTGCCCGCCGCCCACGCCGTACGGGGACATGGAACCCATGACCTCGGAGCCGAGCAGGTGCGCCTTGGGCGCCTTGCCCGCGCCGGACGTGCCGGAGGCGGCGACGACCACGGCCTCCGGCTCGGCGAGCCCGGCCTGGTAGGCGGGGAACAGCGCGAGCGAGACGGCGGTCGGGTAGCAGCCGGGGACCGCGATCCGCTTGGTGCCCTCGAGCGCGGCGCGGGCGCCGGGCAGCTCGGGGAGCCCGTAGGGCCAGGTGCCGGCGTGGCCGCTGCCGTAGAACTTCTCCCAGTCGTCCGGGTCCTTCAGCCGGAAGTCGGCGCCCATGTCCACGACGAGCGTGTCCGGGCCGAGCTGCTCGGCGACGGCGGCGGACTGCCCGTGCGGCAGCGCGAGGAAGACGACGTGGTGCCCGGAGAGCACCTCGGCGGTCGTCGGCTCCAGGATCCGGTCGGCCAGCGGCACGAGGTGCGGCTGGAGACCGCCGAGGCGCTGCCCCACGTTCGAGTTGCCGGTCAGGGCGCCGATCTCCACATTGGGATGTGCGAGCAGCAGACGCAGCAGCTCTCCGCCCGCGTACCCGCTTGCTCCTGCCACTGCTACGCGTACCGCCATGGAACCCTCCTCTTGGATGGCATGACTATACGTCGGCCTGCACGTTTATGCAACGCGGTGATCGCTTTTCACGACGTGTCCCGAGGCCTTACGGGTACCCCCTCAGACCGTTGCATCCAGGCGCACGCTCCAGCGACCCGCGTTACCCACGAGGACGGCGGTCGACAGCGGACGGACGTCGATGTTCCAGTACGTCGCCGGGGGCGCCTTGAGGGCGTAGACGAGGGCCGCCTTCACCACGGCCGGCTCGGCGACGGCGACGACTCTCGCGTCGCGGTCCGAGGCCTGGGCGGGTCCCGGCCGGTCGAGGCCGAGCGCGCGGGGGCGGGTGTCGAGCCAGCCCCCGACCCGGGAGATGAACGTGAGCAGCGACTCCCCGCCGTGCGGCGCCGACCGCGGGTCGCGCAGCCATACGTCGACGGCGCCCGGCTCGACGGCCGTCACCTCGGCGAGGGTGCGGCCACGCCAGCGGCCCATGTCGCAGTCCCGGAGGGCGACCTGGGCCAGCGGCGCGAGGCCCAGCGCCTCGGCGGTGCCACGGCTGCGCGCGGTGGGCGCGCAGTACCGCAGCTCCGCCGCGGCGAGCGGCACGAGTCCGGGTGAGGCCATCTGCACCTCGTGCCACCCGGTGTGGTCGAGGGGCCGGTCGTCGTCGAAGCGCTCGGCGAGCAGCGAGGCACTGCGCGCGGCGGCGAGAAGCGTCACTCGAACAGCCATCCGGCGATCGTGGGGTGTGCCGCCGTAAGGGTCAAGGGCCATCGGGGCGTATGCGTGACGTATGGGCCCCGGTGGCGCGCTCACTTCAGCCCTGGTCGCCCGCTCGCTTCAGGACGAGGGCCATCCACTTCTCCGGCTCGGCGAGCGGCGCGAATCCGGCCTTCTCGTACACGCCGTGCGCGTCGTGCGTGGCGAGCAGGATGCGGTGGACCCCGTACGACTCCAGGTGCGCGCGGAGGGCGGCGACGAGGGCGGTGCCCAGGCTCTTGCCGCGCGCGGCCGGGTCCACGTAGACGTCGCAGAGCCAGGCGAAGGTGGCGTGATCAGTCACCACTCGGGCGTACGCGACCTGCTCGCCGGAAGCGCTGTCGTACACCCCGAAGTTCAGCGACCCGGCGATCGCGCGGTCCTGGTGCTCGCGGGCCCTTCCCAACGCCCAGTACGCGTCCGTGGAGAGCCAGCGGTGCACGCGGGCGGCGTCGACGCGCGCGGTGTCGTACGAGATCTCGTAACCGTCGGGGAGCATGGCGAGGGGGTTCGGTGGGTCTGTCGTCATGGCGGGGAGATTTTCAGGTGGGGTGGGGGCGCGTCGAGCCGATTTCTCGCCCCGGATCTATTGCAGTACCTCGTCGCAGGCGGTGCGCAGGCGGCGTACGCCCTCGGTGATCTCCGTCGTGCCGGCGACCGCCGCGAAGCTCAGGCGGATGTGTGGTGCCGGGGGTTCGGCGGCGAAGTAGGGGCGGCCGGGCGCGACGGCGACGCCTGCCCGCAGCGCGCCCGCGGCGAACGCCGTCTCGTCGGTACCGTCGGGCAGCCGCGCCCACAGCAGATAACCGCCCAACGGCACGTGCGCCACGGAGAGTTCGGGCAGCGTCGTACGCAGGGCCGCCGCCATCGTGTCGCGGCGCACCTTCAACTCGGCCGCCACGGTCCGCAGATGACGTGGCCAGGCCGGCGAGCCGACGAGTTCGAGCGCGGCCTCCTGGAGCGGGCGCGGTACGAAGAAGTGGTCGACGACCTGGATCGCGCGCAGCCGTTCCAGGACCGGGCCGCGCGCGGCGAGGCAGCCGATACGGAAGCTGGGCGAGGTCGCCTTCGTCAGGGAGCACACGTGGACGACCACACCGTCGTGGTCGTCGGTCGCGAGCGGTCTCGGCAGCGGTCCCGCGTCCTCGTGGACGAGGCGGCGCACGAAGTCGTCCTCGACGACGAACGCCCCGGCCTCGCGCGCGATCCGCAGCACCTCGGGGCGCCGCTCGGCGGCCAGCACGGCGCCGGTCGGGTTCTGGAACAGAGGCTGGCACACGAACACCCGCGCGCCGGTCGCCCGGAACGCCTCGGCCAGCAGCTCCGGCCGCACCCCGTCCGTGTCCACCGGCACGGGCACGGGCCGCAGCCCCGCCGCCCGCGCGATCGCCAGCATTCCGGGGTACGTGGGTGACTCGACCAGGACGGGCGCGCCGGGCGGCGCGAGCGCGCGCAGCGCCGTGGCCAGCGCGGACTGGCCGCCGGACGCGACGAGCACCTCGGCGGCGGTGATCGCGCCACCGATGCCGCGCGCGAACCACTCACGGAGTTCGGGGATCCCGTCGACCGGGGGCCGTCCCCACGCGCCGGGGCGGCGGCCCGCGCGGGCGAGCGCGGCGGACAGGGCGCGTTCCGGCTGGAGGGTGGGGTGCAGGTAGCCGCCGTTGAACTCGACGACGCCGGGTGGCGGGGCGGAGAGCGTGGCGAGGACTCCGGAGGCGTCGACGGCCCGCGGTACGACTTCGGTCGCGGAGTCGGCGCTCAGGGCGAGCGCCTGCCAGGACGTGTCACCGACCGGCTGCGCCGCCGCGCGGGGCTCGGCCCGGAAGGCACCGGCCCCGGGGCGCGTCACGACGAGCCCCTCGGCGGCGAGCTGCGCGAGCGCGCGGGAGACGGTCACCGGGCTCACCCGGAACCGGTCGACGAGAGCCCGGCTCGACGGCAGCTTTCCACCGGGAGAGTAGCGGTCCAGCTCGCCCCGCAACCTGGCCGCCAGCTCACCTACGCTGCTACGCTCGTTCATGAGAGCTGAGAATAGCGCTACTGCGCCTATGGGGATAGCAGTTGGCGGAGGGACGGCGACGGGCGGGAGCACCTCCGCGGGCGAGACGGCGCCGGGCGGCGGGACGCCGGCGGGCGGGAGCACGCTGGCCGGCACCGCCGCGACCGAGACGATGCCCGGCGGCGGAATGCCGACGGGCGGCAGCACCCCGGCCGGCACCTCCGCAAGCGAGGCGCCGACCGCACCCGCCACCACGAGCGCGACCGCCGGTACCGCTCCCGATGCGAGCGTCACTCCGGGCGGCCCGCAACGTCCCGGCGCGAGCCTCACCCCGGGCCCCTCCCAGCGCCCCGGCGCCAGCCGTCCCACCCCTGGCCCACAACGTCCGGGCACGACCCCCACCCCGATCACCCCACAGCACCCCGGCCCCAGCCGTCCCACCTCCGCCACCCCCCAACACCACCCCACCCCCCGATCCCCCCGCACCGGCACCCTCCTGGCTGCCCTGGGCGTCACCGCCTTCTCGCTCACGTTCCCCGCCACCGCCTGGGGGCTCGAAGGGTTCGGGCCGTGGAGTCTTGTCACCGTGCGCAGCGTGCTCGCCGCGCTGATCGCCGGGTCCTGCCTGCTCGCGCTGCGCGTCCCCGTCCCCGAGCGGCGGCATTGGGGCGGGCTCGCGGTGGTCGGCGCGGGCGTCGTCCTCGGGTTCCCCCTCCTCACCACGCTCGCCCTGGAGACGGCCACCACCGCGCACTCCGCCGTCGTCGTCGGGCTGCTGCCGCTGACGACCGCCCTGTTCTCGGCGCTGCGCACCGGCGCGCGGCCCTCGCGGAGCTTCTGGATCGCGGCCTGCGCCGGCGCCGCCGCCGTGATCGCGTTCACCGTGCAGCAGAGCGGCGGCACCCTCACCACCGCCGACCTGTACCTCTTCGGCGCGCTTCTCATCTGCGCCGCCGGGTACACGGAGGGCGGCCGGCTGGCCCGCGTCATGCCGGGCTGGCAGGTCATCGGCTGGGCGCTCGTGCTGTGCCTGCCGCTCGCCGTGCCCGGGGCGCTCGTCGCGCTGAGCCACGAGCCCGTGCACCTGACCGGGCACGCCGTGGCGGGACTGCTCTGGGTGGCCGTGGGCTCGCAGTTCCTCGGCCTGGTCGTCTGGTACCGCGGCATGGCCATGATCGGCATCCCGAAGGCGAGCCAGCTCCAGCTCGCGCAGCCGCTGCTCACCCTGGTCTGGTCTGTGTTCCTGCTCGGCGAGCACCTCTCCCCCGCCGCGCCCCTGACGGCGGCGGCCGTACTCGTATGCATCGCCGTCACACAGCGAGCCCGCGGCTGACCAACGCCCCGCACCGGCCGTCAGGCCCTCGCTGACCAGGGCGCCCGCCGCCCAGGGTCCCCAACCCCGGGACCCGGCCCTACTCTTGAGATACGGGTCGACGAGGGACGAGGAGGTCACTCACGATGCGTGCCACCAAGGGCGACCGGCTGCGGGTGCACGGCAGGACCGTGGGCGAGCACGACCGGGTCGCCGAGATCGTCGAAATCATGGGCCACGACGGCGAACCGCCGTTCCGGGTCCGCTTCCAGGACGGCCACGAGGCGGTCGTCTCACCAGGTCCCGACTCCGTCGTGCAGCACGAGGAAGCCGCACGCCACGAGGACCCGGCGCCCTAGCCCGGCTCAGTAGTGGTCGCCGACCACCCGGGCCATGGCACCGATCCGGTCGGCCCCCACCTCCGTCCCCGAGAAGAACACATGGCCCCGCACCTGCGGGAACCGCTCGGTGAAGGTGAGGTGGCGGGACAGCTCGGCCGGATCCTGCCAGGCCGCGGGCTGTGCCGGATCGCCCGCCTTGTACAGCGCCTCACCCGCGTAGAGGCGCACCCCCGTCCCCCGTACGACGTCCGACCACCAGGGGACGAGCTTCGCGTAGTCCGCGGCGGGGAAGCCGAGGTTCCAGTAGAGCTGCGGGCAGATGTAGTCGACCCAGCGCTTGCGCACCCACATCCGGGTGTCGGCGTGCAGGTCGTCGTAGGTCTGCACGCCCGCGCGGGTGTCCGAGCCGAGGGGGTCCGTCGCTGCGTTGCGCCACACGCCGAAGGGGCTGATCCCGAACTGGGCCATCGGCCGGAGCGCTTTCACCCGAGTGGCCATCCCCCGGACGAGCCGGTCGGTGTTGTCGCGCCGCCAGGCGGCCCGGTCCGCGAAGTCCCCGCCGTACTCCTCGTACGCGGCGTCGTCGTCGAAGGACTGGCCGGCGACCGGGTACGGGTAGAAGTAGTCGTCCCAGTGCACGGCGTCGACGGCGTACTTCCGGACGGCGTCGAGCATCGCGTCCTGCACGAAGTCGCGTACCTCGGGCAGGCCCGGGTTGTAGTAGAGCTTCCCGCCGTAGGGGACGGCCCAGCCGGGGTTACGGCGGGCCGGGTGCGTGGGCGCGAGGCGGGTGAGGTCCGTGTGGTTGGCGACGCGGTAGGGGTTGAACCAGGCGTGCAGTTCCAGCCCGCGCCGGTGCGCCTCCTCGACGGCCGTGCCGAGCGGGTCCCAGCCCGGGTCCTGGCCCTGCACCCCGGTGAGGACCGCCGACCACGGCTCGTACGAGGACGGCCACAGGGCGTCGGCCGTGGGCCGCACCTGGAGGATCACGGTGTTCAGGCGGCGGCTCACCGCGGTGTCGAGGTGGGCGACGAGTTCCGCGCGCTGCTCGGCCGCGCTCAGGCCCGGCTTCGAGGGCCAGTCCCGGTTGGCCACGGTCGCGATCCACATGCCCCGCATCTCGTGGGTCACCGGGGTGCCGTCGGACGGAGCGGCGGCCGCGTCCCCGGCCGCGAGTCCGGTCAGTACGGCGGCCGCCGCCGCCGTGAAACCCCTGCGTGACAAATGCCTCATGCGCCGACCCCCTGGCCCACGGGCCCGGCTGGTCCCGGGCCGCACTGGGGACAGGATGCCCGACCCGGCCCGCCGCATCCGGGAGGCGCCGAGTAACGTGCAGGGCCGAGGCAGGCGCCGGAACCCGGGGGTCCTGCCGGCCGGAGAACAGCGAAAGGCACGAGGTGACCGACCCTATGGGGGACATCCAGCGCGTCGGAGTGGTGGGCTGCGGCCAGATGGGCGCCGGGATCGCAGAGGTCTGCGCCCGTTCCGGTCTGGACGTGAAGGTGGCGGAGACCACCGGCGAGGCCCTGGAGATCGGCCGTACCCGGCTCCTCAACTCCCTCTCCAAGGCGGCCGAGCGCGGCAAGATCAGCGAAGCCGAGCTGGCCGAGACGCTGGACCGCCTGAGCTTCACCACCGACCTCGGTGAGTTCGCCGACCGGGATCTCACCATCGAGGCCGTCGTCGAGAACGAGCAGGTCAAGACGGAGATCTTCCAGGTCCTGGACCAGGTCGTCACCCGTCAGGACGCCATCCTTGCCTCCAACACCTCGTCGATCCCGCTCGTGAAGCTGGCCGTGGCGACCTCGCGCCCCGACCACGTCATCGGCATCCACTTCTTCAACCCGGCGCCGGTGCAGAAGCTCGTCGAGCTGATCCCCGCGCTCACCACCTCCGAGGGCACCATCAGCCGTGCTCAGGCCCTCGTCGAGAAGGTCCTCGGCAAGCACGCGATCCGCGCCCAGGACCGCTCGGGCTTCGTGGTGAACGCGCTGCTCGTGCCGTACCTCCTCTCCTCGATCCGGATGTTCGAGTCCGGCATCGCGAGCCGTGAGGACATCGACAACGGCATGGAGCTCGGCTGCGCCCACCCCATGGGCCCGCTCAAGCTCTCCGACCTGATCGGCCTCGACACGATCGTGTCGATCGCGGACTCCATGTACGCCGAGTACAAGGAGCCCCTGTACGCCGCTCCCCCGCTGCTCCAGCGCATGGTCGACGCGGGCCGCCTGGGCCGTAAGACCGGTTCGGGTTTCTACCAGTACGCGTGACCGTGCGCGGTTGACTCCGCGTGACCGTGGGTCCGGGCCCGGCGCTCTTCGGAGTGCCGGGCCCGAACCGTTCGCACAGGGTGTGCGCGCCGGGCCCGCATATGCCCGTCGCACACTCTCCCGCCGTACCCACCAGGCGAGTTGACTTTCCGCGCAGGACACAGCGTCCACCGCTACGGAAAGGAGCCGGACCGTGACCGCCGACCCCGAGCGTCCCGTGGTCCCGGAAGATCTCGCGGAGTTACGCCGCAGCCTCGACGTGGGTCTCGCCCGCGTCGACGGCAGGCTGGCGCTGCTCACCCAGCGCGACGAACAGAGCGTGAAGGAACAGGACGACCTGAACACCCGGGTCGCCGCACTCGAACACACCCGCTGGCCGTTGCAGGCCGTCGCCGCGCTCACCGCGGTCGGCGCGCTCGCCCTCGCCGTCTGGCAGGCGGTCGGCCGCTGAGCACGGCCCGCGAAACCTTGACGGCTAGGCACCTCCCGCGAAGCCTGACGGCTGAGCACCGCCCGCGAAGCCCGACGGCGGGACCACCCCGAGCCTGAGATGGTGCAGCATCAGCAGCGCGGCGGCCATGTTGGCGGCCGGGACCTCGCCGCGGGCGACCATCCCGGGGACGAGTTCGAGCGGCACCCACGCGCGGCGGTCCGACTCGAAGTCGTCCTCGGGCGGGCCGACGTACGCGGCCTGCTCCGCCCAGTAGACGTGGTGCCGGGCGTCCTCCAGGCCGTTGGACGGTTCCACGCTCATCAGGTGACGTAAGGGCCCCGGCCGCCAGCCGGTCTCCTCCTCCAGTTCTCTCGCGGCGGCCGCGGCCACGTCCTCGCCGTCCTCGACCACGCCGGCCGGGAGCTCCCAGCCCCAGCTGTCGGTGATGAAGCGGTGCCGCCACAGGAGCAGCACCTCGTTCGCCTTGTTGACCACGGTGGCCACGGCGACGGGCCGCAGCCGGATGACGAAGTGGTCGAGATGCCGGCCGTCCGGCAGTTCGACATCCGCCAGATTGACCCTGAACCAACGGTTTTCATACACAGTTTGTTCGTTCTGTTTCGTCCACTGCACGGTTCTGCCACCTTCCGCCGAGTCAGATGGCAATATCGCAGCAGCGGCGGAACGGGCGGGAACGGCGCACGGCGGGCTCAGAGCGGTACGCGCAGCGCCCCGTCGATGATTTCGGCGGCCTCGGCCGTGCCCGCGCAGCCGCTGAGCACCAGGTGCTCGCGCACGGCCCGGAGCCTTTCGCGCAGCCGCTGGGACTCCATCCCCCGGGCCTGTTCGGCCATTTCGACGGCGATGGCGATCGCCTTCTCGGCGTTGCCCTGCCGCAGCTCGATCTGGCTGAGCATGGCCAGGCGGTGTACGCGGCCCCGGTCGTGCGCGGGGTTGTGCACGGCGGCGGCCGCGTGCTCCCGCGCCGAGGTGAGGTCACCGAGGCTCAACAGGGCTTCCGCCACCTGCACGTTGACGAGTCCGGGCTGCACGTAGCCCGTCTCGTCCGGTTCATGTCCCGGCCGGATGCGCTCGGCGGCCGACTCGGCACGCCGGATGCAGGACAGCGCGCTGCTGCCGTCGCCGAGATGTGCGTACGCCTTCGCCTGCATCGCATACAGATCCGAGGCGAGGGCGGGGGTGATGTGGCGGCCGGCGGCCCGCAGCGCGGCCTCCGCGAAGGCCACCGACTGGCGGTACTCGCGCATGTGGAGCGACTGGTTGACGAGCAGGGCGATGACGTACGCGCCGAGCCCCCGGTCCCCGCTCGCCTTGGCCAGGCGCAGGGCCTGGTGGAAGTAGCGCTGGGCGAGGCCGTGCGCGTCGGAGTCGTAGGCGCAGATCCCGGCGATGGCGACCAACCCGCCCGTGGCGCGGTGCAGTTGGCGGCCCGTCGCGTCGGTGTAGCTGCCGCGCAGCAGGGGCGCGGCCTCCGCGTTGAGGAAGCCGACGATGCGGGTGCGCGTCGCGATGCCGCCGGCCTTGCGGTACATCTGCTCGTAGTGCGTGCGGGCCGAGCGCATCATCTCCAGGTCGGCGGGGCTGACCCGGTGCCGGCCGCCGCGTGACACGTCGGTGTCCTCAGGCGGGTTCTCCCACTCCCATACGGGCATCACGGCCGGGGTGCCGGTGACGGCGGGGGCGCCGAGTATGTGGGGCCGCTGCTGCTCGTCCGAACGCCACAGGGCGGTGGCGCGCTCGACGAATCCGGAGAGGGTCTGGGCGTGCTGGCCGGCCGGTTCGCCGGGTACGCCGAGGCCGATGTCGTCGAGGGTGACGGGCCGGTGCAGGCGGGCGGCGAGAACCTCGCAGATCAGGTCGGGCACCTGGCCGCGCGGCCGCTGGCCCTTCAACCAGCGGGCCACGGCGGTGTGTTCGTAGCGCAGGGCGAGCCCGCGGGTACGGCCCTCCTGGTTCACGTGCGCGGCGAGGCCCGCGTGGGAGATTCCGGCCTCGTCGAGTATCGCGTCGAGCAAGGTGTTGGGCTGCATGGATGCCCTCCGGTGGCTCGGTGCCGTCAGCGTAGTGGAGCGGGGTTCACACGGGGTGTGAACCGAGTGCCCGAATACGGGTGTTGCGCACTCTTTTGTGGCGTGATGCATCTCGATTGACTGAACTGCCTCGTTGAGAGGCCCGCCGGGCCGCCGGCTCCCCCTCGTAAGTGCGGCGGCCCGCCTCGCGCCGTCCGGCCGGCCGCCTGACCGACGAAACTCCGTGGCCGGCGGACGGCGCGCCTCCGGGGTGGGAGCCCCGGGGTCAGGGCCACCGGCCGCGCCATCTACTTGGCGCCGCTGTGGACCCGGGGCTCCCCATATTGCACAGGCACCCTCGTCCGGTCGTTCCGGAGCACGAGCAGCGCGGCGTCGTCGGTGGGTAACCCGCCGGTGTGGCGCAGGAGTTGGGCGAACACGGCACGGATGACGGCCTTCGGGACGACCGGCTGCACGCGAACGGCCTCGGCGAGCGCCACCGCCAGCGGAAAGAACCGCCCCCGCCCGTCCCGCGCGTCCTCGATCCCGTCGGTGTGGAGCAGCAGCCCCTCCCCGGGCAGCAGCCGCCCGCACCGGACGACGGGCAGCTCGGCCGGCAGCGGGAACGGACCGAGCGGCGGCAGGGGTTCACCCCCTGCGACGAGTTCGGCGTACCCCCGCGCCACGGCCGCGGGCCCCGCCGCCTTGCCGCGCAGCAGATACGGCCACGGATGCCCGCAGTTGAGCGCGACCACCTCACCGTCCCGCCGGATCTCCAGGAGCAGTACGGTGACGAACTCCTCCGCCGACGGACTGGCGGGGTCCCCGCCGCCCGCCGAAGGATGCTCCTCGCGCGACCGCTCACGCAGATGCCGGCCCATGGCCCGCTCCAACCTCCGCATCACACAGGCCAGTTCGGCCTCGTCGTGCGCGGCCTCACGGAAGCTGCCGAGGACGGCGGCGACGGTCGCGAGGGCGGCGACCCCGTGCCCGCGCACGTCCCCCATGACGACGCGTACGCCGTGATCGGTGGCGACGACCTCGTACAGGTCACCGCCGACGGTGGCGCCCCGGTCGGCGGAGAGCTGTCCGGCGGCGAGGGCGAGCCCGTCGATGCGGGGAGGCAGCGGACGCAGCAGTACGTCCTGCGCGGCGCCGGCGATTCTGCGGAGCTGGTGCAGCTCGCGCAGGAACCCGCGCCGCACATGGAGGACGAGTCCGGTGCCGACGGCGAAGAAGACGGCGCTGGAGACGATGCGCGCGCCGAGCCCGGTCTGCTGGGCGAGAGGACAGGCAAGCTTGAAGGTGATCGCCACGGCGCCCCAGGCGGTGGGCAGCGCCAGATCCAACACGCGGCACACCCGAGGGCTACGGGGTCGGCAGGCCGTCCCGCGAAGGATACGAATCATGCCGACGGCCTCCCTAAGGCCCAGCTCAGCGCGTCAGGCCCGGCGGACCGGAATGATTCTGTCCACCCCCACCCCGAACAGCCCCAGATCGCCCACTGTACTCACCCAAACGAGTGAGGAACCCCAGCAAAACCCGCATTTATGCGCGCCGCCACAAGCGCCCCAAAGGGGCGCGAGGAACTGCGCGACAAGCCACGACCAAACCCGCAGCCGACATCGGGCCCCGAAAGGGGCGCGGGGAACTGCGCGACAAGCCCCCACCGAGCCCGCACCCATCCCCACACCCCCACCACCCCCAAAAAGGGGCGCGGGGAACTGCGCAAACCCCAGCCACAAAAAACCCGCAGCCAAAGCCCACACAGCTCCCCGCACAAACACAGGAACCGCCAACCGGCGAACCCCTACGCCCCCCGAAGCACCGCCCCAGTCCGCTCAGCGGCCAGCGAAACGGCCGAGTCACGAGCCGCAGACGCCTCATCCACAGTCAGCGTGCGATCCGCCGCACGGAACCGCAGCGCGTACGCAAGAGACTTACGCCCCTCACCCAGCTGCTCACCCGTGAACACATCGAACAGACGAAGAGACTCAAGAAGCTCCCCCGCCCCCTCACAAAGCGCCTTCTCCACCTCGGCGGCCGGCACGGACGAGTCAACGACAAGCGCGACATCCTGCGTGGCCACAGGGAACGTGGAGATCCGCGGCGCCTGAATCGCCCCGGTACCGGCCTGCTCCAGAAGGTCGAGGTCGACCTCCATCGCGCAGCTGCGCTCGGGCAGGTGCAGCGCCTTGATGACGCGCGGGTGCAGCTCACCGGCGTGGCCGACCAGCGTCTCCGTGCCGTCCACCACGACGGACAGCGCGGCGCACCGGCCCGGGTGCCACGGCGCGTGCTGGTCGTTCCGGACGATCAGCTCGACACCGGCCTCACGGGCGACGGTGCGGGCCGCCTCGACGGCGTCCGCCCAGTCGGCCGGACGGCCGTTGCCCCACCAGCCGGCCTGCTCACGGGCGCCCGTGAGGACGACCGCGGCGTGGCGCGGCTGACGCGGCAGCGCGGCGTCGAGCCCGGCGATCTCCTCGTCGGTGGGACGACGGTCGACGGGCAGGCGGACCGCCGGCTGCTCCTCGCCGGTCGGCCGGAAAACCAGGCCGGTCTCGAAGAGCGCCAGGTCGTGCGAGCCACGCCCGTCGTTGCGGCGCAGCGCCTCCAGGAGACCCGGCAGCAGCGTCGTGCGCAGCGCGGGCTCCTCGTCGGAGAGCGGGTTGACCAGCTTGACCGTGGTGCGGCGCGGGTCGTCCTTCTCGATGCCGAGCTTGCCGAGCGTCTCGTCGCTGATGAACGGGTAGTTCAGCGCCTCGACGTAACCGGCGCCCGCCAGGGCGCGGCCGGCACGGCGGTGCAGACGCTGGCGCTCGGTCAGACCGCGGCCGGCCGGAGGCCTCGGCAGCGTCGAGGGCAGGTTCTCGTAGCCCTCGAGCCGGATGACCTCTTCGGCCAGGTCGTTCGGGTCGGCGAGGTCGGGACGCCACGACGGCACGGTGACGTTCAGGTTGTCCTGGCCGTAGACGTCGCAGCCGACCTGCTGGAGGCGGCGCACCACGGTCTCGCGGCCGTAGGTGACGCCCGCGACCTTGTCGGGGTGGTCGGCCGGGATCGTGATGATGTGCGGCGCGTGGGGCGCGATGACCTCGGTGACGCCTTCCTCCGCGGTGCCGCCCGCGAGCAGCACGAGGAGGTCGACGACACGCTGGGCCGCGGCGGACGCGGCCATCGGGTCGACGCCGCGCTCGAAGCGCTTGGACGCCTCGGTGGACAGCTTGTGGCGGCGCGCGGTGCGGGCGATCGCGACGGGGTCGAAGTGCGCGGCCTCGATGACCACGTCGGAGGTGCCCGCCTCGGCGTCGTGGTCGGCGATCTCCGTGTCGGCGCCGCCCATGACACCGGCGAGGCCGATCGGGCCGCGGTCGTCGGTGATGACGAGGTCCTCGGCGTCGAGGACGCGCTTGGCGCCGTCGAGCGTCGTGATCTTCTCGCCCTGCTCGGCCCGGCGCACGCCGATCGTGCCCTGCACGAGGGAGCGGTCGTAGGCGTGCAGGGGCTGGCCGAGCTCCAGCATCACGTAGTTGGTGATGTCGACGGCCAGCGAGATCGGGCGCATCCCCGCCTTCTGCAGGCGGCGCTGGAGCCAGATCGGGGAGCGGGCCTCGGGGCTCAGGCCGGTGACGGTGCGCGCGGTGAAGCGGTCGCAGCCGGTCGGCTCGGAGATCTGCACGGGGTAGCCGTGCGCGTTCGGCGCGGGCACGTCGAGCAGCGCCGGGTCGCGCAGCGGGAGCCCGTACGCGATGGCGGTCTCGCGGGCGACGCCGCGGATGGACAGGCAGTCGCCGCGGTTCGCGGTGACGGCGATGTCGAGGACCTCGTCGACGAGCTCGAGGAGCGCGATCGCGTCGGTGCCGACCTCGTGCTCGGGCGGCAGCACGATGATGCCGCCGGAGCCGTCGTCGCCCATGCCCAGCTCGTCGCCGGAGCAGATCATGCCGTGCGACGTACGGCCGTACGTCTTGCGCGCGGCGATCGCGAAGTCGCCGGGCAGCACGGCGCCCGGCAGGACCACGACGACCTTGTCGCCGACGGCGAAGTTACGGGCGCCGCAGACGATCTCCTGCGGTTCGCCGGTGCCGTTGGCCTGGCCGACGTCGACGGTGCAGAAGCGGATGGGCTTCTTGAAGCCCTCCAGCTCCTCGATGGTCAGGACCTGACCGACGACGAGGGGGCCCTTGAGGCCGGCGCCGAGCTGCTCGACCGTCTCGACCTCGAGGCCGGTGGCGACGATCTTGGCCTGCAGGTCGCGGCCGGTCTCGGTGGCGGGGAGATCGACGTACTCCCGCAGCCAGGAAAGCGGGATACGCATCAGATCTCCATCCCGAACGGCCGGGTGAACCGGATGTCACCCTCGACCATGTCTCGCATGTCTTCGACGTTGTGGCGGAACATCAGCATCCGCTCGATGCCGAACCCGAAGGCGAATCCGCTGTACTTCTCCGGGTCCACGCCGGCCGCCCGCAGCACCTTGGGGTTGACCATGCCGCAGCCGCCGAGCTCGATCCAGCCCTCGGAGGAGCAGGTACGGCACGGCCGGTCCGGGTTGCCGACGGACTCGCCGCGGCACACGTAGCAAACCATGTCCATCTCGGCGGACGGCTCGGTGAACGGGAAGAAGTTGGGGCGCAGGCGGGTCTTCATGCCCTCGCCGAAGAGCGCCTGGACCATGTGGTCGAGGGTGCCCTTGAGGTCCGACATGGTCAGGCCCTCGTCGACGGCGAGCAGCTCGACCTGCATGAACACCGGGGTGTGCGTGGCGTCCAGCTCGTCGGAGCGGTACACGCGGCCCGGGCAGATCACGTAGACCGGCGGCTCACGGTCGAGCATCGACCGGATCTGCACGGGGGACGTGTGGGTGCGCAGGACTACGTTCGACTCCGCCTCGCGGCCCTTGGGGCCCTGGACGAAGAACGTGTCCTGCATACCGCGCGCCGGGTGGTCGGGGCCGATGTTCAGGGCGTCGAAGTTGAACCACTCCGCCTCGGCCTCGGGGCCCTCGGCGACCTCGTAGCCCATGGCCACGAAGACGTCCTCGATGCGCTCCGAGAGCGTGGTCAGGGGGTGGCGGGCGCCGGCCGGCGTCCGGTCGTGGGGCAGCGTGACGTCCACGGCCTCCTCGACCAGGACGCGCGCGTCGCGCTCGGCCTCGAGCTCGCTCTGGCGGGCGGCGAGCGCCTTGCTGACCGCGCCGCGGGCCATGCCGACGCGCTTGCCGGCCTCGGCCTTGGCCTGCGGGGGCAGGGCGCCGATCTCGCGGTTGGCGAGCGAGAGCGGGGAGGTGCCGCCGGTGTGGGCGACCTTGGCCTCCTGGAGCGCGCCGAGGGAGTCCGCGGCGGCGAAGGCGGCGAGCGCCTCGTCCCGCATCCGCTCGATCTCTTCCGGTTTCAAGGCCTCGACCTCAACAGGGTCGTACGACTTATTCGGTGCCGACATCTCTTCCCGTGCTTCCGGTTGGTTTGGCGGATGGTCCCCGTCCACGACTCGGAGACGATTCGTCTCTGGTACAGGGACGCAAAGTGCCAAAGACCGAGTCTAACGGGGGTGGGGTGTGCCGATGCGCCCGTGGGGGCAGCTCGCTCAAGCGTTCAGATACGCCGGGGCTCCCACGGGCAACGTAAATCGGAACTGGGCGCCGCCGCGGGGGGCGCGGCCGACCGTGATCGTTCCGCCGTGGGCCTCGACGATGCCTTTGACGATGTACAGGCCGAGTCCGGTGCCGCCGCGCTTGCTGCCCCGCCAGAAGCGGGTGAAGACGCGGTTCATGGACTCCTCCGGGATGCCGGGGCCCTCGTCGCTCACGGTGACCGACGTGCCGGCGTACTCCCGCTCGCGGGGTGATGCCGAGGGCATGACCTCGATGGTGACCGTTCCCTCGCCGTGGCGCACGGCATTTTCCAGGAGGTTGCTGAGCACCTGGTCGATCTTGTCGGGGTCGGCCCAGAGGTCGGGCAGCGGCTGCTCGACGCGGACGAGGAAGCGGTCGGCGGCCTGGCCGGAGGCGACGTGGGCCTGGATGTGGCGGCTGACGGCGGCGCCGATGTCGACGGGCTGACGGCGCACTTCGAGGCGGCCCGAGTCGATACGGGAGATGTCGAGGAGTTCGGCGATGAGGCGCGTGACCCGGTTCGCGTCGGCGTCGACGGTCTCCAGCATCAGTTTCTTCTGGTCGTCGGTGAAGCGCTCCCACTTGGCGAGCAGTGTCGCGGTGAAGCCCTTCACGGAGGTGAGGGGCGAGCGCAGCTCGTGGGCGACGGTCGCGATCAGTTCGGCGTGGCTGCGCTCGGTGCGGCGGCGGGCCTCGGTGTCCCGCAGCGTGACGACGAGGCGGCGGACGGGGCCGGTGGGCACCTCTCGCACGTACCGGGCGGAGACGAGGACTTCGCGGGCGCCGGGCAGCAGCAGATTGCGCTCGGGCTGGCCGACGCGGGTGGCGAGGCCGCCGTACGGATCGGTGAGCTGCCACCAGCGGCGGCCCTCCAGGTCCTCTAACGGGAGCACGCTCTCCAGCGGGGCGCCGATCGCTTCGGCGGCGGGGACGGAGGTGATGCGCACCGCCGCCGCGTTGAAGCAGATGACATGTCCGCTCTCGTCGGCGACGACGAGTCCGTCGGGCAGGTCGTCGGGGTGGATCCCCAGGTCAGCGACGTCGGCGAGGGCGTCCGGGTCGGGGCCGCACCGGGCCGCGGGGCGGCGCAGGGAGTCTGGTGCCCCCGGTGCTCTGCTGGTGCCGACGCTCATATCCCCGTATCCCGCCTCTCGGAACGACGCGGTGGCCTCCGAGTTCGCCACCCTACTAGCTGGGGGTGACGGAGCGGCACCCTCCGGGGGCGCGCTGTGCGCGCGCGGAGGCGTACAGGCAGACGGCGGCCGCCGTGGCGAGGTTGAGGCTCTCGGCCTTGCCGTGGATCGGGACGCGTACGACGGCGTCGGCGAGTGCGCGGGTCTCCTCCGGGAGTCCCCAGGCCTCGTTGCCGAAGATCCAGGCGGTGGGGGTGCCCATGGTGCCGCGGTCGAGCTCGGTGTCGAGGTCGTCCTCCCCCGCCCCGTCGGCGGCGAGGATCCGCACGCCCGCGTCCTTGAGCCCCTGCACGGCCCGCTCCACGGGTACGCCGACGGCGACCGGCAGGTGGAACAGCGAACCGACGGACGCCCGCACGGACTTCGGGTTGTAGAGGTCGACGGAGGCGTCGGTCAGGACGACGGCGTCGGCTCCGGCGGCGTCGGCGCAGCGCAGAACGGTGCCGGCGTTCCCGGGGTCACGCACGTGGGCGAGCACGGCGACGAGCTTGGGGCGTGCGGCGAGGATCGTGTCGAAGGGGGTGTCCAGGAAGCGGCAGACCCCGACGAGGCCCTGCGGGGTGACGGTCGTCGAGATGTCGGCGATGACGTCCTCGTCGGCGAGGTGCACCTTGGCACCGGCGGTGCGCGCCTCCGCGACGATGTCGGCGTAGCGCTCGGCGGCGTCGGGGGTGGCGAACAGCTCGACGAGGGTGTCGGAGTGCGCGGCGGCCTCCCGTACGGCCTGCGGCCCCTCGGCCAGGAAGAGCCGCTCCTTCCCCCGGAAGTTCCGCCGGGCCAGCCGCCGTGCGGCACTGACACGAGACGACTTGGGAGAGATCAACTCAGGGCCGACGGCCATTACTCACCTTCGTGGGGGCGGGTTCGAAAAGGGGGCGGGGGGTGCGCCCCGTAAGGGGCGCGGGGAACTGCGCGACCAGCCCCCGACGACGCGCGGACGACTGACGGCAGCCGGACGGGACGCAATCGGACCCGCAAACCAAATGGCTTGCGGGTCCGATACATCCAGCTAAAAGCGGAGCGTCACGCAGCCTTGGGCGCGTTGACGTCAGCCGGAAGCGCCTTCTGCGCAACCTCGACCAGCGCGGCGAACGCGTTGGCGTCGTTGACGGCCAGCTCGGCGAGGATCTTGCGGTCCACCTCGATGTTGGCGGCCTTCAGACCCTGGATGAGGCGGTTGTACGTCATGCCGTTCTGGCGGGCAGCGGCGTTGATGCGCTGGATCCACAGCTGACGGAAGTCGCCCTTGCGCTTCTTGCGGTCGTTGTAGTTGTAGACCAGGGAGTGGGTGACCTGCTCCTTGGCCTTGCGGTACAGACGCGAACGCTGACCGCGGTAACCGCTGGCGGCCTCGAGGATCGCCCGACGCTTCTTGTGCGCGTTCACTGCGCGCTTGACGCGTGCCACTAGTTAACTCCTTGTAGCGGGGCCGTGGTTGGACTCACACGGCCCGAATTCGATTGGGTCCCGGTGCGAGCTCTGGCGCGCTGTCGCGCGCCGGAACTCACTTGCCGAGAAGCTTCTTGATCTTCTTGGCGTCGCCCGGGGCCAGCTCGACCGTGCCGGTGAGGCGGCGCGTCACGCGGGACGACTTGTGCTCGAGCAGGTGGCGCTTGCCGGCGCGCTCACGGAGCACCTTGCCGGAGCCGGTGATCTTGAAGCGCTTGCTGGCACCGCTGTGCGTCTTGTTCTTCGGCATAGCGCCGTTCTCTCCTCGTCAGTGGCGCTCCCTGCCGGCCCGGGGGTGCGGACCGGCATACGGAACGTCCAGATGTATCGGTTGGCATCCGGTCCGTACGGGCTGTACGTGACCGGATCAGGCCTCGGCGGAAGCCTCGGCCGGAGCCTCGTCGGCAGGGGCCTCGTCGGTCGCCTCGGCCGGGGCCTCGGACTCCGACTCGGCGGCGTCGTCGCTGGCCCGCTGCGTGCGGCCGTGCGTCGGCAGGGCCGCCTGCTCGGCCTTGCGGGCCTCCTGGGCCTCGCGGGCCTCGGCCATGGCCTCGGTCTTCTTCTTGTGCGGACCGAGAACCATGATCATGTTTCGGCCGTCCTGCTTCGGGTTCGACTCGATGAACCCGAGGTCCTCGACGTCCGAAGCGAGACGCTGGAGCAGTCGGTAGCCGAGCTCCGGCCGGGACTGCTCGCGACCACGGAACATGATCGTGATCTTGACCTTGTCGCCCTGCTTGAGGAACCGGACGACGTGACCCTTCTTGGTGTCATAGTCGTGCGGGTCGATCTTCGGCCGGAGCTTCATCTCCTTGATGACCGTGTGCGCCTGGTTCTTGCGCGCCTCACGGGCCTTCATGGCCGACTCGTACTTGAACTTGCCGTAGTCCATGAGCTTGCAGACGGGCGGACGGGCGTTCGCCGCCACCTCGACGAGGTCGAGGTCGTACTCCTGAGCAAGCTCAAGGGCCTTGGCAAGCGGAACAATCCCGACCTGCTCGCCGCTGGGACCGACAAGTCGCACTTCGGGAACGCGAATCCGGTCGTTGATGCGGGGCTCGGCGCTGATGGATCCTCCTCGGTAGCACCACACGACGGTCTGGCGGACCGCCGCGTAACGTCTGTTTCGTAAGCACCAACCGCGCCGGCGCATGAAAAATGCCCCGGACGGTACACAGGCGGGGCTCCAAGGAATACCGGAACACCGCCGCGTGACCGCGGGGCGCACATCGGACGGCTCCATCGTCCGTACGGAACGATGGGGACCGTCTGACCGGTGACCCGCCGCCCCTAGGAGCGGTCAGGTGGGAGATCGGAGCCTCCACTTGTGGGCCGGTCACTCAAGCGAGTGCATGGGTGTCCGGCCGGTCGTTACACAAGGTTAGCAGCTCCCGGGGGGTGGGCCCAACCGGGTACGCGGGCCGCTTATCGTGTGAGGCATGAATGACGCCACCCCCGCCGCCGAAAACACCGACTACGACGCCCTGGCCCGGGACATCGCCGAGGTCCCCGCCGTCGAGGTGATCGTGACGGTCGCGGTCAACCTGATGAGCGCCGCCGCCGTGAAGCTGGGCCTCACCGAGGAGGGCGACGCCCATAAGGATCTCGACGAGGCGCGCAAGCTCGTGCACGCGCTTGCCGGGCTGCTTGACGCTAGCGCTACCGAGATCAGCTCGTTCCACGCAGCTCCGCTGCGGGATGGGCTGAAGTCGTTGCAGCTTGCGTTCCGCGAGGCGTCCTTTGTGCCGGACGAGCCGGGGCAGGGGCCTGGTGAGAAGTACACGGGCGCCGTTTATGGCTAGGTGGTGCCCGTGACGATCGGTCCGTTTGGGCTGGTCGCGCAGTTCCCCGCGCCCCTTCGGGGGCGCACATTTAAGGGAGCGCACGTTTAAGAGAGAGCGCTCTTTTACTTTTAGGGGCGTACGTACAAGGGCTCGCCGGGTGGCGTGGTTTCGGGTGGCAGTAGTGCCAGGTCGAGGCCTCGTACCAGGCGGGCCCTCAGTGTTTCGTCGGCGGCGATTCGTTCGGCCACCGCGCGGGCGGTTTCGGCTGTGTCGGTGGCCGGGTCGATGACCAGGGCCAGGATGCCGTCCGCGTTGCCCGGGCCGAGGTGGGCGCGGAGCACTCCGGGTTCGGCGGCGACGGCGGCGCGGACGGCCTCCGTGACGGCCGGGTCGGCGAGCGGTTCGGCGCTGGTGCGGCCCTCGGCGGCCGCGCGCAGGGCCGCGCCGGTGAGTTCGTAGGCGACGGGGCCCGCGAGGTCGATGACCACGGTGTCGGCCTTCTCGTGGGCGGCGGCCTCCAGTGCCTGGCGCAGGGGGACCGCGACGGGGCGGGCCGCCTTGTCCCAGCGGGCCAGGGACTCGATGGAGGTGAACGCGGGCAGGGCCTTGCGGTCGCCCGCCGTCAGCGTGGGGACGGCCATGTCGCTGGTCTTCTCGCGGCGGAGCCCGTTCTCGTCCTCCTCCACCTCGCCGAGCACGGCGACCATGGGGACGAGGAGCCGTGCTTCCTTGAGGGCCTCGAGGACGGGGCCGTGTGCCGTGCGGTCCTCGGCCCAGGCCGCGAGGGCCGCGCTCAGCCGCGGGTCCGCGCTGCCGTCGTCGTCGGGGAAGCCGGGGTCGGGAATGTTCTTGTTCGCCACGTCCACCGACCTTACCGACCCGGTGGCCTGGCGCTCGGGGCGGGCGGGGCGCAGACTCGCGGGCGTGAATCGTGACGACGCGCTGACGGAGGTGCTGGCACCCCTGCTGCCGGCTCTTCCCGGCGGCGGCGCGCGGTGCGCCGTGGCGGTGGGTGCGCTCGACGGGGCGGCGGAGGATGCCGCATACGACGGGGCGTCGGCGTATGCCACCGCCAGCATCGTCAAGGTCGATGTCCTCGTGGCGCTGCTGCTGCGGGCGCAGGAGGCCGGGCGGGCGCTGACCTCTGAGGAACGTGCGTACGCGGTGGCGATGATCGAGGACAGTGACAACGCTTCCGCGACGGCTCTGTGGGAGGCGGTCGGCGGTGCGGAGGGGCTGGGCGCGGCGAACGTGGCGCTCGGGCTGACCGGGACGGTCGCGGGTGCGGGCGGGCTCTGGGGGCTGACGCGGACGACGGCCCGGGATCAACTGGCGCTGCTGCGGGTCGTGTTCGACCCCCGGCATTCCGGCCTGAGCAGGGCGTCGCGTGCGTATGTCGCTTCGCTGATGGGGCGGACTGCGGCTGACCAGCGGTGGGGTGTGTCCGCGGCGGCGGATACGGGCGACGGGTGCGCGCTGAAGAACGGGTGGCTGCCGACCGGCCCGGAGGGGTTGTGGGTCATCAACAGCGTGGGCCGTGTGACCGTACGCGGGAAGGCGTGTCTCGTCGCCGTGCTCTCCGACGGCAACGCGACCATGGAGGCCGGGGTGGCGCTGGTGGAGCGTGTCGCGAAGGCGGCGGTCGGTGTGCTCTGCGGCTGAGCCGGGTCAGTGGTGGGAGCGGCGGCCGCGCCACAGGTATCCGGCGGCCACGAGGAGCACCACGCCGAGGCCGCCCGCGAGGGGGCCCACCCAGCCGGTGGCCGCGGCGTCGGCCGTGTCGGGGCCGGGGCCGAAGTACCGCTTCCGGTAGGACGCGGCTTGCAGGCCCTCGGGCTTGAGGTCGTCGCCCGCGCGGATCGCGGCGGCCGGGTCGACGAAGCCGAAGCCGAGCGAGTCGTCGCGGCCGCCCGCGGGCGTGTCCCGGGCGGTGTCCTCCAGGAGCTGCTTTATCTGCGCCGGAGTGAGGCCGGGGTGCGCCGCGCGGACCAGGGCGACGGCGCCGGAGACGAACGCGGATGCGGCGCTGGTGCCCCAGCCCGAGTAGTACGTGCGGTCGGGGTCGGCGATCGCGATGGCGTTGCCGGGGGCGCTGACGGTGGCGTACCAGCGGCGGGTGGAGAACGGGGCCCGGTGGAGGTAGCGGTCGACGGCGGTGGCCGTGATCACGCCGGGGTACGCGGCCGGGTACGAGACGTGGTCGCCCTTCTTGCCGCCGTTGCCGGCCGAGGCGACGACGACGGAGCCCTTCTTGAGGGCGTACTGGACCGCGGCGTCCTCGGAGGGTTCCGGGTGGGCGGTCGCGGAGTCGTCGCCGAGGGAGAGGTTGATGACGTCGGCGCCGTGGTCGGCGGCCCAGCGGATGCCTTCGGCGAGTGCGTTGCCCCGGGTGGACCGGGCCTGTTTGCGGGCCGGGTCGCCGTCCTCCAGGATCACGCGAACGGGCAGGATCTTCGCCTCGGGCGCGATGCCGAGTACGCCGTCGCCGCCGCCCGCACCGTGGCCGTGCCCGGCGATGATCCCGGCCATCGCGGTGCCGTGCCGGGCCCAGGAGCGGTCGCCGCGCTTGGCGCCCATGCCGACGAAGTCCTTGGCGGGCAGGACGTTGCCCTTGAGGTCGGGGTGGGAGTCGTCGACTCCGGTGTCGAGGACGGCGACGGTGACGCCCTTGCCCTTGGTCGTACGCCAGGCCTGTTCCGTGTGCATGGCGTCGAGGCCCCACTGCTGGGCGCGTACGGAGTCGGCGTAGGCCGTGGTCGAGGGGAGCAGCGCGAGGGCCGTGGCGGCCGTGAGGGCGGTGGCGGCGGTGCGCCAGGCGGCGGCCGGGCGGGTCATGACGGTTCCTCGGTGGCTCGCGCGACGGTGGCGCGCAGGCGGCGTTCGATCCGGTCGGCGACGCCCTGTGCCTCGTAGCCGAGGCCGGCCTGCGCGGGCGCGGTGACGCTGGTGGACTTCATGGCCTCGGCGGCGGGCTGCGGGTCGGTCACCTTACGGCCGTCCGCGAAGCCGGAGACCGCGTAGGCGACGACGGGCGCGTCGGTGAGGACGGCGATGGACCAGGAGGCCCGCTGCGCGTCGCCGAACCCTTCGGCGACGGTGCCCTTGGCCGCGTACGGGCGGGGCATGAGGTCGGTCCTGCGGTCGAGGCCGTCCTCGGTGAACCGGGTGCGCAGCGCGTTCATCGCGTCGGCGTCCGCCTTGGTGAACAGCAGGCCGACGGTGGTGACATGGCTGCGGGTGGCGTCGGTGTAGGTGGCGCGCAGGAGGCGCAGGCAGCCGGCCTGCCGGAGCGCACGGTGCAGCAGCGGGTCGAAGGCGTTCTCGCAGGTGCTGTCGGGGGCGACGGCGATACGCGTCCAGGTGCGGTCGGCTCCGCCGGGTCCGGCGCCGGTGCCCTTGATGACGGGCGGGAAGAGCTGGTCGACGGGGGCGCTGTGCCAGAGGGTTCCGGCGGTGGTGTACGCGCTGGGCGCACCGATGCCGGGGCTGTCCCCGGTCAGCCAACTCCCGGTCGCCGCACCGCCGATGAGCCCGAGGCCGAGCACGGCACACGCGGCGGCCACGGCGACGCGGGGCCGGATACGGGCACCGATGGGACGCAGGCGGGTGGTGCTGTCGTCGTACGAGGCGGGCCTCGGAAAAAACACGAAGGGCCGTCCGGCGCCGGGCCCGGGGGTGAGGTCTACGGAGCCGATGGGACGCCGGGTGCCTCCGGCGGGCGGGGGTCCGGCGGGGGGCGTGGGAGGGGTGGCCGGCCGGGGTACGGCGGAGTGGTTGGCGGGCGGCCGGGGGGCGGTGGGGTGTTGGGCGGGGGGCGTGGCGATGGGGCGGGCGGGGGTGGCCGCCTGGTGAGGCGGGGTGGTCCCCTGGGAGGGCGTGGCCGGGGTTGCCGACGCACCGCCGGGCGGGGGCTGGTGAGCCGGGGGCGCCGCCGGCGAGGGCGTGGCCGGGCGGCCCGGCGACGTACCCGGTGGGGGTTGGTGTGCCGGAGCGGCTGCCGGTGAAGGCGCGGCCGGGCGGCCTGGGGCGCCTGCCGCGGGCGGCTGCGTCTGGCGGGCGGGGGTGCCGGCCGCGGGCGGCTGCGCCGGACGGCCCGGAGCGGCTTCGCCGGTTCCGTCCGCCGCGGAGTTCCTGATCGGGCGCAGCCGAGCCGTGGTCTCCGTCGGGCGCTCGGGCGGCATGGGGCCGGGGGACGCGGCGGACGACGGGCGGCCGGAAGGCGCAACCGGCGGCACGGGCCCCGGGGACGCGACGGACGACGGGCGGCCGGAAGGCGCGGTCGGCGACATGGAGCCGGAAGGCGCGGCCGGTGGCATCGGGCCCGCAGGCGTGGCCTGCGGAGGAACGTTCGCCGGGCGCAGCGGCCTCGCCGCCTCGTGGCGCACCGGCACCGGACCCGTAGCCCCCGCCGACCCCGGAACGTTCGTCACCGTCCCCGGCGCAGCCACAGGTCGCGCAGGCGACGCCGGAACGTTCGCCACCGGACCGGGCGCAGCGGGAGCCGCAGGCGGTGCGTCCGGGAAGCGGGCCGAGGCCGGAGGCGGCGGAGGCGTCTGGCCCGGAGCCGGTATCGGCGAATGGGAGCCGGAGGCGGACGCGGGCAAGTCGTCCTGGCGCGTGGGTGGCTGGGAGGGGCGTGGGGGGATCGAGGCGCGGCGCGCTTGCGTGGTCATGCCTCCCCGTCCCCCGTCCCGTACTCGTCCTGCGCGCGTCACTCTACGGGCTGACAGCGCCCCGCAGGGAACCCGGAGCGCTGGTCAGGACGATCTGCCCGGATCCTCCCCCTACCCCGCGGTAATCGCGTCTGGCAGGCTTCGGGCATGACACCGCGCGCAGCCGACAGAGCCCGCTACGACCGGGCCACCGCACACCTCGACGCACCGGTCGCGATCGTCGATCTGGACGCTTTCGACGCCAACGCGGACGACTTGGTGAGGCGGGCGGCCGGCAAGCCGATCCGGGTCGCGAGCAAGTCGGTGCGCTGCCGGGCGCTGCTCGAACGGGTCCTGGCCCGCCCGGGCTTCGCCGGGATCATGTCGTTCACGCTCGCCGAGTCCCTGTGGCTGGCCCGGTCCGGTTTCGAGGACGTCCTGCTGGCGTACCCGTCGACGGACCGCGCCGGTTTCGCCGAGCTGGCGCACGACCCGAAGCTCGCGGCCGCCGTCACGGTGATGGTGGACGACCCGGCGCAGCTGCGGCTCGTCGACGACGCGCGGGACGGCGGGCAGGAGGAGATCCGGGTCTGCCTGGAACTGGACACGTCGTGGCAGGTGCTGGGCGGCCGGGTACGGGTCGGCGCGCGCCGCTCCCCGCTGCACTCCCCCGCCCAAGTCGCCGACATGGCAAGGGCGGTGGCCCGTCGGCCGGGGTTCAGACTGGTGGGCGTGATGGCGTACGAAGGGCATGTCGCGGGCGTCGGCGACTCGATCGCGGGGCGGCCGGTGCGGTCGCGGGCGATCCGGCTGATGCAGGCCGCGGCCCGTAAGGAACTGGCCGTCCGCAGGGCCGAAGTGGTGCGCGCCGTACGGACGGTGGTGCCGGACCTGGAGTTCGTGAACGGCGGTGGCACGGGCAGCGTGCAGCACACCGCGGCCGAGCGCGCGGTGACCGAGATCGCGGCGGGGTCGGGGCTCTACGTGCCGCGCCTCTTCGACAACTACACGTCGTTCACGGGCCGTCCCGCCGCCCTGTTCGCCCACCCCGTGGTGCGCCGGCCGGGCGTCGGCGTGGTGACCGTCCTCGGCGGCGGGTACCCGGCGTCGGGCGTCGCCGGCCCCGACCGGCTGCCGGTGCCGTACCTCCCGGAGGGCCTGCGTTACGACCCGCAGGAGGGACCCGGCGAGGTGCAGACCCCGCTGCTCGGGGCGCCCGCCGACGACCTGCTGATCGGCGACAAGGTGTGGTTCCGGCACGCGAAGGCCGGCGAGCTGTGTGAACGGTTCGACGTGCTGCGCCTGGTGGAGGGCGACAAGGTGACGGCGAGCGTGCCGACGTACCGGGGCGAGGGCTACACGTTCCTCTGACCGCTGAAGTCTGAGCCGCGCTAGGGGGTGGCTGTCGGGCCGATGCTGCTGCCGACACCGCCTCCGGACGTGCTGTCGCCGACCGCCCTGATGCTCTTGACGATGCGGTCCATGTCGGAGAGCGGTGGCGCGTCCTTGCCGGCGTCGACGGTGATGCGGACGGCCACCAGGGCCTCGGAGCCGACGCTGGAGGGGAAGACCACGGACTCGACGTAACCGCCGGGTCCCTTCGCCGTCTTTACCTTCCAGCGGACGAGGTAGCCCGCGCGGCCCGCGACGGCGGTCTGGCGGGCGGCGACCTGCTGGTGCGACACGATGCCGCCGTAGTGCTGCGTGTCGGTCCCGTTCTTGTCGTACGAGGCGTTCGCCGCGTCCTTGATGTCCTTCTTGGCGATGGCTTCGGGGGAGGTCTCGTCGGTTCCGGTGACGGTGCGGGAGACGACGGTGCCGTGCCGGCACACGCCCCAGTCGCCGGGGCAGTCGTAGGTGCCGGTGGTGGTGATCAGCGTGTCGTCGTCGACGACGTTCTCGGCCTTCTGCCAGCCGTCGATGACGGGGAGCGTGATGCCGTTGAGCTGGTCGACGGCGGTGTTCGCGTCCTCGGTGGGGCTGGGTGAGGCGGTGCTCTCCGCGGCGGTGGGGGCAGTCGGCGTCGAGGCGCTGGTCGTTGGGCCGGTACGGGACTGCGGGTCGCTGTCACTGCCGAGCAGGACGACGGCGCCGGTGGCGATGGCCGCGACGAGCACGATCGCGGCGCCGCCGAGGACGACGGCCCTGGTCCGGCCGCCCGTGGCCACAGGTCCTACGGGCGATGCGGGAGGCGGCCCGAAGCCCGGCACCCCCTGCGCGGCCGGAGCGTCCTGCGGCTGCCGCCGGTGTTCGGTCCATGCGGCCCCGTCCCACCAGCGTTCGGCGGGCGGGGCCGTCGGGTCCGGGTACCAGCCCGGCGGGGGTGTCATGCTCACCCCGGCACTCTAGGTCGTGCGGCGGACGTCAGTGCGCGGTGTCCGTCTTGTCGCTCACGACGGAGCCGTCCTCGCGCAGGAGCGGGCCGAATCCGCCTTCGGGCTTGTTGTAGGCGGCGGTGGAGCAGGGGTAGGTGCCGGGCTTCTGGGGCAGCGGCTCGATGAACATGGGGTTCACGACCCAGCGTCCGTCGGCGTTGTCGTAGGCGCGGCACATCACCTCGTTCTTGTTGCGGTTGAGCACGAGGTGCGCGCCGGTGGCGTCGCCGACGAAGGTGACGTCGGTGTCGGCGTCACCGCCGCCGAGGGCGATGCGGTGGCCGGGGTCCTGCCGGTCCCAGGCCCCGGCGCCCTTGATCCCGTAGATGTCCTGGTTGATCCAGCAGCGCTTGCCGTCGATGTACGGGATGGCCTCGCCCTGGGTGCGGCCGGTGCCGCCGCAGCCCTCGTTGTACGTCGTGATGCGGCCCCGGCTGTCGAGGACGGAGCGGATGGCGATGGTGTGGGCGCGGTCGATGCCGACGCCGCGTGACCACACCTCGGTGACGGGCTCGGACCCGGCCGACACGATGTAGACGTCGAAGCCGGCCTTCTGGAGCGTGCGGATGAGGTCGCGCTGCTGCTCGTAGTAGCGGACGTAGCCGGGGACGGTGTGGGTGCCCAGGGTCTGGGTGGCGCCGACGGGGGCGCGGAGGGCCTCGCGGCGTGCCTGAGCGGCGTACGACTCCAGTTCGGGGACGGTGTGTCCGGCGAAGAGCTGGGGGACCCAGGCGTACTGGGGGACGGTGCGGCGGTGGTTCCACTCGCCGGCGAAGGCGGCGGCGCCGCTCATCGTCTTTCCCGACTCGCGGATGTTGAAGATCTCGTCGGTGCAGTCGGTGTCGGTGGAGGTGGGCAGGGGTGCGCCCACGGGGACGTCGGTGCCGCAGGCCGTGGTGAGGGCCTTGTCCGCGTCGTCGGTCAGCCACTTGCTGGTCTGCTTCCAGCTCGCGGGCCTGAGGATCTTGTCGTGCTTGAGCGACCAGGCGATGGTCGCGTCGGTGACGTCGTTCTTGGAGACGGTGTTGTCCCAGTCGAACGCGGCGACGGGGCGCGGGCCCTTGATGCCTCCGCAGGTCCCGCGTTCGTCGATCATGCGCTGGAGTCGCGCCCGGTTCTCCCCGTACCAGGGCAGCTTCGCCGACAGCTGCGGGCAGCCGTGGGAAGCGTTGGAAGCGGACGGTGCGGACGTGGCGGCGGCCGCAGGAGAGTTCAGGGTGGCGGCCGCCATGAGTGCGGCGGCCGCTACCGAAGTCCACGCGGCAACATGGTTGTTACGCATGTGAGGGGACCGTACCCGAACGTGCCGGGCCTGTTGAGGGTGCGCACATCGTGTCGCGCGGCGCCGGTCTACAGGGGCGTGACGTACGCGCCGGAGATACCGCCGTCGACCAGGAAGTCCGTGGCGTTGACGAACGAGGAGTCGTCGCTGGCGAGGAAGGCCACGGCGGCGGCGATCTCGTCGGCCTCCGCGAAACGGCCCACCGGGATGTGCACGAGGCGGCGGGCGGCGCGCTCCGGGTCCTTCGCGAACAGCTCTTGCAGGAGTGGGGTGTTGACCGGCCCCGGGCACAGGGCGTTGACCCGGATCCCCTCTCGCGCGAACTGCACGCCCAGCTCGCGCGACATGGCGAGGACGCCGCCCTTGGACGCGGTGTACGAGATCTGCGAGGTGGCCGCGCCCATGCGGGCCACGAACGAGGCGGTGTTGATGATGGAGCCCTTGCCCCGCTGCCGCATGTAGGGGATGGCGGCCTTGCAGCACAGGTAGACGGAGGTGAGGTTGACCTCCTGGACGCGCTTCCAGGCCTCCAGGCCCGTCTCCAGGATGGAGTCGTCGTCGGGGGGCGAGATCCCGGCGTTGTTGAACGCGATGTCGACCGAGCCGTAGGTGTCGTACGCCGTCTTGAACAGGGCCTCGACCTGTTCGGCGTCGGTGACATCGACCTGGACGAAGGTGCCGCCTACGTCCTCGGCGGCCTTCTTGCCGGCGGCCTCGTCGATGTCGCCGCACACGACGTTGGCGCCCTCGGAGGCGAGGCGGCGGGCGGTGGCGAGTCCGATGCCGCTGCCGGCCCCGGTGATGACGGCGGTGCGGCCGACGAGGCGGCGGCAGATGTTCGTGTCGGTCATGACTGGCTCAGGCCTCCGTGCTTTCCGTACTTTCCGTACTGATGAAGACGTTCTTGGTCTCGGTGAACGCGGTGAGGGCGTCGGGGCCGAGTTCGCGGCCTACGCCGGACTGCTTGTAGCCGCCGAACGGGGTGGAGTAGCGGACGCTGGAGTGGGAGTTGACCGACAGGTTCCCGGCGCGCACGGCGCCCGCGACGCGCAGGGCGCGGCCCACGTCGCGGGTCCACAGGGAGCCGGAGAGGCCGTATTCGGTGGCGTTGGCGAGGCGCACGGCGTCGGCCTCGTCGTCGAAGGGCAGCACGACGGCGACGGGTCCGAAGACCTCCTCCGTGGCGGCCGGCGCGTCGGGGGCCACGTCCGTGAGGACGGTCGGCGGGAACCAGAATCCGTCGCCCTCGGGTGCGCTGCCCCTGATGGCCTGCGCGCCCCCGTCGACGTAGGACCGCACGCGCTCCAGCTGGGTCTTGGAGATGAGCGGGCCCATCTGGGTCTTCTCGTCGGAGGGGTCACCGACGACGACGGACTCGACGGCCGGGGCGAGCAGGGCCAGGAAGCGGTCGTAGACGGAGCGCTGGACGAGGATGCGGGTGCGGGCGCAGCAGTCCTGGCCCGCGTTGTCGAGGAACGACATGGGGGCGGAGGCTGCGGCCGCTTCGAGGTCGGCGTCGGCGAAGACGATGTTCGGGCTCTTGCCGCCGAGTTCGAGCGTCACGCGTTTGACCTGGTCGGCGCACTGGGCTGCGATCAGTTTGCCGATGCGGGTGGAGCCGGTGAACACGATCTTGGCGACGCCGGGGTGCTCGACGAGGGCGGTGCCGGTGACGTCGCCCGCGCCCGGGAGGACCTGGAAGAGATACTCGGGAAGGCCTGCTTCCAGGGCGAGTTCGGCCAGACGCAGGGCGGTGAGCGGGGTCGTCTCGGCGGGCTTGAGGATGACGGCGTTGCCGGCGGCGAGCGCGGGGGCGGTGCCCCAGGCCGCGATGGGCATCGGGAAGTTCCAGGGCGCGATGACGCCGACGACGCCGAGGGGTTCGAGGATCGTGATGTCGAGACCGCCGGCGACCGGGATCTGGCGGCCGGTCAGGCGTTCCACTCCCCCGGCCGAGTAGTCGAGCAGGTCGCGGACGTTGCCGGCCTCCCAGCGGGCGTTGCCGAGCGTGTGTCCGGCCTCGCGAACCTCCAACCGGGCGAGTTCTTCGTTGTGTTCGTCGACCACGGCGGCGAAGCGGCGCAGCAGCCGGGCCCGGTCGGCGGGGGCGGCCGCGGCCCAGGTGCGCTGCGCGCGATGAGCGCGCTCGACGGCGAGGTCGACCTGGTCGCGGTGGGTCCCGTGGATCGTGGCGATGACTTCTTCGGTCGCCGGGTTGAGGATGTCGTGCACGTCGAGCCTTTCGTCCTACGTGGAGTTGCCCGGCCTCCAGGGCCTGTCTTTCCCAAGGTCCGCCCGAAGGGCTCTAGTGCCTTTCGAAGGACCTGCGGAGTTCCCAGTCGGTGACGGCGGCGTCGAACGCGTCGAGTTCGACCCGCGCCATGTTGCGGTAGTGGGCGACGACCTCGTCGCCGAACGCGGCCTTGGCGATGGGGCTGGTCTCCCACAGTTCGGCGGCTTCGCGCAGGGTCGTGGGGACGTGCGCGTAGTCGCCGGTGTAGGCGTTGCCGGTGCATTCCTCGGGCAGTTCGAGCTTCTGCTCCAGTCCGTAGAGGCCCGCGGCCACGAGTCCGGCGACCGCGAGGTGCGGGTTCACGTCGCCGCCGGGCAGCCGGTGTTCGAGGCGCAGCGAGCGGCCGTGGCCGACGACACGCAGGGCGCAAGTGCGGTTGTCGTGGCCCCATGCGGCGGCGGTCGGCGCGAAGGAGCCGGGCTGGAACCGCTTGTACGAGTTGATGTTGGGCGCGAAGAGCAGGGAGAAGTCGCGGAGCGCGGCGAGCTGCCCGGCGAGGAAGTGCCGCATGACGGGTGACATGCCACCGGGTCGGACGCTTGCGAAGACGGGGCGGCCGTCGGCGTCGGCGAGCGAGAGGTGGATGTGGCAGGAGTTGCCCTCGCGCTCGTTGAACTTGGCCATGAAGGTGAGCGCGTAGCCCTCCTGGGCCGCGATCTCCTTGGCGCCGGTCTTGTAGACGGCGTGCTGGTCGCAGGTGACGAGGGCTTCGTCGTAGCGGAACACGATCTCGTGCTGGCCGGGGTTGCACTCGCCCTTGGCGGACTCCACGACGAGACCGGCGGCGGCCATGTCGTTGCGGATGCGGCGCAGCAGCGGCTCGATGCGTCCGGTGCCGAGGACCGAGTAGTCGATGTTGTACTGGTTGGCCGGGGTGAGGTTCTTGTAACCCGCGTCCCAGGCCTGTTCGTAGGTGTCCTTGAAGACGATGAACTCGAGTTCCGTGCCGACGTTCGCGGTGTAGCCGAGTGCGGCGAGCCGGTCCAGCTGGCGGCGCAGGATCTGCCGGGGGGCGGCGACGACGGGTGAGCCGTCGTTCCAGGCCAGGTCCGCGACGAGCATCGCGGTGCCCTCGTTCCAGGGGACGCGGCGCAGGGTGCCGAGGTCGCCGTGCATGGCGAAGTCGCCGTAGCCGCGGTCCCAGGAGGACATCTCGTAGCCGTCGACCGTGTTCATGTCGGTGTCGACGGCGAGGAGGTAGTTGCAGCCCTCCGTGCCGTGGGCGAGGACCTCGTCGAGGAAGAAGCGGGCGGCGAACCGCTTGCCCTGGAGCCGGCCTTGCATGTCGGGGAAGGCCAGGACGACAGTGTCGATCTCTCCGCTCGCCACGAGGGCGCGCAGTTCCTCGACGGTGAGTGGGGGTGTGCGGTCTGCCACGGGAAAGCCTCCTTGGGGCTTCTTCGGTCAGCCGAGACCCATAAGGTATTGCGGAGAACCATTGCTTGGGAAGGGGGCGCGGCGACATGTCGCACACCGAGGGTGACGACCGGCTCACGCCGGTGCTGCGGCCCGTGCGGGCGGGCAACGGGTTCGAGGAGGCCCTTGAGCAGATCCTCCAGGTCGTCCGGCTCGGCCTGGTGCCGGGCGGTGAACGGCTGCCGTCGGAGCGGGAGTTGGCGGAGCGGCTCGGGATAAGCCGGGTGACGCTGCGGGAGGTTCTGAAGGTGCTTCAGGACCAGGGGCTCGTCGAGTCGCGCCGGGGGCGGTACGGCGGCACGTTCGTCGTGGCCCGCACGGACGCCCCCGGCGAGGACGAGCTGCGCCGCCGCCTCGCGGACGTCGACGTGGAGGACGCGCTGCGCTTCCGCGAGGTCCTGGAGGTGGGCGCGGCGGGCCTGTGCGCCGCGCACGGACTGACCGGCGAGCAGGCGGAGCAGCTGCGTGACGCGCTGGCCCGCACGCATGACGCGCCGCTCGCCGACTACCGGCGCCTCGACACCCTCCTCCACCTCACGCTCGCCGAACTGTGCGGCTCCCCCACGCTCACGGCCCAGTACGCGGCGGTGCGCGCGACGGTCAACGACCTGCTCGACTGCATCCCGCTGCTGGTACGGAACCTGGAACATTCGCAGCGCCAGCACACCGCATTGGTCGAGGCCGTGCTCGACGGGGACGCGGACGGGGCGCGGGAGATGATGCGCGAGCACTGCGCGGGGACGGCGGCGCTGCTGCGGGGGTTTCTGACGTGACGGGTTGCGGCACCGGGGCTTTCTGACGTGCCGCGTTACGGCGACGACACCGGCCCGGGGGCTTGATTTCTTCACGCGCCCGCCACAAAGGTTTTCGCGTACACCATTGAGTCGTTCCGGGAGTGCCCGCATTCTGAACGTCGCGGTGTTCGCCGCGATGATCTCGTACCCTCAGGGCGACCTGACGGAGATGGGACCGAGCACGTCGAGGGAGCACGGGCACATGATGGGCAGGCCACTGATCGGCGTCAGCACGTACTGGGAGGCGCAGGCGAGCTGGGGCGTGTGGGAGCTGCCCGCGGCGCTGCTCGCCGCCGGGTACCCACGGCTCGTGCAGTCCGCCGGCGGCCTCGCCGCGATGCTGCCGCCGGACGACCCCTCGTACGCGCCCTCGGTGGTCGCGCGGCTCGACGGGCTCGTCATCTCCGGCGGGCCCGACGTGGATCCGGGCCGTTACGGCGCCGCGCGCGACGAGCGCACCGGGCCTCCCGCGGTGGAGCGGGACGCGTGGGAACTCGCCCTGATCCGGGCCGCGTTGGCGTGCGGGAAGCCGCTGCTCGGCATCTGCCGCGGGATGCAGCTCCTGAACGTGGCGCTCGGCGGCACGCTCACCCAGCACATCGAGGGACACGTCAAGGACATCGGCGTCTTCGGCCAGCATGCGGTGACGCCGGTGCCGGGGACGCGTTACAGCGAGCTGGTGCCGGAGGTGTCGGACGTGCCGACGTACCACCACCAGGCGGTCGACCGTCTCGGCCGCGGTCTCTTCGCCTCCGCGCACACGGCGGACGGCACGGTCGAGGCGATCGAACTCCAGGGCCTCACCTGGGTACTCGGCGTCCAGTGGCACCCGGAGATGGGCGAGGACACGCGCGTGATGAACGGCCTGATCCGCGCGGCGGGCGGCACCAACTGACGCGCCCTGCGGGGCTCAGCCGAAACTCCCTGCCCCACGCGGCCCGCACCCGCCCCACACCGACCGCCCCCGCGTAAGCGTCCTACGTCGACCGCCCCCGCGTGAGCGCCAGCAGATCCCTCGCCGGCCCCACCGGCCGATGACCCGTCGGCCACACCGCTCGCAGGTCGCGGCGAAGCCGTACCCCCTCCAGCGGGATCTCGACCAGTCTGCGGGCCGCCAGTTCCTCGCCCACGGCGAGTTCGCTCAGGACCGAGGGGCCCGCGCCGCTCACCGCCGCCGCCTTCACCGCCGTCGTCGAGGACAGCTCGATGAGGGGGCGGGCGAGGCCCCCGAGTGCGGCGTCGAGCACCTGGCGCGTACCGGAGCCCCGCTCCCGCAGGATGAGCGGCGTCGCCGCCAACTCGTCGGGGGCCAGCGGCTTCCTGCGCCGGGACCACGGGTGGCCGGGGGCGGTGACGACGATGAGCCGGTCCCGGGCGATGACCGTGGCGTCCAGGCCGGGCGGCACGTCCAGGCCCTCGACGAAGCCCAGATCCGCCTCGCCCGAGAGCAGGCGCTCGGCGACCGCCGCCGAGTTGCCCGCGTGGAGCGACACCGCCGTGTCGGGGCGCTCCGCGCGGAGCGCGAGCAGCCAGTTGGGCAGCAGGTACTCGGCGATGGTCATGCTCGCCGCGACGCGAAGCCGCGAGTCCCGGCGGTCGCGCAGCGCCTGCGCGCCCGCGTCGAAGGCCTCCGCCGCCTCGACGATCCGCCGCGCCCAGTCCGTGACGAGCGCGCCCGCGTCGGTGAGCCGTGAGCCGGACGGGGACCTGTCCACGAGGGCGACGCCGAGCTGGCGCTCCATGGAGCGGATGCGGCTGCTGGCGGCGGGCTGGGTGATGCCTGTCTCGCGGGCGGCGCGGCCGAGGCTGCCGAGCCGCGCCACGGCGAGCAGGAGTTCCAGGGCGCCGAGGTCCGGGACCCGGTGGGCCAGCCCCGCCCCGACCGTCGAACCGTCCGCCGCACCTGCCGTATCGCCACTCATAAACCTAGCTTATGCCCTCATAGAGGGATGGTCCCTGGCGGGGGGAGCGGCCCGGCGGGACCGTGGTGTCATGCTCACCGTCGCCGCGCCACCCGCCACCGTCCACATCCCGGCCCCACGTCGTGCCGCCGTCCGCGAGCTCGGCCCCAACTGGTACGCGTCCGTCATGGGCACCGCGATCATCGCGAACGCGGGCGCCGCGCTCCCCGTACACGTGCCGGGCCTGCGGGCGGTGTGCACGGCGATGTGGGCGCTCTCGCTCGTGGCGCTGGTCGCCCTCCTCACGGCGCGCGCCCTGCACTGGACGCACCACGGCGACCGTGCCAGGGAGCATCTGCTGGACCCGGCCGTGGCCCCCTTCTACGGCTGTCTGGCGATGGCGCTGCTGGCGGTCGGCGCGGGCACGATGCTCGTCGGGCAGGACTGGATCGGGACGTCGGCGGCCGTCGCTCTCGACACGGTGCTGTTCACGGCGGGCACGGCGATCGGGCTGGTGGCGGCGGTGGCCGTCCCGTACCTGATGGTGGCCCGGCACCGGATCGAGCCGGGCGAGGCGTCGCCCGTGTGGCTGCTGCCCGTGGTGGCGCCGATGGTGTCCGCGGCGGTCGGCCCGCTCCTGGTGCCGCATCTGCCGGCGGGGCAGTGGCAGCAGACGCTGCTCGTGGGCTGCGTCGGCATGTTCGGGCTGAGCCTGATCGCCGTCGTCCTGATGCTGCCGGTGATCTTCGCGCGGCTCGTGACGGCGGGCCCGCTGCCGGTCATGCTCACGCCCGCCCTGTTCCTCGTACTCGGCCCGCTCGGCCAGTCCACGACCGCCGTGAACAAGTTCGCGGACCTCGCGCCGGGTGTCCTGCCCGTCGCGTACGCCCAGGGGTTCGGCGTCTTCGCCGTGCTGTTCGGTGTCCCCGTGATGGGGTTCGCGCTGCTGTGGCTGGCGCTCGCGGCGGCGTTCGTCGTGCGGGCGCGGCGCCACGGGATGCGGTTCTCGATGACGTGGTGGGCGTTCACGTTCCCGGTCGGCACGTGCGTCACGGGCGCGGAAGGCCTCGGCAAGCACATGGGCCTCGCCGTCTACGACGGCCTGGCGGTCGTCCTGTACGCCGTGCTCGTCTGCGCCTGGGGCGCCGCCGCCGTGCCCACGGTACGCGGCCTGCTCAGCGGAGCGCTGCTCGCAGCGCCGCGCCGAGCACTTCCGGCGCCCGCGCCAACGACGGCCCGTACCAGGTGAGATGACGCCCGCTGACGAGCGCGGCGGGCACCGGGAACAGCTCGGGCCCGTCGTCGCGCGTGAAGCGGTACGGCTCGTCGGGCAGCACCGCCAGATCGATGTCCGCCGTCCGCAGTTCGTCGGCGGCAAGGCGCGGATAACGGTCGGCATGGTCCGCGTAGACGTTGTCCACACCGAGCCGCGCGAGCAGATCCCCGGCGAACGTGTCCCGGCCGAGCACCATCCAGGGGCGCCGCCACACGGGGATCGCCGCCCGGAGCCGCCGGGCCGGCGACTCAAGGCCGTCCCACGCGGCCGCCGCCTCGTCCAGCCAGCGCGGGCGGCTCGGGGCGCCGCAGGCCGTGAGGACCCGCTCCAACTCGCGCAGGGCGCCCGGCAGATCGCGGATCTCGGTGACGAGGACGTCGAGCCCGGCGTCGCGCAGGGCCGCGAGGTCGGGCGCGCGGTTCTCCTCCTCGTTGGCGATCACGAGGTCGGGGGCGAGGCCGATGATCCGGTCGACGTCGGGATTCTTGGTGCCGCGGATCCGGACAACGTCCAGCTCCGCCGGGTGCGTGCACCAGTCCGTGGCGCCGACCAGCGTGCCGGGCACGGTGACGGCGACCGCCTCGGTCAGCGAGGGGACGAGGGAGACGACGCGCGGGGTGCGGGACATGTTCACCGCGCGCGTTCGTCCCGTGCCTCGATGTGCTCGGCGACCGCGACGACGAGCACGCGCGCATCGGGCCCGGTGGCTCGCCAGCGATGCCGTACGCCACCGGTCAGATACAGGGTGTCGCCACGGCCCAGACGGTGGGCGCGGCCCTCGGCCTCGACCTCGACGGCGCCCTCGGTGACGTACAGCAGCACGTCGTTGCGCAGCTGGAACTCGCGGCCCGGGTCGTGGTCGCCGATGAACTCCTCGGCGTGCAGCTGGTGGTGACCGCGGACGAGGGAGCGCACGACGGCCTCGGCCGACACCTCCTCGGCCACGCCGGGGTCGTCCGCGCGCACCAGGTCCACGGTGTGGGCGGGGTCGGCTGCCGCGAGGAGTTCGACGGCGGTGGTGCCGAGCGCGTCGGCGACCTTCTCCAGGGAGCGCCGGCTCGGTCTGGCGCGTTCGTTCTCGATCTGGCTGAGGAACGGGACGGACAGGCCACTGCGTTCGGCCACCGCGGCGAGGGTGAGTTCCTGGGCCCGGCGTCTGCGCCGTACGGCCGCGCCCACGCGAAGTGTCTCTTTGTGTTCGTCCATCGTCCCGGCTCCCTCCCGCGCGTCGTCACCTCTTCGGTTCCCTTGCACCCTACGCAGGTTCGGCAATCGGTTTCATGTGAGCGGGCGAACGCGCGTGGGCGGCCGGTTGTGGAAACCGGCCGCCCACGTGCTGCGGAACTACGGGAGAACTACCCCGGGACTACTGCGGAGCCATCCGGTCCGCGACGTCCTTGTGGGTCTTCAGCCAGGTGTCGACGGCCTGTTCCTCATGGCCCTGACCGGCCTTCTTGATCTCCGCCTCCAGGCTGCCCAGCTCGCCCTCGCTCATCTTGAAGTTCTGGAACCACTTCGTGAGCTGCGGGTACTTCGAGGGGAAGCTCTTGTTGGCGATGGTGCGGATCGTGTTGCCCTCACCGAACGCCTTCTTCGGGTCGGCGAGCTTGGTGAGGTCGTACTGGCTGTACGCCCAGTGCGGCGACCAGAGCACGACGGCGATCGGCTGCTTCTTGGCGTACGCGCGCTTCAGCTCGGCGAGCATCGCGGGCGTGGAGCCGTCGACGACCTTGTACTCCTTGTCGAGGCCGTAGCCCGGCAGGACGTCCTTCTTCAGCAGGTTCATCTCGCCGGTGCCCGGCTCGATGCCGATGATCTTGCCGTCGAAGGTCTTGCCCTTGCCCTTCAGGTCCGCGAGGGACTTGACGCCCTTCACGTAGGACGGCACGGCGACCTCGAGGGACGTCGGGCTGTACCAGAAGCCCAGGTCCTTCAGGTTGTCCTTGTTCTTGTCCCAGTAGTTCTTCTGGGCATACGGCAGCCAGGCGTCGAAGTTGACGTCGAGGTCGCCGGAGCCGAGGCCGGTGTAGACCGGGCCGACGTCCATCTGCTTCAGGTTGAGCTTGTAGCCGCGGTCACCGAGGACGCGCTTCCACAGGTAGGTGACGGCGACGTCCTCGTCCCAGGGGAACCAGGCGACGTTCACCGGGCGGGCGGCCTCGCCCTTGCCGCCGACGGTCGACGACTTCTTGACCGGGGCGAGCTTGTCGACCAGGCCGGGGTTCTGCTTCAGCCAGGCCTTGACGGCCGTCTGCTGCTGCCCCTTGCCGGCCTTGTTGATCTCGGCCTCAAGACTCGTGAGCTGCTTCTCGGTCATCTTGAAGTTCTTGAGCCACTCGCCGACCTGGGGGTTCTCGGTGGCGAAGCCCTTGCGGGCCAGCGTGTGCACGCCGTCGCCCTTGCCCCAGGCACCCTTCGGGTCCTTGAGCTTCTTCAGCTTGTAGTCGCTGTACGCCCAGTGCGGGGACCAGAGCGTCGTGACGATCGGCTGCTTCTTGGCGTACGCGCGCTTCAGCTGCGCCAGCATCGCCGGCGTGGAGCTGTCGACGACCTTGTACTCCTTGTCGAGGCCGTACGCCTGGAGGACCTTGGTCTTGAGGAGCCCCATCATTCCGGCGCTGGCCTCGATGCCGGTGATCTTGCCGTCGAACTGCGACGCCTTGCCCTTGAGGTCCTCGAGCGAGTCGATGCCCTTCATGTACGCGGGCACGGTGAGCTCCAGGGACGTCGGGCCGTACCAGGCACCGAGGTCGTCGAGCTGCTTGCCGTACTTCTTCCAGTACTCCGCGTGCGTGGTCGGCAGCCAGGAGTCGGTCTGGAAGTCGACCTGGCCGGAGGCCAGCGACGTGTACAGCGGGCCCGCGTCGAGCTGCTTGGCCTCGACCTGGAAACCGCGCTCCTCCAGGAGCTCCTTCCACAGGAAGGTGGAGGCGACGCCCTCGTCCCACGGGATGTAGCCGATGGAGATCTTCTTGCCGTGGCCGACGTTCGAGGCGTCGGCGACGGGCGCCGCGTTCTTCGTGCCGCCGAACATGCTCATGCCGCCCGCGACGAGCGCGAGGACGACGACACCGATGACCGCGGCCTCGGGGCGCGGGCGGTAGTTCCAGACCGTCAGGCCGTGCGCGGCGCGCACCTTGGCGAGCGCGCGGCGGCCCATCGGGGACGCCTGGGTGCCGAGCGCGCTGGTCATGCGGTCGAGGTAGATCGCGAGGATCACGATGGCGACGCCGGACTCGGAGCCGAGGCCGACGTTGAGCTGGCCGATGGCCTCGTTCACGTCGGCGCCGAGACCCTCGGAGCCGACCATGCCCGCGATGGCGGCCATGGACAGGCCGAGCATGATGACCTGGTTGACACCGGCCATGATCGACGGGAGCGCGAGGGGCAGCTGGACACGGAACAGGGTGTTGCGCGGGGTGTCACCGAACGCGTCGGCGGCCTCGACCAGTTCCTTGTCGACCTGCCGGATGCCCAGCTCCGTCATGCGGACGCCGGGGGCCAGCGCGAAGATCAGGGTCGCGACGATGCCCGCGGGGGCGCCCGAGCCGAAGAACAGGATGGCCGGGATGAGGTAGATCATCGCGGGCAGCGTCTGCATGAAGTCCAGCACCGGCCGCACGACCGCGCTGACGCGGCTGGAGCGGGCGGCCCAGATGCCGACGGGCACCGAGATGACGAGCGCGATGATCGTCGCCACGAGGACGAGCGACAGCGTCATCATCGCGTGGTCCCACAGTTCGAGGGAGTCGACGAACGCGAATCCCACGAAGGTGAGCACACCGGCGACGGTGCCGCGCAGCCAGAAGGCGATCACGGCGAAGATGCCGGCGAGGATGAGCGGCTGCGGGGCCTGGAGGACCCAGTTGATGGCGTCGTAGGCGCCGTTGAAGACGTTCTTGAAGAAGTCGAAGAGCCATGCCGCGTGGCTGAGCAGCCACTCGACGACGCTGTTGACCCAGTTACCGAAGGGGATCCTAGGCACCGGCGATCACCTTCTCCACCGGCTCGTCTCCCTCGTCGTGCGGCGACGGGGCGGCGTCCGCTTCCTCGGTCTTCGTCAGCGAGGGCTGCTCGCCGGTCTCGGTCGCCTCACCGGTCTTGGTCGCCTCGCCGAGCACCGAGAGGAGCCGCTCGCGGGTCACGACGCCGACGAGGTCGCCGTCCTTGCCGTTCACGGCGACGGCGACGCCGTCCATGGAGCACGGCGTGAACAGCTCGATGACCGGGGTGTCCTCGCTGACCGTGGCGGGTGCCTCGGACGGGTCGTAACCCTTGTCCGGGGCGATCATGATCGCGCCCGCGGTCAGTACGCGGGAGCGGTCCACGTCCTGGATGAACGACGAAACGTAGTCGTTGGCCGGGCGCACGAGGATGTCCTCGGCGGTGCCTATCTGGACTATGCGGCCGTCACGCATGACGGCGATGCGGTCGCCCAGGCGCATGGCCTCGTTCAGGTCGTGGGTGATGAAGACGATGGTCTTCTTCAGGGTCTTCTGGAGCTCGAGGAGCTGGTCCTGCATGTCACGGCGGATCAGCGGGTCGAGCGCGCTGAAGGACTCGTCCATGAGGAGCAGGTCGGCGTCGGTGGCGAGCGCGCGGGCCAGGCCCACGCGCTGCTGCATACCGCCGGAGAGCTCGTCGGGCCAGGACTTCTCCCAGCCGGCGAGACCCGCGAGACGCAGCGCCTCGACGGCTCGCTTCTCGCGCTCCTTGCGTGGCACGCCCTGGACCTCCAGGCCGTACGCGGCGTTCTCCATCACGCTGCGGTGGGGGAACAGCGCGAAGTGCTGGAACACCATGCTGATCTTCTTGGACCGCACGGCGCGCAGGTCGCGGGGGCTGAGCGCGGTCAGATCCTGTCCGTCGAAGCGGACGTGCCCGGCCGTGGGCTCGAGCAGTCCGTTCAGCATGCGGAGCAGCGTGGACTTGCCGGAACCCGACAGACCCATCACGACGAAGATCTGGCCCGGCTCGACGGTGAAGGACGCGTCGATGACGGCAGCGGTGGTGCCGCCGGCACGCAGTTCCTCACGGTCTGCTCCGTGGCGGAGTTTCTCCACCGCTTCATCGGGTCGTCTGCCGAACACCTTGTACAGGTCTTCGGCTTGCAGCCTGGACACATACACCTCTCGGGTCGAACGAATACGGCCCGCCTCCCCCGCCGGCGGGCCGTGGAGCGAGGCGAGGTCCGCTCGCGTGACCGTCACTCATTGGTTGATGGGTGAACGGGTTCGCTCCGGCTGCGCGCCTGCCCGGCCTTATGCGGACCAAACACAAAGGTGTTCCAGCTCACATCTCGTTCACTTCCGGAGGCTGATCCACCGCTTAGAGGACCGGTTCCTCCGCTTCTGCCGGTTCCGCGCCCGTCCGTGGAGTGGAGCGGTGACTGTCAGTGGCGTGCGGCAGGATGTGGGACGTGACCCAGCGAACCGATCGCCTGATGCTGCTCGACACCGCGTCCCTGTACTTCCGCGCCTATTTCGGGGTCCCCGACTCCGTGAAAGCCCCGGACGGTACGCCGGTCAACGCGGTGCGCGGCCTGCTCGAATTCATCACCCGGCTCGTGCACGACCACCACCCCGACGCGCTCGTGGCGTGCATGGACGCGGACTGGCGCCCGCAGTGGCGGGTCGACCTGATCCCGTCGTACAAGGCACATCGCGTCGCCGAGCTGACCGAGAGCGGCACCCCGGACGAGGAGGAGATCCCCGACACCCTCTCCCCTCAGGTGCCGATCATCGAGGAGGTGCTCGACGCGCTGGGCATCGCGCGCGTCGGCGTCGCGGGGTACGAGGCGGACGACGTCATCGGCACGTTCACCGGGCGGGCCGAGGGGCCGGTCGACATCGTCACCGGCGACCGGGACCTCTTCCAGCTCGTCGACGACAAGCTGGAGCGCCGCGTCCTCTACCCGATCAAGGGCGTCGGCACTCTCCAGCTCACCGACGAGGACCTGCTCCGCGAGAAGTACGGGGTGGACGGCTCCGGTTACGTGGACATGGCGCTGCTGCGCGGCGACCCGAGCGACGGACTGCCGGGCGTACCCGGGATCGGCGAGAAGACGGCGGCGAAGCTGCTCGCCCAGTTCGGGGACCTGGCCGGAATCATGGCCGCAGTCGACGACCCGAAGTCGAAGCTGACGCCGTCGCAGCGCAAGCGCCTGGACGAATCGCGGCCGTACATCGCGGTGGCGCCGACGGTCGTGCGGGTCGCCTCCGACGTCCCCCTCCCGGACGTGGACACCACGCTGCCGCGCGAGGCCCGCGATCCGGCGGCCCTTGACGCGCTGGCGGAGCGCTGGGGCCTGGGCGGATCCCTGCAGCGACTGCTCGCGACGCTGGCGGGCTGACCTGCCGGACACCCCAGATGCTAACTTAGGTAAACCTAAGTAGTAGCGAGTGATCTCCAGGGGAGGCCGCCATGGCGGAGCGCAGGAAGCCTGCAGTGCACCGGGGAGAGGTCCTGCGCACCGAGCGGCTGACCCCGCACATGCAGCGGGTGGTCCTCGGCGGGGACGGCTTGGCCGCGTTCGCGGCGGACGGTTTCACGGACCACTACGTGAAGCTGCAGTTCCCGCTCGACGGGGTCACGTACCCCGAGCCGTTCGACCTCGCCCGGATCCGGGAGGAGCTGCCGCGCGACCAGTGGCCCGTGACGCGCACGTACACCGTGCGCGCCTGGGACCCGGTGGCGCGCGAGCTGACGCTCGACTTCGTGGTGCACGGCGACGAGGGCATCGCGGGTCCGTGGGCGCGGGACGTCCGGCCGGGCGCGAGCGTGCACCTGGCCGGTCCCGGCGGGGGTTTCGCACCGGACGCCGACGCGGACTGGCATCTGCTGGCCGGTGACGAGAGCGCGCTGCCCGCGATCGCCGCCGCCCTGGAGGCGCTGCCGGCCGGCGCCGTGGCCCACGCCTTCGTGGAGGTGGCCGACGCCTCCGAGGAGCAGAAGATCGACTCCGGCGCCCCGGTCGTCTGGCTGCACCGCGGCGCCCGCCCGGTGGGAGAGGCCCTGGTCGAGGCCGTACGCGGCCTCGCGTTCCCGGCGGGCCGGGTCCAGGCCTTCGTCCACGGCGAGGCGGGCTTCGTGAAGGACCTCCGCCGCCACCTCCGCAACGAACGGCAGATCCCCCGCGAGGACCTCTCCATCTCGGGCTACTGGCGCCTCGGCCACAACGAGGACGGCTGGCAGGCGTCGAAGCGGGAGTGGAACGCGCAGGTGGAGGCGGAGCAGGAGGCTGCTTCGTAGGGGCGCCTGCTTCCATACGGGTCCCAGGTCACCCATTACCGGCCCTGGGTCACCCCGCGTGCAGGAGTGCGGCGCGCTGCGTTCCCTCCAGGGCGAAGCCCGACCTGAGAGCGACCCGACAGGACGCCAAGTTGCCTACGGAGTGCTGGAGTTCGAGCCGATGGAAGCCGATCTCGTCGAACGCCCAACGGGTCAGCGCGGCGACGGCGCGCGGGGCGACGCCCTTGCCCTGGGCCGCCGGCAGCACCCAGTACGCGACCGCAGCCTGCCCCTCGTCCAGCGACAGCGCCCGCAGCCCCGCCCGCCCCACCACCTCGTCCGTGTCCGCCTCGGCGACCGCCCACGAGGCGCGCCGCTCGCCCCGCCATCCGTCCCGCCACTCCTCGAGCCGGCCGCGCGGCTCGCCCTGCCCCCCCCCCCCCCCCGCTCCCCCTCCCCCGTCCGTGGTTCGGCGGAGCCGGCCGGCGCCCAATAGGCTGGGTCGCGATGAGACGTAAGCGCCGTATTCCGCCCTCCCCGCTGCCGCAGCGTGACGGGGTCGATCCGTTCCGGGTCATGCTGCCGGTGGACGGGGGCTGGCACACAGTGCGGGACCATCTCGTGGAGCGGCTGGCCGCCGGGCCCGGGGTGATCGACGCGATGCTGCGCGAGGGGCGGATCGTGGACGCGGACGGTGCCGCGGTCGCTCCGGACACGCCCTACGTGCCGGGTGCCTGGGTGTGGTTCCACCGCGATCTCGCGCCGGAGGCACCCGTACCGTTCCCGGTCGGGATCGTGTACCGGGACGAGCACATCGTCGTCGCCGACAAGCCGCACTTCCTGGCCACGACGCCCCGCGGCAGCCACGTCACGGAGACCGTACTGGCGCGCCTGCGGCGGGAGTTGGAGCTTCCCGAGCTGGGCCCGGCGCACCGGCTCGACCGGCTCACGGCGGGCCTGGTCCTGTTCATCGTGCGGCCCGCCGAACGCGGCGCGTACCAGACGCTGTTCGGTGAGCGCCGGGTGCGCAAGGAGTACGAGGCGGTCTCCGCGTACGACCCGGCGGTGGCGCTGCCCAGGACCGTGCGCAGCCGGATCGAGAAGGAGCGCGGGGTGCTCGCCGCGCGCGAGATCCCGGGCGGCGAGCCGAACGCGGAGAGCCGCATCGAGCTGGTCGGGCAGAAGAACGGCCTCGGCCGGTACCGGCTGATCCCCCACACCGGCCGCACCCACCAACTGCGGGTCCACATGAACGCGCTCGGCCTGCCCATCCTCGGCGACCCGATCTACCCCGTGATCGCCGACCCGGTGGCGCCGGACGACTTCCGCCGCCCCCTCCAACTCCTCGCCCGCACCCTGGAGTTCACGGACCCGGTCACCGGCCAGGAGCACCGTTTCGAGAGCGCGCGGACGCTGGAGGCCTGGTCGGCGTACGAGGAGTGGGCAGGCGACGCGTCGCCGGGGTCCGCCCACTCCTCGTAACGCCCGCAGGATGGCTCAGTAGCCGCGCCACCAGGTCAGGAAGCGCTGCCAGGCGCCCTGGGGCGGGACGGTGGGGCCGGGGAACGGCGCGGCCGAGGCCGGCGGCTGCTGCGGAGCGGGTTCCGGTACGGGCTGCGCCGGGACCTGGGGCCGCACCTTCGGGGCGTGCGTGGAGATCTGCCATTCCTCGCGCGGCTCACGGGCCGGACGGTCGCCGGGCTTGGCGACGACGTCCTGCGGCGGGCGCGGCTGGAACTTCACCGGCAGCTCCACGAGGTGCCGCGCCAGAATGGACGACCGCCAGCGCAACTGGTCTTCCGGCACGGAGAGTTCGACGTCCGGCAGGCGCATCAGGAGCGCGTCGACGCCGATGTCGGCGATGGCGCGGCCGATGTCCTGTCCCGGGCACTCGTGCGGCCCGCCGCCGAAGGCGAGGTGCGAGCGATTGCCCTGCATGTTGGCGGACAGGTCGGGGCGTACGACGGGGTCGACGTTGCCCGGCGCGATGCCGAAGATCAGGCCGTCGCCCCTGCGGATGTACTGGCCGCCGAGCTCGGTGTCCTCCTTGGCGTAGTAGCCGACCATGGCGCTGAACGGCGGCTCGTCCCACAGGGACTGCTCGACCGCCTCGGGCACCGTCATCTGGCCGCCGTTGAGCCGGGCGCGGAAGCGGGGGTCGGTGAGGACGACGCGCAGCACGTTCGCGATGAGGTTGGCCGTGGCCTCGTACGCGGCGATCAGGACGAGGCGCAGGTGCTGGGCGACCTCGTCGTCGCTGAGGGCGGCGGGCTGGGCGATGAGGTGGCTGGTGAAGTCCGCCTCGGGCTGGGCCCGGCGGCGGGCGGTGAGCCGCATCAGGACGCCCATGACGTATTCGTTGCTGGCGATCGCGGTCTCGGTGCCCTTGATCATGTCGCGGGCGGCCTGCACCATCCGCTCGTTGTACTCCTCGGCCATGCCGAAGATCCGGCACATCACCATCATCGGCAGGTGCTCGGCGAACTGGCTGACGACGTCGGCCTCGCCGCTCTCGCAGATCTTGTTGACCAGCTCGTTCGACGAGCGGTTGATGTAGCGGCGCAGGCCGCGCGCCTCGATCGTGCCGATCGCCCCGGTGACCGCCCCGCGCAGCCGCTGGTGGTCGGCGCCCTCGGCGAAGCTGCAGATGGGCTGCCAGCTGAAGACGGGCGCGAGCGGGTTGGTGGGGGTGACACTGCCGTCGAGGACGGCGTTCCAGTTGCGCGCGTCGCGGTTGAACTGGGTGGTCGAGCGGACCATGTGCAGGTTCTCGCCGTGCCCGAGGACCGCCCACATCGGCACGTCGTCGTGGATCAGCACGGGGGCCACGGGGCCGTGTTCGGCGCGCAGCTTCTCGTACACGGCCGCGATGTCGTCGTCGGCCTCGGGGCCGAAGAGCCTGCGCAGGCCGCCGGGGCCCGTGGAGTGGGCGGGGCAGCCCGGCGGCGGACCGATCGCGGCGTCGTCCATGCCGGCGGGTGGATAGGAGGGAGTCGTCACGGTGATCGCTCCGGTGCGTGTGAAAAGGCGGTGGTGAACATGGGGACGGATGCCGCGGGTGCCCGCGCCGGTCAGACGCGGGCGAGCGCCAGTTCGTGCAGGTAGCGCATCAGGGTCATCAGGACGTCCCGGCTGGAGGCTCTGCGGCGGGCGTCGCACTCGATGATCGGGACGTGCGGGTCGAGGTCGAGGGCCTCTCGCAGTTCGTCAGCGGGGAAGCGCGGGCCGTCGGGGAACGCGTTGTTGGCGATGACGAACGGCACGCCGCGCTCCTCCAGGCGCCCGATCACGTCGAAGCTGACTTCGAGGCGGCGGGTGTCGATGAGGACGACGGCGCCGAGCGCGCCCTCGAAGAGGCCGTTCCACAGGAACCAGAAGCGTTCCTGGCCGGGGGTGCCGAACAGGTACAGGACCAGCTCGTCCGTGATGCTGATGCGTCCGAAGTCCATGGCGACGGTGGTGGCGGTCTTCGTGTCGGAGCCGTAGTTGTCGTCGACGCCGATGCCCGCCTGGGTCATGGTCTCTTCGGTGGTGAGCGGCCTGATCTCGCTGACCGAGCCCACCATCGTGGTCTTGCCCACGCCGAACCCGCCCACGATCACGATCTTCACGGCGGCCGTGACCGTGTCGGGCAGGTGGTCCTCGCTCCGGGGCCCCGGGACGTGGGGGCCTTCCCGGAGCGTGTCAGAGCTTTTGAAGTCCATGCATCACCGCTTCGAGGAGGGAACGGTCGGCGACGGCGCCGCGGATGACGGGGGCGCGCGCCTGGACCAGTTCGGCCGCGAGAAGCTCCCCGAGCAACGCGGTGACCACGCTGAACGGCAGACTCAGATAGGCCGAGATCTCGGCCGTGGACAGGGGTGACTTGCACAGCCGTAACAGGGCTGCCTGTTCGGGCGGTGCGGCGGGCGGGGGGTCGGCGCGCGCGACGATCAGGGTGACGAGGTCGAGCTCGGCACGCTCGGCTCCCTCGACGCCGCCCGTGATCGTGTACAGGCGCTCGGGGTTGGCGCCCGGACCGTCCGGCGCGCGGCGTTCGCGCTGCGGCGGCTGGGCGGGGGGAGGTTGGCGGGGATGGGTCATACGGTCTGCCCGTTGCGCCTGGGCGGGCTGGTCAGGTGCGCCCCGATCCGGACGACGAGGTCACGCATACGGTTGCTGATGAGTCCGGCGTCCACGTGGGCGTCGGCGAGGACGGCGAGGTACGCGCCCTTGCCGGCGGCCATCAGGTAGAAGAACCCTCCGCTGACCTCGATGATGACCATGCTCATCTGGCCGTCGCTGTCCGGGATCTCGGCGGCCACGGCGGTCGCGAGGCTCTGCAGTCCGGCACAGGCGGCGGCGATGCGGTCGGCGGCGTCGGGGTCGCCGCCGTAGCGGGCGATTCGGAGGCCGTCCGCCGAGAGCACCACGACCTGCCGGGTCTGGGGCACGCCGTCCGCGAGCTCCTTGAGCATCCAGTCGAAGTTGGCCCTTTGCTGGATCACTGGCGGTCTCCCTGATCGGCCTGCGGATTGAACTCGTCGGTGTCGCCCGGCGCGGGGGTCGGCCCGTCGCCCTTGAGCCCGTTCATGAACGCCTCGACCCACAGACCCGGCGCGGGCATCTCCTGCTTCGGCGGCTCGGCCTCGGAGGCCGGTACCGGGATCGGGGTCCACTGCGGGGGCTGGTCCGCGCGGTGGGAGCCGGTGCCGGGCTCGGGCGCCCTCGGCGTCACGATGATCTGGTTGTCGATGACCTTGGTGTCGACCTTGCGGCGGCGCTGCGGCAGCCCGTTGGCCCGCCACTCGGTGACCACGGGGACGTCGTCCTCCATGGCGCCGACCGGCACGGAGGGCCGGGGGCCGGTGGTGGGGCGGCGCAGCTTCTTCTTGCGGGGCTCTTCCACGATGGGCTCGCCGTCGTTGTTGACGCGGGGCACACCGGAGGCGCCGATGCCGTGGGCGAGGCCGGGCGCCGGGTCGGTCGTGACCATGATCCGCGGCGCGATGAGGACGGCGCGGACACCGCCGTACGCGGACTGGCGCAGCGAGATCTGCATGTCGTACATCTGCGAGAGCCGGCCGACGACGGCCATGCCGAGGCGGGGGTTCTCGCCGAGGTCGTTGAGGTCGACGCCGGCCTTGGCGCGGTCGAGCATGTTCTCGGCCCGTACGCGGGCCTCCTCGCTGAGGCTGACGCCGCCGTCCTCGATCTCGATGGCGATGCCGGTCTGCACCTCGACCGCGGTGACGTGCACCTTGGTCTGCGGGGGCGAGTAGCGGGTCGCGTTGTCCATGAGTTCGGCGAGCGCGTGGATGAGGGGCTCGACGGAGATGCCGCGGATGGCGACCTTGGCGACCTGGTGCAGCTCGATGCGCGGGTACTCGAGGATGCGCGACATGGCGCCGCGCAGCACGCTGTAGAGCGGTACGGGCCGGGGCCACTGGCGGCCGGGGCGGGCGCCGCCGAGGACGGTGATGGAGTCGGCGAGGCGGCCGATCAGCGCGGTGCCGTGGTCGATGCGCAGCAGGTCGTCGAAGACCTCGGGGTTACGGCCGTGGTCCTCCTCCATCTCGCGGAGTTCGGCGTTCTGCTTGTGCACGATGGACTGGACGCGGCGGGCGATGGAGACGAAGGCGCGCTGCGCGGCGTCGCGCATGGTCTCCTCGCGGTCGATGAAGTCGAGCACCTCGGACATCAGCCTGCGCTGCGCGTACGGCAGATCGGAGAACTCCGGGTCGGCATCGACCACGATCTTGACGGCGTCGAACGCCGTGTCGCCGGAGCGCAGCCGGTACAGGGACTCGGGCAGGAGGTGCTGGGCCATCCACTTGGCCTCGGCGTCGTGAGCGGCGATGCGGCGCTCCAGCTGCGCGATCTGCCGGGCGGACTGGGCGCGTTCCGCCTTGATCGTGCGGCCGCGGCGCACGGCTTCGGCGGTCACGAGGATCAGCAGCAGCGTGGCGAGGCCGCCGCACAGGGCGACGGCGAACCGCGCCGGCTGCGTCACCACCGCGACGGCGGCTCCGGTCGCCGCGGCCATGACCACGGCGGGCAGCAACAGCACGCGTGTGTAGGGGACTTCTCGGCCACCGGGAGGCGATTGAACACTCACCATGTATGCCCTCTGAACGGTTGGATCGGGGGATAAATGTCGTTACGGGGGGGGTGTATGAACGCAAGCGTGGGGGATGAACGGAACCAATCTGCAAGATTGGGGAACAAGCGCACGAATATGTGCCAACTCAGTGCGCTGCGGGCGAGCTTAGCCCCCTCTGATCATCGCCGTGTCATATTCCGCAAGCACCTGAAATGACCCGGCAAGAGGAATACACTCGGCCCATTTACACGCTCAGCGGCTACTCGCACACGAGGAGTGAAGGCGGTCGCGCGTACGAACTCCCGCCCGCGAACTGACCGTTGACGTATCTGACACAGCCTCAGCAGCCTTCGCCGAGGAGCGCCACAGGTCCAGAAACGACAGTTCCCCGCGCCCCTCACAAGGGGCGCGGGGAACCGCGCACTCAGCCACTACCGACCCGCACTACCCCACGGACGAGTAGGCCACCACACCACGCCGCAACCCATCGATCGCCTTGCGCGCGTTCTTGGCCACGGCACTCCCGGACCCCTCGCCGGACGCGCCGGGCGCGGCCACGGCGATCTGTCCAAGGACGTCGATGACCTGCTTGCACCACCGCACGAAGTCACCGGCCGGCATGTCCGCCTCGCCGAGCACCTCGTCGAGGCCCTTGCCGGACGCCCACTGGTGCGCCGCCCAGGCGAAGCCGAGGTCGGGCTCGCGCTGGCCGACGCCCTCGGTCTGGCTGATCTTGAACTCTTCCTCCAGGGCGTCGAGCCGGCCCCAGATGCGCACCATCTCGCCGAGCGCCGCCTTCGCCTTCCCTGACGGCAGCTTGGGCGCGAGCGCGTCGTCCCCGACACGCGCCTCGAACACCAACGCCGAGACGCACGCGGCCAGTTCGGCCGGGCTCAGGCCCTCCCAGACGCCGTCGCGCAGGCACTCGCTGGCGAGCAGGTCGAGCTCGCCGTAGAGCCGGGCCAGGCGCTTGCCGTGCTCGGTGACCTCGTCGCCCCTCAGATAGTCCATCTCGGTCAGCAGGCGCACGATGCGGTCGAAGGTACGGGCGATGGTGTTCGTCCGGCCCTCGATACGCCGCTCCAGCTGCGCCGTGTCGCGCCGCAGCCGGTAGTAGCGCTCGGCCCAGCGGGCGTGGTCCTCACGCTCGTCGCAGCCGTGGCACGGGTGGGCGCGCAGCTCGGTGCGCAGCCGCGCGATCTGGCGGTCGTCGGCCGCCGCCGCGCGGTCCTTGCGGTGCCGGTCGGGCACGATGTGCCCGGCCTTGGTGCGCAGCGCGGAGGCGAGGTCGCGCCGGGACTGGGGCGAGCGGGCGTTGAACGACTTGGGGATCCGCATCCGCTCCAGCGCCTCGACGGGCACCGGGAAGTCGATCGACGCGAGCCGCTTCACCTGGCGCTCGGCGGTCAGGACCAGCGGGCGCGGGCCGTCGTGCTGCTCGAACCCGCGGTGTCCGTTCGACCGGCCGGCCGGGATGCCGGGGTCGAGGACGAGCGCGAGCCCGGCGAACTTGCCGGCGGGCACGTGGATGACGTCACCCGGCTTGAGCTTCTCCAGGGCGGCGGCCGCCGCGGCTCGGCGCTGGGCCGCGCCCTGCTTGGCCAGCTCCGTCTCGCGGTCCTTGAGCTCACGGCGCAGCCGCGCGTACTCCTCGAAGTCGCCCAAGTGGCAGGTCATGGAGGCCTTGTAGCCCTCCAGGCCCTCCTCGTTGCGCTGGACCTGGCGGGAGATGCCGACGACCGACTTGTCGGCCTGGAACTGCGCGAAGGACGTCTCGAGCAGCTCGCGCGAGCGGTGCCTGCCGAACTGCTCGACCAGGTTCACCGCCATGTTGTACGAGGGCTTGAAGCTGGAACGCAGGGGGTACGTGCGCGTGCCCGCGAGTCCCGCGAGGTGCTCGGGGCTGAAGCCGCGCTGCCACAGGACGACCGCGTGGCCCTCGACGTCGATGCCGCGCCGGCCCGCGCGCCCGGTCAGCTGGGTGTACTCGCCGGGGGTGATGTCGGCGTGCTGCTCGCCGTTCCACTTGACGAGTTTCTCCAGGACGACCGACCTGGCGGGCATGTTGATCCCGAGCGCGAGGGTCTCCGTCGCGAAGACCGCCTTCACGAGGCCCCGGACGAACAGCTCCTCGACGACCTCCTTGAACGTCGGCAACATGCCCGCGTGGTGGGCCGCGATGCCGCGCTCCAGGCCTTCGAGCCACTCGTAGTACCCGAGGACGTGCAGGTCCTCGTCGGGGATCGCGGCCGTGCGCTCCTCGACGATCTCGCGGACCCTGGCCCGCGACGCGTCGTCGTTGAGCCGCAGGCCCGCGTACAGGCACTGCTGGACGGCGGCCTCGCAGGCGGCGCGGCTGAAGATGAAGGTGATGGCGGGGAGCAAGCCCTCGCTGTCGAGGCGCTCGATGACCTCGGGGCGGCCCGGTGTCCAGATCCGGGAGCGCTGCCGGCGCTCGCGCTCGCGGTCCGCCTCGCGCACCATCTTGCCCTTGCGGCGCTCGCGCGGGTTGTACGTGCGGCTGGCCTCCATGCGGGCCATCCGCGTCAGGTCCGGATTGACGGCCTTCCTCTGGCCCTCGCCCTCCTCGAAGAGGTCGTACATGCGGCGCCCGGCGAGCACGTGCTGGAACAGGGGCACGGGGCGGTGCTCGGAGACGATCACCTCGGTGTCGCCGCGGACGGTGTCGAGCCAGTCGCCGAACTCCTCCGCGTTCGACACCGTGGCCGAGAGGGAGACCAGGGTCACCGACTCCTGGAGGTGGATGATCACCTCTTCCCAGACGGCGCCGCGGAAGCGGTCGGAGAGGTAGTGCACCTCGTCCATGACCACGTAACCGAGGCCCAGGAGCGCCTGTGAGCCCGCGTACAGCATGTTCCGCAGGACCTCGGTGGTCATGACGACCACGGGAGCGTCCGCGTTCACACTGTTGTCCCCCGTCAGAAGGCCGACCTTCTCGGCGCCGTAGCGCTTCACGAGGTCGCCGTACTTCTGGTTGGAGAGTGCCTTGATGGGCGTCGTGTAGAAACACTTCTTGCCCTGCTGGAGGGCGAGGTGGACGGCGAACTCGCCGACGATCGTCTTGCCCGAGCCGGTCGGGGCGGCCACCAGGACGCCCTTGCCCGCCTCGAGCGCCTGGCACGCCTCTATCTGGAACGGGTCGAGGCCGAAGTCGTACATCTCGCGGAAAGAGCCGAGCGCGGTGGCCTGCTCGGCAGCTCGCTTACGGGCTGCCGCGTACCGCTCGGCCGGTGAGAGGTCCTCTGTCATCGTGCTTTCGAGCCTACCGGCCCCCACTGACAACGGACGATCATTATCGGGTAAGCACCCTCACGGCACCCGGCACGCACCAGGCCACCAACCACGAAGCCGGCCGCTTCCAACGCGGAAGCGGCCGGCTCGGGCCTTACAAGGTCACGCGGTCATGTCAGGTCACGTCGTCGTATCCGTTGACCCGGTCATGGTCCGAGGCGCCCTGCTCCGGCAGCGCGGGGCCGGCCGAGACGGCCTCGGGGGTGAGGTCCAGATGCGAGGCCTCGTCGTCGTCGAGGTCCTCACGGTCACGGTCCTTGCGGCGGTCGTTGAGGAGGGCGAACCCGGCCGCGGCGAAGTACAGGATCCAGATGGGTCCGGCCAGCGCCAACATGCTGAGCGGGTCGGTGCTGGGCGTGGCCACGGCCGCGAAGACCGTGATGCCCATGATCATGGCGCGCCACCAGCTGATCAACCGCTTGCCCGAGAGAACCCCGGTGAGATTGAGCATCACGAGAAGCAGCGGCAGCTCGAAGGAGAGCCCGAAGACGACGACCATGCGCGTGATCAGGTCGAGCAGGTCGTCCAGCGGCAGCTGGTTGTCCACGCCGCCCGGCGAGAAGTCGAGCAGCACCCTCGCCATGGTCGGGAGGGTCTTGTACGCGAAGAAGGCGCCGCAGAGGAACAGCGGGAAGCCCGTGGCGACGAACGCCGTGGCGTACTTCTTCTCGTGCTTGTGCAGACCGGGCGCGACAAAGCCCCACAGCTGGTAGAGCCAGACCGGCGACGCGAGCACGACGCCCGCCATCAGCGAGATCTTCAGCGCGAGGGTGAACGGCGTCAGCAGACCGTTGAGCACGATCCGCGCGCACGTCTCGTCGCGCTGGCCGCCCTTGGCCTGCTGGGCGAGTTCGGCGAAACTCGACTTGCAGCCCACCGAGTTGAGCACCGGGTCGGTGAAGAACTCGATGATGTTCTTGTAGAAGAAGGCAGCGACGATCGTGACGACGACGATGGCCAGCAGGGCCTTGGCGAGCCGGTTTCGAAGCTCACGCAAATGCTCCGCCAGCGGCATCCGCCCCTCGGGATCCTTCTCCGTCTTGCGGGCAGACTTGGGCAACCCACGTCCTCATCTCGTGCGACAGGCCGCCTTGGTGGGGCGGCCCGGAATCAGCGCTGCGAAGTCTGGTCGGTCGGCTCGGTGACCGGGCGTCCGCCCGTGACGTCGCCGGGGGCCGCCTTGATGGTGCGCTGCGCCGGGGTCTGCTCGTCGTGCTGCGGCGGGTCCGTCGGAGCGGTCTGCTGGCCGTCGGACTTCATGGCCTTGGCCTCGCTCTTGAGGATGCGGGCCGACTTGCCCAGCGAGCGCGCCATGTCGGGAAGCTTCTTCGCACCGAACAGCAGGACGACGACGACAAGGATCAGAATGATCTCAGGAGCGCCGATCTTTCCGAACATAAGCGTTTACCTTCTCACCGAGGCGGCAGGGGCGGGGCTGCCGGTACAGGTCGGACTGGTGTCCGACCACCGTGCTGGCAGCGATCGTATCCCGCGGGAGTGAACAGGGGGCAATCCCTGTACGTACTCCCCATTGCGGTCCGCGCCTCGCTCGACGGGCCGCGCATCGCAGCGTACCCGCCCTCCCCCGCACCCGGACAGGGCGCAGAGGTAAAGCGCTTACTATCCTGTCTCTCCGCTCACATCCGGCGCGTCGCCGGCCTGGCCCCTCGGAAAGACGCGCACGTCACAGGAGTTCGTGACTCCGGCGGGCGGTACCGGCCGCCGCCTTCTCCAGATCCTCCGCCGCGCGGCTGATCCGCTGTGTGGTGTCGGCGACCTGGCGCCCGAGGCGCTGCGCCTCGACGAAGACCCTGATCGCGAACACGCCGAGCACGGCGAGTCCCACGAACCCCACAGCAACCGCCAGCATCGCCCAGAACATGCGCCGAGCCTAGACGGTCTGATGGAGGCGCAGCGTGCTCACCCCTCCACCCGTGAGGAGTTCGATGATGCGCTCCCCGGCGGGCTTGCGGACGGCGGAGCCGCACTCGGGGCAGGTGAAGGAGTAGAAGGTGGTGCGGCGGGTGGCGCCGATCGCCAGGCGCAGTGCCCCCGCGGCGAGTTCGAACCGCTCACGGCAGTCGGGGCAGGCGGCCTTGAACAGCACCGGACCCACCATCGCGGACAATCCACCCATTTTGACCATCCCAGACTTTTCAGTGCTTCCCGAACTCCTGGCACCCCCGGGCCGCACCGCGGTCAACAGCACGCCCACGTTCCTCGCGCCGGCCACGCGCGTCACAGACACCCGTCCCACGCGCGGCCGACAGTCCTATCCGTTCCCGTCGTACGCGGCCAGCGCCTCACCGGCGGCCTGCCGGGCACTGTCGGCGAGAGCGGACGGCGACACGATGCGCCCGTCACGGCCGAGCCGCAGCGCGAGCCGGCGCAGTGACGACGGGTCAGGCGTGCGCAGCGTGATCCGCAGGCCGCCGTCCGCCAACTCCTCCGCGCTGTCGTGCGGGTAGTACTCGGCGACCCAGCGCCCGCCGGGGCCGACCTCGATCACCACCTCGGGATCCTCGGCCGCCGGCTGCACGAGCCCCTCGGACAGATCCCGCAGTTCGATCTCCGGCGGCGCGGACGGCTCGTCCAGGATGCGGATCTCGGCGACCCGGTCGAGCCGGAAAGTGCGCCGCGCCTCGGAACGCCGGCACCAGGCCTCGACGTAGGTGTGGCCGACGCTCACGAGCCGGATCGGGTCGATCTCCCGCTCGGTGACCTCGTCACGCGCGGGCGAGTAGTAACGGATCCACAGCCGGCGCCGCTCCGAGATCGCCCGGTCGACGTCCGCGAAGACGCCGCCCTCGGACTCGAAGGTCACCGAGAGCCGGGCGCTCGCCCCGGCCGCCTCACCGGCCGCGGCCTCCAGCTTCGCCGTGGCCCGAAGCAGCGCGAGCCGGTCGCTCTCGCGCAGGCCGGGCAGCGTGGCGACGGCGCGCGCGGCGACGAGCAGGGCGGTCGCCTCGTCGGCGGCCAGGCGCAGGGGCGCGGCGACGTCGTCCGGGTTGTGCCACCAGATGCGGTCGCCGTCCGTGTCGATGTCGAGGAGGTCACCCCCGCGGAAGCTCGTCCCGCACAGCGGCAGGATGTCGAGGTCGGAGATCAGCTCGTCCTCGGTGATCCCGAAGGCGCGGGCGACGTCCTCGACGCGCGCTCCGGGGCGTTCCCGCAGATACGTCACGAGGGACAGCATCCGGCGGGTCTGGTCGATGGCGTTCGTGGCCATTGGTCCTCGTTCCCCTCAGCCCTTGGCCACGGCGCGCAGCCGGTCGACGACTTCGGCCCGCAGCTCCGCCGGCCCGAGGACGACCACGTCGGGGCCGAACTCGACCAGCCAGGCGTCGAGCCCGTGCCCGTACGGGATCTCCAGTTCGTCCCAGCCGTCGCCGAGGTCGCGGACGGCGGTGGCCTTGGCGCGCAGCGGGAAGCCGGCGCCGGTCCGCAGCCTGATCAGCGCGCTGCGGTCGGCGGTCTCGCCGGCCCAGCTGGCGACGGTCTCGCGGACGGTCACGACGTCGGGGACGTCGGCGGTGAAGCGGCCGGCCCGGGAGCGGACCTTGCCGGTGATGCGGGACAGGCGGAAGACGCGCTCGGCGCCGCGGTCGCGGTCCCAGCCCGCGAGGTACCAGTGGCCGCGCCAGCATTCGAGGGCCCACGGCTCGACGTGCCGCTGCTCGGGCCGCGCGGCGGTGGCCTTGCGGTAGTCGAACACGACGGCGCGCCGGTCACGGCAGGCCAGCATCAGCGGCTCGAACGACGCCTCGTGCGCGGGGATACGGGGTTCGAGGGCGGAGTGGGCCTCGTAGGGGTCGACGTCCTCGGGGAGGCCTGCGGCGCGCAGCTTCTGGAGGGCTCCGCTGGCGGCGCCGGCGAGGCGGGCCTGCTGCCAGACCTTCGCGGCGAGACCGAGGGCTGCGGCTTCCTCGGCGTCGAGGGTGACGGGCGGGAGGCGGTTGCTGTCGCGGCGGGCGAGGTAGCCGATCTCGCCTTCGATGTTCTCCACGGTCTCGATGACGAGGCCGAGCTCGCGCAGATCGTCCTTGTCGCGCTCGAACATCCGGTTGAAGCTGTCGTCGGAGCCCGCTTCCAGGTAGGCCTCGATGGAGCCGCGCAGCTCACGCTTGCTGAGCGGGCGCCGGGTTCCGAGCAGACACAGCGCCAGGTTCATCAGCCGCTCGGCCTTCGCAATGGCCATCGACGCTCTACGTCCTCTCTTCGAGAGCCGCCCGGCTCTCCCCCGTCCGAAGGTCGACCGTACCGCTATGAAGTGTGGTGGCAAAAGCCGAAGGCCCATGCCAGGAGGCATGGGCCTTCGGATGACCGCTTGCGGTCACGGCCTGATCAGACGGTGACCGCGTCGGTGACGATCAGACCGCGACGAGGTCGCAGACGAAGATCAGCGTCTCGCCGGGGGCGATCGCGTTGCCGGCGCCACGGTCGCCGTAGGCGAGGTGGGCGGGGATGGTCAGCTGGCGGCGGCCGCCGACCTTCATGCCCTGGATGCCCGTGTCCCAGCCGCTGATGACCTGTCCGGCGCCGAGCTGGAACTCCAGCGGACGGCCGCGGTTCCAGGAGGCGTCGAACTCTTCGCCGGTGGAGAAGGCCACGCCCACGTAGTGGACCTTGACGTAGTCGCCGGCCTTGGCGACGGCGCCGTCGCCCTCCCAGATCTCCTTGATCTCCAGGTCCGCCGGCGCCTGGCCCTCGGGGAAGTCGATCTCGGGCTTCTCGATGCTCACGTCACTTGCTCCTGCTGATAAACGGTTGGGCAACCGGGACAGTCTCGCAGACCTCCGGGTCAGGAGGTGGCCAGGATGTCGACGACGAAGACGAGCGTCGAGTTGGCCGGCAGCGTGGCGCCCTTGGCCTCCTTGCCGTAGGCCTGGTCGGCCGGGATCACCAGGAGGACGCGGTCACCGACGTGCTTGCCGACGAGTCCCTTGTCCCAGCCCGGGATGACCTGACCCTGACCGATGACCGTGCTGAAGGGCTGGCCGGTGTTGTACGAGGAGTCGAAGAGCGTCGCCTTCGGCTTGCCCTCGTTGATCTTCCAGGCGGCACCGCTGTACTGCATGGTGACCGTCTTGCCGCTCTTGATCTCGGGGCCCTTGCCCTGGATCAGGACCTTGTCGACCAGGTCCTTCGGCGGGTCGTTCTTCGGAATGGTGATCGTCGCGGGCTCGGGCTTGTCGGCCTTGATCTGCGGCAGGTTCGACGGGATGGAGGACTGCGTGCCGGTCACCGACTTCGGGACGACCTTGCCGACGTCGATCGCGAAGACGAGGGTGTCGGTGCCGGTGACGCCCGCCTGCTGGTTGCCCTGGCTGCCGAAACCGGCGGCCGGCGGCGCCACGACGAGGACGCGGCTGCCTTCCTTCTGGCCGACGAGAGCGTCCGCGAACGCCGGGATGACCGTCTTCGAGCCGGCGGTGATCAGCTGCGGCGCGCCGCCCTGCTGGTACGAGCTGCCGAGGTCCTTGCCGCCCTTCCAGATCTTGCCGGTGAAGTTCATCGACACCAGGTCGTCCTTCTTGACCACGGCGCCGCTGCCCTGGCTGAGCGTGTGCACGACGAACTTGCCGCTCGGCTCGCCCTTCGGCACGGTGATCGTCGCCTGCTTGCCGTACGCACCGCTGATCTCCGGCATCGGCGACGCCGAGTCGACCGGCTTGGGAGCGGCCGCCTCCGCCTTGGGCGAGGAGGACGCCGAGCTCGCCTTGTCCGTGTCGCTCTTCTTGTGGTCATCACCCCCGCACGCCGTCGCGGTCAGCGCCAGAGCCGGGACGATGAGCAGAGCAGCAAATCGGCGTCGCACAGTGATCCTCAGGTTGCGGGGTTTGTCGGTACGGTCCAGCCACTGTAGGCCCTCCCGTCACACAGCCGGGGGAAACGCACGCCAAAGGCCCCGCACGTGGATCACGTACGGGGCCTTGTGGTCGACGGTGGGCCGTTCGTCCTACATTCCGGCGATCAGCTTCTCGACCCGGTCGTCGACCGACCGGAACGGGTCCTTGCACAGCACCGTCCGCTGCGCCTGGTCGTTCAGCTTCAGGTGCACCCAGTCGACCGTGAAGTCACGGCGCTGCTCCTGGGCCCGGCGGATGAAGTCGCCGCGCAGCCTCGCGCGGGTGGTCTGCGGCGGCACCGACTTGCCCTCGAAGATCTTGAGGTCGTTGCAGATGCGCGCCGCCTGTCCCTTCTTCTCGAGGAGGTAGTACAGGCCCCGGCGACGGTGGATGTCGTGGTAGGCGAGGTCTATCTGAGCGACCCGCGGGTGCGACATCGTCATATTGTGCTTGGCCCGGTACCGCTCGATGAGCTTGTACTTCATCACCCAGTCGATCTCGGTGCCGATCCGGTCGAGGTCCTCGGACTCGATCGAGTCGAGCGTGCGGCCCCACAGTTCGAGGACCTGCTCGACGGTGCCGGTGCGGATCCCGCGGCGCTCGCAGAAGTCCACGGCCTTCTCGTAGTACTCGCGCTGCACCTCGAGGGCGGATGCCTCGCGGCCGCTGGCCAGACGCACCTTGCGCCGGCCGGTGATGTCGTGGCTGACCTCGCGGATGGCCCGGATCGGGTTCTCCAGGGTGAGGTCACGCATGACGGTGCCGGCCTCGATCATGCGGAGCACGAGGTCGGTGGCGCCCACCTTGAGGAGCATCGTCGTCTCGGACATGTTCGAGTCGCCGACGATGACGTGCAGGCGCCGGTACCGCTCGGCGTCCGCGTGCGGTTCGTCGCGGGTGTTGATGATGGGGCGGGAACGCGTGGTCGCGGAGGACACGCCCTCCCAGATGTGCTCGGCACGCTGGCTCACGCAGTACACGGCGCCGCGTGGAGTCTGCAGCACCTTGCCCGCGCCGCACAGCAATTGCCGCGTGACCAGGAACGGAATGAGGATGTCCGCGAGTCGCGAGAACTCCCCGTGACGGGCCACCAGATAGTTCTCGTGGCAGCCGTAGGAGTTTCCCGCCGAGTCGGTGTTGTTCTTGAAGAGATAGACGTCGCCCGCGATTCCCTCCTCGTGCAGGCGGCGTTCGGCGTCGACGAGCAGTCCTTCCAGAATGCGCTCGCCCGCTTTGTCGTGCGTGACCAACTCCGTCACGTTGTCACATTCGGGAGTTGCGTATTCCGGATGAGATCCGACGTCGAGATAGAGGCGGGCGCCGTTCCGCAGAAAAACATTGCTGCTGCGGCCCCATGACACGACACGGCGGAAGAGGTACCGCGCCACCTCGTCAGGAGACAGGCGGCGCTGTCCCCTAAACGTGCATGTGACGCCGTACTCGTTCTCCAGCCCGAAAATGCGGCGGTCCATGAGTGAACATTACGCCTGATGCCCTGTGCTGAAACCGGGTTCGACAGCACCGTTTCGATCATTTTCCGATGAACCCGCGACACGCCCGGCGATTCGTGGAGCTGCGAGGACCCGTCCGGTGGACAGCAGTACGAGCAATGCCGCCGCGCCCGCAACGCCGGGCACCGCGAAGCCCCACACCGTCCCGCCCCACTCGACGACCGGCCCCGCCGCGGCAGTTCCCACGGATGTACCCACGGTGAACGTCGTCACGAGCCACGAGAACGCCTCCGTCACCGTCCCGCGCGGCGCGTGCCGGTCGACGAGGATGAACGCGCAGGCGATGGACGGGGCGAGAAACACGCCGGCGAGCGCGCTCAGCGCCGTCATCGCCACCACGCCCGGCATCAACACCAACGGCACATAGCAGAGGGCCAACAGGGCGACCAGCCACCGCAGCCGCCGTTCGGGAACCCCGGCCCACTGCCGCGCCCCGTACACCGAACCGCCCACGAGCGCGCCGAGCCCGAGCGCCGCCATGAGCCACCCGTACGTCACGTCCCCGCCGTGCCCGTCCGCGTACGACACGCCGGCCACCGTGATCGAGCCCAGCGCCGTCCCGACGAACAGGAACGCCCCCAGCAGTGCGAGGAGTCCGGGTGAGCGCAGGGCGCCCAGCCAGTGCGCCTCGCGGGGAGCCGAGCGCCACGCGCGCGACGGCTGCGACACGACCACGGAGAGCGCGCCCAGCACGCCGACGACGTTCAGCAGGACGAGCGCCGCCTGCGCCGACCACAGCGACACACAGACGGTCACGAGCAACGGCCCGACGGTGAACATGACTTCCTGCGCCACGGCGTCCATCGCGTACGCCGTGTGGATCTGGTCCTCGCGCGGCAGGACCTGCGGCCACAGCGCGCGCAGCCCGCCCTCCAGGGGCGGTGTGAACAGTCCGGCCGCGCCCACGGCGACGTACGCGAGCGCCGGTGTCCCGGTCCCGGCGAAGGCGAAGACCGTCATGGCGAGCGCCGACGCCACCGCCGCCGGGAGCTGCACCCGTGGCTGGCCGCGCAGGTCGACAAGTCGCCCCAGGAGCGGCTGCCCCACCGCGTTCGCGACGCCGTACACCGCGGCGAGCGCCCCGGCCAGGCTGTACGTGCCGCCCTCCGCGCGCACGAACAGCACGATGGCGATGGCCGCCGTCCCGTTCGGCAGCCGCCCCACCAGCGTGCCCACCAGCAGCCGCGCCGCGTGCCGCGCCCTGAGGATCTCCGCATATCCCGCGGCCATCGCCCGCCCTCTCCCCCACCCGAAACACCCTGGCCCAAGCCCCGGGAGCCTCCAGGTTTTACGTATAACGTCGAGCGTCATACGTACCATGTGCGCAAGCCGCGGGTCCACCGGGAACCCGCCACACCCACGGAGGCACGAGTGACGACCGGGTCAGACGAGACGGCCCCCACGCGGCCCACCAGCCGCGACGTCGCCCGTGCCGCCGGAGTCTCGCAGGCCGCCGTGTCCCTCGTCCTCGGCGACAAATGGCGCGGACGCGTCGCCGAGACCACCGCCGAACGCGTCCGCACCGCCGCCCGCGACCTGGGCTACCGGCCCAACCTCGCCGCCCGCAGCCTCCGCCTCGGCCGCACCCGCACCGCCCTGCTCGTCGTGCCCGCCCTCACCAACGAGTTCTTCGCGCACGTCTACACCGGCGCCGCCCGGGTCGCCGCCCAACACGGCTTCGGCGTCGTGCTCTACCCCTCCCCCGACGGCATCGGCCCCGCGCGCGACCCCTTCGCCTCCGCACCCGCCGCCCTCGACGGCGTACTCGCCTCCTCCATGGCCTCCGACGCCGTCACCGCCCTCCGGGGCGACGCGCTCCCCCTCGTCATGCTCGACAGCGACCCCGAGCGGACGGCCCCGGGCACCGCCACCGTCAACCTCGACATCGCCGACGGCATGGGCCAGGTGACGGACCATCTGCTGGCCCTCGGTCACCGGCGGTTCCTCCATCTCGCGTCGGCCGTCCCCTCCTGGACCTTCGACGTCCGCGCGCACGAACTCGCGGCCCGCACCGCGCACATCCCCGGCGCCGACATCCGCACCACACGCTCCGCGCTCACCGTCGAAGCCGCCCGCACCGCCGCACACGCCGCCCTGACCGCCCCCGGCCCGCGCCCCACCGGGATCGTCTGCGACGACGACAAACTCGCCACCGGCGCCTACAAAGCCGCCCGCGCCCTCGGCCTGCGCATCCCCGACGACGTCTCCGTCACCGGCTTCGACGACCTCTCCCTCGCCACCGCCGTCGAACCCGAACTCACCACCGTCCGCCTCCCCGCCGAACTCTTCGGCGAACGCGGCATGGCGGCCCTGCTCGCCGTCCTCGACGGCCGCACCCCCAACACCACCGCACTTCCCGTCGAGTTGGTCGTCCGCGGCTCGACCGCCACACCCGCGCACTGACACAAAAAACGGCGCCCCGACCGCCGAAACGGTCGAGGCGCCGAAGGACACCCGCGGATGACTCACTCCTCGGAGTCGGACTCCGCCTCCGCCTCCGCGTCACTCTTCTCCACCGGCTCCGCGGACGACTCCGCGCCGGCCTCCAGAAGCCGCACCAACTGCGGCCCCACGATGCGCTTGAACTTCCGCTGCTGCGGACGCGTACGGTCCAGAACCGCCACCTCGAGCCGCTCCGCGGGGATCTCCCGCTCGCTGCCGTTGGTGTCCCGCGACAGCGCCTGCACCGCCAGCTTCAGCGCCTCCGCGAGGGTCATCCCGTCCCGGTGCCGCTGATCCAGATAGGTGCTGATCTGCTCCGCGTTACCGCCCACCGCCACCGAGCCGTGCTCGTCGACGATCGAACCGTCGTGCGGCAGGCGGTAGATCTGGTCTCCGTCGGGGGTCACTCCGACCTCCGCGACCACCAGCTCCACCTCGTACGGCTTCTCGGCCGCACTGGAGAAGATCGTGCCCAGCGTCTGCGCGTACACGTTCGCCAGGCCACGCGCCGTCACATCGTCGCGGTCGTAGGTGTAACCCCGCAGATCCGCGTAGCGCACACCGCCGATCCGCAGGTTCTCGTACTCGTTGTACTTGCCGGCGGCCGCGAAGCCGATCCGGTCGTAGATCTCGCTGAACTTGTGCAGCGCACGGGACGGGTTCTCGCCGACGAACACGATGCCATCGGCGTACTGCAGCACGACCAGGCTGCGGCCGCGGGCGATGCCCTTGCGGGCGTACTCGGCCCGGTCGGCCATGGCCTGCTGGGGTGAGACATAGAACGGCGTCGACACCGGTTGTCCGTCCCTTTCTGTCAGTGACTCAAGTACTCAAGTCTGCGGCGAATACAGGCGAACACACAGGTCAGAGAAGCGCGGCCCGCGGGCCGTCGGGCTGCTCGAGCCTGCGCTCCAGGATGGAACGCGCGATCTCCGAACCCTCCTCGTCGGTGAGCCTGCGGAACCCGTCGTCCGTGATGACCGTGACGATCGGGTAGATCCGGCGCGCCACATCGGGACCACCGGTCGCCGAGTCGTCGTCCGCCGCGTCGTACAGCGCCTGCACGACCAGTGTCGTCGCCTCCGCCTCCGTCAGATCGTTGCGGTAGAGCTTCTTCATCGCTCCGCGCGCGAAGATCGAACCGGAGCCCGTCGCCGCGTACCCCTGCTCCTCGCTGCGCCCGCCCGTGACGTCGTACGAGAAGATGCGGCCCTTGCCGCGGTCCACGTCGTACCCGGCGAACAGCGGCACGACGGCCAGGCCCTGCATGGCCATGCCGAGGTTCGACCGGATCATGGTCGAGAGCCGGTTCGCCTTGCCCTCGAGGGACAGCTGGGCGCCTTCGACCTTCTCGAAGTGCTCCAGCTCCAGCTGGAAGAGCTTCACCATCTCCACGGCGAGACCGGCCGTACCGGCGATACCCACCGCCGAGTACTCGTCCGCCGGGAAGACCTTCTCGATGTCGCGCTGAGCGATCATGTTGCCCATCGTGGCCCGGCGGTCACCGGCGAGCACCACGCCGCCGGGGAACGTGACGGACACGATCGTCGTCCCGTGCGGCGCCTCGATCGCACCCTTCACGGCCGGAAGCTGACGGTTCCCGGGCAGCATCTCGGGCTGATGTCCGGACAGGAAGTCCACGAAGGACGACGATCCAGGCGTCAGGAAGGCAGCTGGTAGACGCCCGGTGCTACGAGAGTTGGCTTCCACGCGTTTCCTTCCACGTAGGCGGCGGCCCGACGGATGGCGTCGGGAGCATCTCCCAACTTGCCGATGGCCGAATTGCAGTTGAAGCAACGTACGCCACGGACCCTACCCGTCTCGTGGCGGTGATCCACATCTATGGCCGGACGCTCTGAAATTGGTCTCGCGGCGCGCTCCCGGGCACGCGGCGAAGGGCTCGGGAGGCAGCGCCCGCGTACGTTCCGGGCGCTGCCCCACCGCCTAGTGGGTCAAGCGGGTGGACTACTGTCCACCCTTCTGAACGAACGAGCGTACGAAGTCCTCGGCGTTCTCCTCGAGGACGTCGTCGATCTCGTCCAGCACGGAGTCCACGTCGTCGCTCAGCTTCTCCTGGCGCTCCTTGAGGTCTTCGGAGGCCTGCGCGTCCTGCGCCTGCTCCTCGACCTCCTCGGTGGAACGCGTCGCCTTCTGCTGTCCGCCGCCGGTGTCCTTGGTCGCCATCTACCTCACCCCGCTCGCTTCGACGTTCTTGATCAGACCCTACAATCCGGGTCCGACATCGGCCCCGCACTTCGTTCAACGTGCGGGGCCCACCTGTGTGATTCCCCGGCCGCCTGCTTTTCAGCCGCCGGACAGCACCCGGACCAGATCTTCGGCCGTGCGGCACCGGTCGAGCAGCTCCTTCACGTGGTTACGCGTTCCGCGAAGGGGCTCCAGGGTCGGCACGCGCTGAAGGGAGTCCCGGCCGGGCAGATCGAAGATCACCGAGTCCCAGGAGGCCGCCGCGACGTCGTCTGCGTACTGCTCCAGGCAGCGTCCGCGGAAGTAGGCCCTGGTGTCCTCGGGCGGGCTCGTACGGGCCTTCTCGACCTCGTCCTCGTCCAGCAGGCGCTTCATCTTGCCGCGGGCCGCCAGACGGTTGTACAGGCCTTTCTCGGCCCGTACGTCCGCGTACTGGAGGTCCACGAGGTGCAGGCGCGCGGCGTCCCAGTCGAGGTTGTCGCGGCGCCGGTAGCCCTCCATGAGCTCCCGCTTCGCGACCCAGTCCAGCTCTCCGGAGAGGCTCATCGGGTCGCTCTCGAGCCGTCCGAGCACGTCCTCCCAGCGCGTGAGGACGTCCTTGGTCTGCTCGTCGGCGTCGGCCCCGTACCGCTCCTCGACGTACTTCCTGGCCAGCTCGAAGTACTCCATCTGGAGCTGTACGGCGGTGAGCGTGCGGCCGCTGCGGAGGGTGACGAGGTGCTGCAGTGTGGGGTCGTGCGAGACCTGGTGGAGGGTGCGTACGGGCTGTTCCACGGCCAGGTCGACGGCGATGAAGCCGTCCTCGATCATGGAGAGGACCAGGGCCGTCGTGCCGAGCTTCAGGTACGTCGAGATCTCGGAGAGGTTCGCGTCGCCGATGATCACGTGCAGGCGGCGGTACTTCTCCGCGTCGGCGTGGGGTTCGTCCCGGGTGTTGATGATGGGGCGCTTGAGGGTCGTCTCCAGGCCGACCTCGACCTCGAAGTAGTCCGCGCGCTGGCTGAGCTGGAAGCCGTGCTCGTGGCCGTCCTGGCCGATGCCGACGCGGCCGGCGCCGGTGATGACCTGGCGGGACACGAAGAACGGCGTCAGGTGGCGCACGATGTCCGAGAAGGGGGTCTCCCGCTTCATCAGGTAGTTCTCGTGCGTCCCGTAGGAGGCGCCCTTGTTGTCGGTGTTGTTCTTGTAGAGGTGGATCGGCTGGGCTCCGGGCAGCTGGGCCGCCCGCTCGGCCGCCTCGGCCATGATCCGCTCGCCGGCCTTGTCCCACAGGACGGCGTCCCGGGGGTTGGTGACCTCGGGGGCGCTGTATTCGGGGTGAGCGTGGTCGACGTAGAGGCGGGCACCGTTGGTGAGGATGACGTTGGCCAGGCCGATGTCCTCGTCGGTGAGCTGGCTGGAATCGGCGACCTCACGGGCGAGATCGAATCCTCGTGCGTCCCGCAGCGGATTCTCCTCCTCGAAGTCCCAGCGGGCGCGCCGCGCCCGGTGCATCGCCGCCGCGTAGGCGTTGACGATCTGGGATGAGGTGAGCATGGCATTGGCGTTGGGATGGCCGGGGACGGAGATCCCGTACTCCGTCTCGATGCCCATTACTCGCCGTACGGTCATGCGGCCCTCCTTGCCCGGCGGCGTCCCCGTTCGGGGGCGGCGCTCAGTACCGCTGGTTCTCCTGTGCGCGTGCGGTGCCCGTCCCCGCACGGCGCGATTCGGCGGTACCGAGCCTAGAACGCCTATGCGCTGGTGGGGAGATCATTACTGTCTTTGCTGTCGTTGCGCGTGTGGGCCGGTGGTCTTTTCGTGGCCTGGAATGCGGCGGGAATTGCTTCCCGGAAAACAGTCGGCTGCGGGTACCCGGTAGAGGGACCCGCAGCCGCCCTGCCTTTTACAGGTACTGACCGGTGTTCGCCACCGTGTCGATGGAGCGTCCGGTGTCCGCGCCCTGCTTTCCGGTGACGAGCGTGCGGATGTAAACGATCCGTTCGCCCTTCTTTCCGGAAATCCTGGCCCAGTCGTCCGGGTTCGTGGTGTTGGGCAGGTCCTCGTTCTCCTTGAACTCGTCCACGCAGGCCTGGAGGAGGTGGGAGACCCGAAGGCCCTTCTGGTTGTGTTCGAGGAAGGCCTTGATGGCCGCCTTCTTGGCGCGTCCGACGATGTTCTCGATCATGGCGCCGGAGTTGAAGTCCTTGAAGTACAGGACTTCCTTGTCGCCGTTCGCGTACGTGACTTCGAGGAAGCGGTTTTCCTCGGATTCCGCGTACATCTGCTCGACGGCGGTCTGGATCATCCCGTGCACCGTGCTGGCGCGGTCGCCGCCGTGCTCTCCGAGGTCGTCGGAGTGCAGCGGGAGGCGGGCGGTCAGGTACTTGGCGAAGATGTCCTTGGCCGCTTCGGCGTCCGGGCGCTCGATCTTGATCTTCACGTCGAGTCGTCCGGGCCGCAGGATCGCGGGGTCGATCATGTCCTCACGGTTGGAGGCGCCGATCACGACCACGTTCTCCAGGCCTTCCACACCGTCGATCTCGGCGAGCAGCTGGGGGACGATGGTGTTCTCCACGTCCGAGCTGACACCGGAGCCACGGGTGCGGAAGAGGGACTCCATCTCGTCGAAGAAGACGATGACGGGCGTGCCCTCGCTGGCCTTCTCCCGTGCACGCTGGAAGACGAGGCGGATCTGCCGCTCGGTCTCGCCGACGTACTTGTTGAGCAGCTCGGGACCCTTGATGTTGAGGAAGAAGCTCTTGCCCTGGGCCTGTCCGGTCACTTCCGCGACCTTCTTGGCAAGGGAGTTGGCCACCGCCTTGGCGATCAGGGTCTTTCCGCAGCCGGGAGGACCGTAGAGCAGGACGCCCTTGGGCGGGCGCAGCTCGTGCTCCTTGAACAGGTCCGGGTAGAGGTAGGGCAGCTCGACCGCGTCGCGGATCAGTTCGATCTGGTTTCCCAGGCCGCCGATCTGCTCGTAGCCGATGTCCGGGACCTCTTCCAGGACGAGCTCTTCGACTTCGCTCTTGGGTACGACTTCGTAGACATAGCCGGATCGGGGTTCGAGCAGGAGGGCGTCGCCGGGGCGGATGGTGATGTCGAGGAGTGGTTCGGCGAGCCGGACCACGCGTTCTTCATCGGTGTGCCCCACCACGAGGGCGCGCTCGCCGTCCTCCAGGATCTCCTTGAGGGTGACGATGTCGCCGACGCTCTCGTACTCCATGGCCTCGACCACGTTGAGCGCTTCGTTGAGCATCACTTCCTGGCCGCGCCTGAGCTCTTCGAGCTCCACGCTGGGGCTCACGTTCACCCGGAGCTTGCGGCCGCCGGTGAAGATGTCGGCGGTACCGTCCTCGTTCGCCACGAGGAAGACTCCGAAGCCGGCCGGCGGCTGTGCGAGCCGGTCGACTTCCTCCTTGAGGGCCACGATCTGGTCGCGGGCCTCCCTGAGCGTGTTGGCGAGCCGCTCGTTCTGTGCGGACACGCCGGCCAGGTTGGTCTGCAGCTCGACGATCCGCTCTTCGAGAATCCTCGTATGACGCGGAGAGTCGGCGAGCTTGCGTCGCAGGACGGCGATCTCCTGCTCAAGATAGGCAATCTGACCGGCGGGGTCGTCGGACCCTCGTCCCGGGCGGATGCCGCGGTTCATGTCGTCGTCGTGGGCTGCCACGGTCCTCACCTCCTCCAAGGGGAGCTGGACGCTTCCAGACCCTACCTGGGTGGGTGTCGATTGAAACCCCTAGATCAAAAAGACTGTGGGGGTGTGTCCGATCTTCACCCTTGCGCTCTCCCTCACGCCAGGGGGATACCCACCCAACATGAATTGGAAGCGGCCGGTTGTAGGGTCGACGTGTTCAACACCCGTCGGAGCTGGCCCGACTTGCCGGTACGCGGGGCGGTTCGAGGCAGGAAGCGGCAGGAGACATGAGCGTGCAGCAGGAGGCCGGATCCGGCACCGACAGCGGCGTCGCCCTCGAGGTGTGGATCGACCAGGACCTCTGCACCGGCGACGGGATCTGCGCGCAGTACGCGCCCGAGGTCTTCGAGCTGGACATCGACGGGCTGGCGTACGTGAAGAGCGCGGACGACGAGCTGTTGCAGGAGCAGGGGGCGACCACTCCGGTGCCGCTCCCGCTGCTGAACGACGTCGTGGACTCGGCGAAGGAGTGTCCGGGCGACTGCATCCACGTACGTCGGGTTTCGGACAGGGTGGAGGTCTACGGTCCTGACGCGGAGTGACCGGTAGGTTTCAGCCCGTCGCAGGGCGAACGAAAAGGGCCCGTGCCGCCGTTTCCGGCGGGCGCGGGCCCTTTCTCGTGTGCCGACGTCAGATGCTGCGGGCCTCGGCGGGGGTGGAGCGGATGAACGCGTCGTCCTTCCACTGCCACTTCGCCTTGTCCGTGGTGTCGGGGCAGCAGTTGGGGACGGCGTCGCTGGAGTAGCCGAGGAGCGTCGCGGTGACCGCTCCGTCGCGTACCGCCACGTCGTCGGCGGTGAGCCGGTCCTTGGGGTCGACGAGGGTGGCCACGATGCGCGGCTGCGCGTGTGCCTCGCGGGAGTGCGTGAGGACGTAGACGCCGCTCGGCGGGGTGCCGGAGCTCGCGTCGCAGCGGACCACGGCGACGGTTTCCGGACTTCCGTCTCCGTCGAGATCCCCGGTGGCGGTCTTCACCACGAGGGTCTTGACGGGCCCGCACTGGAGCGGGAAGTGGACGGCCGCCGGATCGGGAGGTGCGACAGCGGCGGTGTTTGTGGTGCGGATGGTCTGCGGGTCCGGCTGGGCCGCGGTGGCCGATCCGGGCTGCAGGAATGAGGAGAACGCGACGACGGCCGATACGGCCGCGGCTGTCGCGAGCCAGTGGATGGGACGGGTGGTGGTGTGCGCCAGTTCCGGGACGGCGGGGTGCTGCACTAGGAAGCGTCTCCTGTGAGGGCTGTGCCGGTGGGGGTGCCCAGCATCGTGTCATACCTCACAGTGCGGGGGAACGCCGGGGGTCCGGTGATTTCCGGGGTTCCTGCCACCTCGCCCGTGCCGCGCCGCCTCGCGTGCGGGGCCTCAACGCACAAGCGCCGCCGCCGAGTTCCCCGGGTGTGCGGGGAACTCGGCGGCGGCGGTGGTGCGTTGGACGGGTTACGCGGGTCAGCGTCCGGCGTTGCCGCCGTCGGCGTTGGGGCCCGAGTAGTCCTCGCCGTAGGCGCCCTTCGCGGGGCGGCGGCGGCGCATGGGCGGCTCGACGCCGTCCGCGAGGCGGCGGGCGGTGAGGAGGAAGCCGGTGTGGCCGATCATGCGGTGGTCCGGGCGGACGGCCAGGCCTTCGACGTGCCAGTTGCGGATCATCGTCTCCCAGGACGTCGGCTCGTTGAAGCAGCCGATCTCGCGGATGGACTCGACGGTCCGGGCGAGCTGGGTGGTGGTGGCGACGTAGCAGCAGAGGATGCCGCCGGGGACGAGCGCCTTCTTGACGACGTCCAGGCACTCCCAGGGGGCAAGCATGTCGAGGATGACGCGGTCCACGTCGGTGTCGCTCAGGTTGTCCTGGAGGTCGCCGACGGTGAGCTGCCAGGCGGGGTGCGGACCGCCGAAGTAGCGCTCCACGTTCTGCGTGGCGATCTCGGCGAAGTCCTCGCGGCGCTCGTAGGAGTGCAGCATTCCGTCGTCGCCGATGGCGCGCAGCAGGAAGCTGCTCAGCGAGCCGGAGCCGACGCCTGCCTCGACGACGCGCGCGCCGGGGAAGATGTCGGCGAAGGCCAGGATCTGCCCCGCGTCCTTGGGGTAGACCACGGCGGCGCCGCGGGGCATGGACAGGACGTAGTCGGGGAGCAGGGGGCGCAGCGCGAGGTAGGCGACGTTTCCGGTGGTGCGGACAACGCTGCCCTCGGGAGCGCCGATCAGCTCGTCGTGGGGGAAAGAACCCTTGTGGGTGTGGAAGTTCTTCCCGGCCTCGAGCGTGAACGTGTAGTGGCGGCCCTTGGGGTCGGTCAGCTGTACCTGGTCCCCGACCTTGAAGGGCCCGCGTCGGCGGGCGGCACCGGTCGGTTCGGACATGTGACCAGCCTACCGGGTCCCTGCGGTGCGCCTGACCGGCGGAGGCGGGCCGGGGGTGCGTGCGGACAGTGGGCGTCGGTCGTGGTTGTTCGCGCCCACGCGGCGGAGCCGCAGATCGAAACGGCCCCGCGCCCCTGTCGGGGCGCTCAGGCGCGGGGAGTCATGCGGACGGCCTTGCCATCGCCTTGACGAAGGCTCGTTCCACGTCTGCTGCGGAGAGGACGCCGTAGATGGCGCCGCTGTCCTCGACGACGAGGTACTCGGTGGCGGGGGTGGCGCGCAGGGTGTCGAGAAGCTCCTCGCCGGCGAGTTCGGCGGAGACGCGCATTCCGTCGGTGAGGTCCTGGGCGAGGCCGCTGACGGCGACCCAGGGGCGGCGGTGTTCGGGGACGCCGACGATGGCGGTCTCGCGGACGAGGGACCGGGGTTCGCCGTCGGCGTCGACGATGACGAGGGCGCGGGCGCCCGCGTCGTTGGCCCGGCGCAGGGCTTCGGAGAGGGGGGTGGCGCTCTCCACGGGGACCGCGCGGCGGGTCAGGGTGCGGGCACGGAGCTCGGGGAGGTGTTCGCGCAGGCGGGCCATGCGCAGGCTGTTGCCGGCGCCGGTCCAGATGATCGCGGCAAGGATGGCGGCGAGCAGCGCGTCGGTGACGGTGTCCATGCCGGCGGCGTCGGTGGCCCGGTTGCCGAGTGCGCCGGTCTGGGTGAGCAGGGGCAGGCCGATCAGGACGGCGAGGGCGAGGGCCCGGCCGACCCAGGCGGCGGCGACGGTGCCGCTCATGGGCTTGCCGGTGATCTTCCAGACGACGGCGCGGAGCATACGGCCGCCGTCGAGGGGCAGGCCGGGCAGCAGGTTGAACGCGGCGACGAGGAGGTTGGAGACCATCAGACCGGCGAGCAGGACGCCGGGTACGGTGCCGGGCTCGACGACGAGCATCCCGAGGTAGAAGACGCCGGCCAGGACGAGGGACAGCAGCGGTCCGACGAAGGCGAGGACGAACTCGCGGCCCGGCGTCTCGGACTCCTTCTCGATCTCGGACACGCCGCCGAAGAACTGGAGCTGGATGCGGCGCACCGGCAGCTTGAAGCGGAGCGCGGCGACGGTGTGCGCGAGTTCGTGCACGAGTACGGAGGCGTAGAACGCGACCGCGAAGAAGAGGGAGACGAGGTAGCGGAGGGCGCCGAGTTCGGGCAGGACGCGGTCGAGCTGGCCGCCGAAGACCCAGGTGATGAGGGCGGCCACGAGGAACCAGCTGGGGGCCACGTAGACGGGGACGCCGAAGGGGCGCCCCATCAGGAGCCCGCCACGGGACTCGGGCGCCTTGGCCGGGCGGCGGCCGCTCGTCGCGGGGGTACGGGTGGGGGTGACGGGGGTGTGGTGCGGGTCGTGGTGCGGGTCTTGGGGGGTGCCGGACGGCGGGTCCGTCGGGGGGTCCGTCGGCGGGTCCGCAGGGGGGTCGGTCTGGTCTCCGGACGCGGGGTTCTCGGTGTCCTCCGGGTCGGGCTGCGCGCCGGACGCGGAGTTCTCGGTGTCCTCCGGGTCGGGCTGCGCACCGGACTCCGGGTCGCCGGAAGCGTTCGCCTTGGTCAGCGGGACCGCGTCGTCCTGCGCCTCGCGCTCCGGGTCTGGCGGCGGGGGCGTGGTGCGGGGGCGGGCGGCCTGCTCGTCGTCCGTCGTACCGCTGCCGGGGTGCGGCCGGCCGCTCTCGTCCACGGTGATCCCTCGGTCCCCTCGTTCGTAATCCCTCGCTCCCGCCGATGCGCGATCATGCAGGGCGAGCGGTCTGGCGTCGATGTTATGCGTCCAGTGTGGCGCGGCCCGCGTCGACTCCCCCGCCCCGCCGCGGGCCGGCTTCACAAGGACTCCCACGAATGGTTCGTACCCCACCACTCACCTGACTGTCAGTGGCGGCCCGTAAGGTCTGTCGTCATGGAGACCAGCACCGAAGGGGCCGCCCCGGCCGCTCGCCCGGCGTCGCTCTCGCCCTCGCGCGCGAGCGACTTCATGCAGTGCCCGTTGCTGTACCGGTTCCGGGTGATCGACAAGCTGCCCGAGAAGCCGAGCGAGGCCGCGACCCGCGGGACGCTGGTGCACGCCGTGCTGGAGAGACTGTTCGACGCCCCGGCGGGCGAGCGGACGGCCCCGCGCGCGAAGTCGCTCATCCCGGGTCAGTGGGACCGGCTGCGCGAGGTGAAGCCGGAGCTGGCCGAGCTGTTCGCGGACGACGGCGAGGGCGAGCGGATGACGCGCTGGCTCGGCGAGGCCGAGCAGCTGGTCGAGCGCTGGTTCACGCTGGAGGACCCGACGCGTCTGGAGCCGGCCGAGCGTGAGCTGTTCGTCGAGGCGGAGCTGGCGTCGGGCCTGAAGCTGCGCGGCATCATCGACCGGGTCGACGTCGCGCCGACGGGCGAGGTCCGCATCGTCGACTACAAGACGGGCAAGGCCCCGCGCCCCGAGTACGCCGAGGGCGCCCTGTTCCAGATGAAGTTCTACGCGCTGGTGGTGTGGCGCCTGAAGGGGGTCGTGCCGCGCCGGCTCCAGCTGGTCTATCTGGGCAGCGGGGACGTGCTGACGTACGACCCGGTGGTGGCCGATCTGGAGCGGGTGGAGCGCAAGCTGCACGCGCTGTGGGAGGCGATCGAGCAGGCCACGGACACGGGTGACTGGCGGCCGCGGCCCACGAAGCTGTGCGGCTGGTGCGACCATCAGGCGGTTTGCCCGGAGTTCGGCGGGACTCCCCCGCCGTATCCCCTTCAGGTCAGGGTGACCGGGTCCCAGGAGGGCTAGCAGGGCAGAATGGCCCGGACTAGCGAAGGAGAGTTACGTGGCGATCCGCGTCCTACTGGTCGACGACCAGCCGCTGCTCCGTACCGGGTTCCGGATGATTCTGGAGGCCGAGCAGGACATCGCGGTCGTCGGCGAGGCCGGAGACGGCCTGCAGGCGCTCGACCAGGTCCGTGCCCTGCAGCCCGATGTGGTCCTGATGGACATCCGTATGCCGCGGATGGACGGGGTCGAGGCGACCCGGCAGATCACCGGCCCCGGCCGGGACGGTCCGGCGAAGGTGCTCGTCCTGACGACGTTCGACCTCGACGAGTACGTGGTGGAGGCGCTGCGGGCCGGCGCCAGTGGCTTCCTGCTGAAGGACGCCCCGGCCAACGAGCTGGTGCAGGCGCTGCGCGTGGTCGCTGCCGGCGAGGCGATGCTCGCGCCGAGCATCACGCGACGGCTGCTCGACAAGTACGCGGACCATCTGCCCTCGGGTGACGAGCCGGTGCCGGACACGTTGCACACGCTGACCGAGCGCGAGGTCGAGGTCCTGAAGCTGGTGGCGCGCGGTCTGTCGAACGCGGAGATCGCGGCGGACCTCTTCGTCAGCGAGACGACGGTGAAGACGCATGTCGGCCATGTGCTGACGAAGCTGGGCCTGCGCGACCGCGTGCAGGCGGCGGTGTACGCGTACGAGAGCGGTCTGGTGCGACCGGGCGCGCAGCAGTAGATCAGCCCAGCGGTAGATCAGCCGCACACATGACGGTGGCCGCCTCCCGGGAAGGGAGGCGGCCACCGTCATGTGTGCGGCCGGAGGCCGGCTCACCCCTTGCTGATCTCCCAGAACCGGAAGACCGTCGACGCGTCGAGGCAGGATTCGAGGCCGTAGACGCTGTCGCGGACGACGGCGTACTGCTTGGCCTGCCAGACGGGGAGGACCGGCAGCTCGTCGGCGACGATGTTCTGGAGCTGCTCGAAGTCCCGGTCGGTGGAGGCGCGTTCACTCTGCGCCCCGGTCTGCGGGATGATCTTTCCGGTGATCGTGCTGTTCGTGTAGTTGTTCTCCAGCACGTTGCCGTCGCCGAAGAACGGCTGGGTGAAGTTGTCGGGGTCCGGGTAGTCCGGCACCCAGCCCTTCACGTACACCCCGTACTTTCCGGTCTTGATGTCCTTCTGGTACTGGCTGAACGCGATGGACTTCATGTCGGCGTCGAACAGGCCGCTCGCGTTGAGCTGCTTGGCGATCGCCGCGAGTTCCTGGTCGGTGGCCGGGCCGTAGCGCGACGGGGTCGACCAGAGCGTGAGCTTCACCTTGCCGGTGATGCCGTCGGCCCGCAGTGCCGCGCGGGCCTTGGCGGGCGAGGGGTGGGGGCCGTAGGTGTCGAAGAAGGCCGTGTTGTGGCCGCTGATGCCCGCCGGGATGATCGAGTACAGCGGGGTGGCGGTGTCCTGGTAGACCTCGTTGACCAGGGCGTCCCGGTCGAGGAGGTACGCCATGGCCTTACGGACGGACAGGCGGCCGGCGACGGGGTCCTTCATGTTGAAGACCAGGTCCTGGACCTCGGCGCTGGTGCCCTCGACGACCTCCGACTTGGAGTTCATCGACGCGGAGTTCTCGATGCCGGCGATGTCCTTGGCGGCGAGTCCGCGGTAGGCGAGGTCGATCTTGCCGCTGACGAGAGCCTTCTTGAGGCCCGCCTGGTCGCCGTGGAAGAACCGGATGGTCATCCCGGAGTTCTGGACCTTGGCGGTGCCCTTGTAGTCGGCGTTGACCGAGAAGACGGCCTTCGTCTTGGTGAAGGAGTCCAGCTTGTAGGGGCCTGAGCCGATCGCCTTGCCGTCGGAGCGCAGGCGGTTCATCGAGTACGCGGTGTGGTCGACGATGGAGCCGGCGCCGGACGCGATCTTGCTGGGGAACGTGGCGTCCGCGGTCTTGAGGTGGAACACGACGGTCTTGGCGTCGGGCGTCTCGACCTTGTCGAGCATGGGGAACATGATCGACGGGCCGGCGTCGTCGGCGATCTTCATCATGCGGTCGAAGGAGAACTTGACGTCCTCCGAGGTGAGCTTGTCACCGTTGCTGAACTTGAGGCCGTCGCGCAGCGTGCAGCTGTAGACCTTGGTGCTGGAGTCCGTGAAGGAACACTGCTCGGCGGCTTCGGGCTGCGGCTCCGTGCTGCCCTTGGGGAAGCTCAGGAGTGACTGGAACACGTTGTTGAACAGCAGCCACGATCCCGGGTCGTAGCCGGACGCCGGGTCGGTGGCCTGGATGTCGTCGGACATTCCCATGACCACCGCGCTGCCCTTGCCCGCGGTGCTGCTGCCCTTGTCGGAGCCGCATCCGGCCAGCAGAGACGCGGTGAGTCCTGTCCCCAGGGTCAGGACCAGCCAGTGCTTGCGCATTCTCACGTACGTGCCTTGTCGTCAGTGGTGCGGAAAACGGGCGAGCCGGCCTCCCTGGACGGGACGGCCGGCTCGCTGGGGGATCAGCCGCTCACGCCGCGGCCGAGTTCCCAGAGCTGGAGGATCGAGGAGGAACTGAGTGCCCACTCGACCCCGGTGATGTCGTCGCGGGCGGCGACGTACTGCTTGCCCTGCCAGAGCGGGAGCACCGGCACGTCGTCGGCCACGGTGTCCTGGATCTGTGTGAGGCTCTTGGAGGCGGTCAGCCGGTCGGCCTCACGCCGGGACTGCGGGATGAGCTGGTCCCGGATCGTGCTGTTCGCGTAGGGCGACGCGAGGAAGTTGTCCTTGTCGAGGAACGGTGCGACGAAGTTGTCGGCGTCGGGGAAGTCGGGGAACCAGCCCATGCCGTAGACGGCGAACTTGCCCTTGAGTTCGTCAGGGCGGTAGGTGTCCCAGGAGTCGCCCTTGATGTCGACGGAGAACAGGCCGGACGAGTTGAGCTGCTTCTTGAGCACCTCGAACTCCCGCTTGGTGGCCGGTCCGTAGTGGTCGGTCGTGTAGTGCAGGGTGAGCTTGACCGGCGTGTTGATGCCCGCCCGGGACAGGATGGCCGAGGCCTTGCCGACGCTCGGGTCGCTGTACTTGTTGAAGAACGAGTTCGTGTGACCGGTGATGCCGGACGGCACCAGCGAGTAGAGCGGTTCGGCGGAGGTGCCGTAGACGTCGGCGGTGAGCTGTCCGCGGTCGATGACCTGGGCCATGGCCTGGCGGACGGCCTTGCTCCGGACGGCGGGCGCGCTGGTGTCGAATCCGAGGTAGCGGATCTCCATGCCCGGCATCTCGACCAGGTTGATCTTCTTGCTCGGGTTGTCCGAGAGCCGCTTGATCTGCTCCGGCGACATGGTGCGCGTCATCATGTCGATGCTGCCCTTGTCGAGGGCCTTGCCCATGGCGTCGGCATCGGCGAAGGAGACCAGCTCGACCTTGTCGTTCTTCGGCTTCAACTGCCCCTTGTAGTTGGGGTTCTTGCTGAAGACGGCCTTGACGAGGGTGTTGTTCTTGACCTCGGCGTGCAGGGTGTACGGGCCCGAGCCGTCGACGGCGAAGCCGTTGCGCAGCTTGCTCCGTGAGTAGTCGTCGGGGTTGACGATGCCGGCGGTGGGGGTCGCCAGCTTGTACGGGAACGTGGCGTCAGGGGTCTTCAGGTGGAAGATGACCTGGCTGCGGCCCTGGGTCTCGACCGTGTCGATGGTGGAGAGCAGGGCGGTGGAGCCGCTGTCGCTGCCGATGGCGCGAACGCGGTCGATGGAGAACTTGACGTCCGAGGCGGTGACGGGGGTGCCATCGGCGAAGGTGAGGCCCTTGCGCAGGGTGCACGCGTAGCGTTCGTTGCCGGTGTCGGTGAATCCGCAGCTCTCGGCCGCCTCGGGCACCGGGTCGCCGCTGCCGCCGCGCGGCATGGCCATCAGGGTCTGGATGGTCTGGCGCAGTACGTTCCAGGAGCCGGCGTCGTAGGCGTACGCGGGGTCGAACGGGGCCGGGACAGCCTTCGAGGCGATGAACCGGTCGGTGGTGCCGACGGCGATCGGGTTGCCGCCGCCGTTTCCGCTGCCGGACCCGCCGCACGCGGCGAGTACAGGCGCGAGCAGGCCGATGACGGCCGGCAACACCAAGGTCTTGCGGTTCATGCTCGAAGTTCTCCACAGCTGTCGATCCCCTGACCACCGGCGACGAGGGGTGGTGTCGGCGGGGGAACGAGGGGGTTTACGGCGATGTTCTCGCATCGACATTAATGCGCGTGGCGAAGCGTCCCGAAGGCGGCCGGAGGCGTGCGTTCATCACGCTCCGAAACCGGGCGTGGACGCACCGATAACCCACAGGGGTCGCATCGGCTCAGGTTCCGACCAATCGGGACAGATGGGATCGCGGGGTGGCGCGGTGGTCCGGATCACAGCACAGCCGCGCACACGTGTCGACCCCGCGTCGAGTGGGAAACGTCACACGTTCAACTAGCTTGCCGGGTACCGGGATTCGGCCACACGCGCGTGGGCGTTACCCGCGGTTCAACGGAGCATCAGACCGTGCAGGAACGGCAGGTCGACGTGTTCCAGCGAGGAGACGACGGTGCGCCGGTGGGCGGGCGCGATGGGGGTCACTGACGGTACGGCGACGACGTGGCAGCCGGCCGCCTCGGCGGCGGCGACCCCGGTGGCGGTGTCCTCGATGACGGCGCACCTGGCCGGATCCGCTCCCAGGCCCGCGGCGGCGAGCAGGTACGGGTCGGGGTGCGGCTTGGTCCGCTCGACCTCGTCGCCCGCGACGGTGAGCGCGAAGTACTGCGGGCCCAGCGAGGCGAGGACCCGGTCGATGATGCGCCGGTGCGAGGCGGACACGAGGGCTGTCGGGATGTCGTGGGCGGCCAGTTCGGCCAACAGGCGCGCGGCGCCCGGCATCAGCGGCAGGGTGCGGCTGATGCGTTCCTCGAATCCGTCGTTGAGCAGCACGGTCAGCTCGGGGAGCGTGACGTCCGCGCCGGTGGCCTCGATGAGGAAGCCGGCGCTGCGGGTCATCGGGCCGCCGACGACGACCTCGCGCCACGCCTCGTCGAGGGTGTGCCCGAGGGCGGCGAACACGGAGACCTCCGCGTCCCACCAGAAGCCTTCGGTGTCCACCAGCGTGCCGTCCATGTCGAGGAGCACGGCCTGCAGGGCGGAGCCTTCTGCCGTTCGGGTACCGAGAGCGGGGACCGTACTGGTCATCCGGGCACACCTCCATAAGGGACGAAGAGGCCGGCTGCCTCCTTCTGACAGGAAGGCAACCGGCCTGCACTGGACCGACCAGTGTACGTCGCGCCCGGATCACACGCGTGATGACGGGGCGACGTGGGGCTGTTTGGCCCCACACCGTTGCCCGCTACGACGCGTCTCCGTGCGCCTACCGTGCGTTTACCGCGCGTTGAAGTACTTCGCCTCGGGGTGGTGGATGACGATCGCGTCGGTGGACTGCTCGGGGTGGAGCTGGAACTCCTCGGACAGGTGGACGCCGATGCGCTCCGGATCCAGGAGTTCCGCGATCTTGGCGCGGTCCTCCAGGTCGGGGCAGGCGCCGTAGCCGAGGGAGAAGCGGGCGCCGCGGTACTTGAGCGCGAACATGTCCTCCATCTCGGCGGGGTCCTCGCCGGAGAAGCCCAGCTCCGAACGGACGCGCGCGTGCCAGTACTCGGCGAGCGCTTCCGCCAACTGGACGGACAGGCCGTGCAGTTCGAGGTAGTCGCGGTACGCGTTCGCCTCGAAGAGCTTGGCGGTCTCCTCGCCGATCCGGGAGCCGACGGTGACGACCTGGAGGCCGACGACGTCGGTCTCGCCCGACTCCTCGGGACGGAAGAAGTCCGCGAGACACAGACGGCGGCCGCGGCGCTGGCGCGGGAACGTGAAGCGGGTGCGCTCGTTGCCCTCGTCGTCGAGGATGATCAGGTCCTCGCCCTTGGACACGCACGGGAAGTAGCCGTAGACGACGGCCGCTTCGAGCATGTTCTTGGTGTGCAGGTCGTCGAGCCAGCCGCGCAGCCGCGGACGGCCCTCGGTCTCCACCAGCTCCTCGTACGTGGGCCCGTCACCGGCGCGGTTCTGCTTGAGGCCCCACTGGCCCTTGAACAGGGCGCCCTCGTCGAGCCAGGACGCGTACTCCTTGAGCTGGATGCCCTTGATGACGCGGGTGCCCCAGAACGGCGGCTCGGGGACCGGGTTGTCGGTGGCCGTGTCGGAGCGCGCGGGGCCCTCGTCGGGCTGCTCGTCGACCTGGATCGTGCTCGCCCTCACGCGGCGCTGCTTGAGCTCGGGCAGCGTGGCGCCGGGGACGCCGCGCTTGACGGCGACGAGGGCGTCCATGAGGCGCAGGCCCTCGAACGCGTCGCGCGCGTAACGGACTTCGCCCTCGTAGATCTCGTGGAGGTCCTGCTCGACGTAGGCCCGGGTCAGCGCGGCGCCGCCGAGGATGACCGGGTAGTCGGCGGCCATCTTGCGCTGGTTGAGCTCCTCCAGGTTCTCCTTCATGATCACCGTGGACTTGACGAGGAGTCCGGACATGCCGATGACGTCGGCCTTGTGCTCCTCGGCGGCTTCCAGGATCGCGGAGACGGGCTGCTTGATGCCGAGGTTGACGACGTTGTAGCCGTTGTTCGACAGGATGATGTCGACGAGGTTCTTGCCGATGTCGTGGACGTCGCCGCGCACGGTCGCGAGGACGATGGTGCCCTTGCCCTCGGTGTCGGACTTCTCCATGTGCGGCTCCAGGTAGGCCACCGCGTTCTTCATGACCTCGGCGGACTGGAGCACGAACGGCAGCTGCATCTGGCCGGAGCCGAAGAGCTCGCCGACGACCTTCATGCCGTCGAGCAGCGTCTCGTTGACGATGTCGAGGGCGGGCCGCGTCTGGAGCGCCTCGTCGAGGTCGGCCTCCAGGCCGTTCTTCTCGCCGTCGATGATGCGGCGCTTGAGGCGCTCCTCCAGCGGCAGCGCGGCCAGCTCCTCGGCCTTGCCGGCCTTGAGGGACTTGGCGGTGGCGCCCTCGAAGAGCGCCATGAGCTTCTGCAGCGGGTCGTAGCCCTCGGCGCGGCGGTCGTGGATCAGGTCGAGCGCCGTCTGCACCTCCTCCTCGCTGAACCGGGCGATCGGGAGGATCTTCGACGCGTGCACGATCGCCGAGTCGAGGCCCGCCTTCACGCACTCGTCGAGGAAGACCGAGTTGAGGAGGATGCGCGCAGCCGGGTTGAGGCCGAAGGAGATGTTGGACAGGCCCAGCGTGGTCTGGACGTCCGGGTGACGGCGCTTCAGCTCGCGGATCGCCTCGATGGTGGCGATGCCGTCCTTGCGGGACTCCTCCTGGCCGGTGCAGATGGTGAAGGTCAGGGTGTCGATGAGGATGTCCGACTCGTGGATGCCCCAGTTGCCGGTCAGGTCCTCGATGAGGCGTTCGGCGATCGCGACCTTGTGCTCGGGGGTGCGGGCCTGGCCCTCCTCGTCGATGGTCAGCGCGATCAGGGCGGCGCCGTGCTCCTGCGCGAGGCGGGTGACCTTCGCGAAGCGGGACTCGGGGCCGTCGCCGTCCTCGTAGTTGACGGAGTTGATGACCGCGCGGCCGCCGAGCTTCTCGAGGCCGGCGCGCAGGACGTCGACCTCGGTGGAGTCGAGGACGATCGGCAGGGTGGAGGCGGTGGCGAAGCGGCCCGCCAGCTCCTCCATGTCGGCGACGCCGTCACGGCCCACGTAGTCGACGCAGAGGTCGAGCATGTGCGCGCCCTCGCGGATCTGGTCGCGGGCCATCTCGACGCAGTCGTCCCAGCGGCCTTCGAGCATGGCCTCGCGGAACTTCTTGGAACCGTTGGCGTTCGTACGCTCGCCGATCGCCATGTACGAGATGTCCTGGCGGAACGGGACCGTCTGGTAGAGCGAGGCGGCGCCCGGCTCGGGGCGCGGCTCGCGGACGGTGGGCGTCAGGCCGCGGACGCGCTCGACGACCTGGCGCAGGTGCTCGGGCGTGGTGCCGCAGCAGCCGCCGACGAGCGAGAGCCCGTACTCGCGGACGAAGGTCTCCTGGGCGTCGGCCAGCTCGGGGGCGGTCAGCGGGTAGTGCGCGCCGTTCTTGCCGAGGACGGGGAGGCCCGCGTTCGGCATACACGACAGCGGGATGCGGGAGTGGCGGGCGAGGTAGCGCAGGTGCTCGCTCATCTCGGCCGGGCCCGTGGCGCAGTTCAGGCCGATCATGTCGATGCCGAGAGGCTCCAGGGCGGTCAGGGCCGCGCCGATCTCGGAGCCGAGGAGCATCGTGCCGGTGGTCTCGACCGTGACCGAGCAGATCAGCGGGAGGTTCGCGCCGGTGGCGTCGAGGGCGCGGCGGGCGCCGATGATCGAGGCCTTGGTCTGGAGCAGGTCCTGGGTCGTCTCGACGAGCAGCGCGTCGGCGCCGCCCGCGATCATGCCCTCGGCGTTCTGCTGGTAGGCGTCCCGCAGGGTCGTGTACGCGGCGTGGCCGAGGGTGGGCAGCTTGGTGCCGGGGCCCATCGAGCCGAGGACCCAGCGCTGCTGACCGGTGCTCGCGGTGAACTCGTCGGCGACCTCGCGGGCGATGCGCGCGCCGGCCTCGGAGAGCTCGAAGACGCGCTCGGGGATGTCGTACTCCCCCAGGGCCGCGAAGTTCGCGCCGAACGTGTTCGTCTCGACGCAGTCCACGCCGACGGCGAAGTACTCCTCGTGGACGGAGCGCACGATGTCGGGGCGGGTGACGTTCAGGATCTCGTTGCAGCCCTCGAGCTGCTCGAAGTCGTCGAGGGTCGGGTCCTGGGCCTGGAGCATCGTGCCCATCGCGCCGTCGGCCACGACCACGCGGGTGGCCAGGGCCTCACGGAGGGCGTCGGCTCGCTCACGGCCGGCGGGGTCGGTGGACGGGACGGGGGTTGGCAACGAGGCCATGAAAGTGCTCCCTGGGGTGCGACGGCTGTCGGCTTTGCGGCTCCATGTCAGGAGGCGCACCCGGTCAGGGTAGCCGGGCCGGTCTTTTTCCCGCCGGGGCGTCCACTGGCCGGAACACCCGAATGGCGGGCCGCGGTGGTATACCGATCCGGAACTCGGACGGAAACCGGCTGAAATATAGGCTCCTCGCGTATTCGCACGGGGTCGGTAACGGCCGATAGTGTTCAGCATTGCCGAACATCGCTCGGCGAGAGGATTCAGGGAGAAAGGGCTGGGATGGCACGGAACATCCAGTCACTCGAGCGGGCCGCCGCGATGCTGCGGCTCCTCGCGGGCGGTGAGCGCCGGCTCGGCCTCTCGGACATCGCCTCCGCGCTGGGCCTCGCCAAGGGCACGGCGCACGGCATTCTGCGCACGCTCCAGCACGAGGGCTTCGTCGAGCAGGACGCCGCGTCGGGCCGCTACCAGCTGGGCGCGGAGCTGCTGCGCCTCGGCAACAGCTATCTCGACGTGCACGAGCTGCGGGCGCGCGCGCTGGTGTGGACGGACGACCTGGCGCGCTCCAGCGGCGAGAGCGTCTACCTCGGCGTCCTGCACCAGCAGGGCGTGCTGATCGTGCACCACGTGTTCCGGCCGGACGACAGCCGTCAGGTCCTGGAGGTCGGGGCGATGCAGCCGCTGCACTCCACGGCGCTCGGCAAGGTCCTGTCGGCGTACGACCCGGTGGCGCACAGCGAGGTCGTCGAGGCCGAGCGCAAGGCGTTCACGGGGCGCACGGTGAGCGCCCTCGACGACTTCGAGCAGCTCCTCGATCTGACCAGGGCGCGCGGGTACGCGGCCGATGTCGAGGAGACCTGGGAGGGCGTCGCCTCCGTCGCGGCCCCGATCCACGACCGGCGGCGGATGCCCGTCGGCGCGGTCGGCATCACCGGCGCCGTGGAGCGCGTGTGCGCGAACGGGGAGCTGCGGCCGGAGCTGATCGCGGCGGTGCGGGACTGCGCCCGCGCGGTGTCCAGGGACCTGGGGGCCGGCCGCTTCTGAGTCATAGCGTCACCCTGTACGGGCCCTGCCGGGAGGCGGGGCCCCTTTTTTGTTGCCCGGCCCGGAAGCCCCCGCCTGGCAGGCCCCGCCCGGAAGCCCCCGCCCGACAGGCCCGGTCCGGCAGGCGTCCCGCCCCGGCAGACCCGCCCACGCCAGACCCGCCCGCCCCCGCCGGACCCCGCCGACGTGCACCCCACCCCCGCCCGCGACACGATCGACGGGACATGCGGTCCGGCCACCTCCCCCACCACCAGCAGTGATGGTCCGGACCGATCAATACCGACCTCAATACCGATCTCAATACCGATCGTGTTTTCGACAACGAGCCCTTGACTAGCGAGTAACCCCAGAGCGAGACTCGCGTCCATCGGTCGGCATTGTCGAACACCTACCGGCAATAGCCGTTAGAGTGTGACGGGCCGGGGCCGAGACCGCCCTCCCCGGAGGGCGCGGACCACCGGAGTGGAAGCCGGGGTTCGCCTTTTTCTGGCCTGTTCCCCTGGACGAAGGACAAGGAGTCGCGGGTGACCAGCTCCGACATCTTCATCGGCGAGACCTTCGGTACCGCCGTACTCGTACTGCTGGGCGGTGGCGTGTGTGCCGCCGTCACGCTGAAGCGCTCGAAGGCGCACAACGCCGGCTGGGTGGCGATCACCCTCGGATGGGGCTTCGCGGTCCTGACCGGCGCCTACCTCGCGGGAGGTGTGTCCGGCGCCCACCTGAACCCGGCGGTCACCCTGGGTCTCGCCATCGAGGGCGGCACGAAGTGGAGCGACGTCCCGCTCTACCTGGGCTCGGAGCTCCTGGGCGCGCTGATCGGCGCCGTCCTGGTCTGGCTGACGTACTACGGACAGTTCCAGGCCCACCTGACCGACCCCGAGGTGCTCAAGGCCCACGCGTCGGACGGCGAGGAAGGGCTCGTCGACCCGAAGGCCTCGCCGAAGGCCGGCCCCGTGCTCGGCGTCTTCTCGACCGGCCCGGAGATCCGCAACACCGTGCAGAACCTGGCCACCGAGATCATCGCCACGGTCGTGCTCGTCCTCGCCATCCTCACGGAGGGTCTGAACGACAACGGCAACGGCCTGGGCGTCCTCGGCGCCATGGTCACGGCGTTCGTCGTGGTCGGCATCGGCCTCTCGCTCGGCGGCCCCACGGGCTACGCCATCAACCCGGTCCGCGACCTCGGCCCGCGCATCGTGCACTCGCTCCTGCCGCTGCCGAACAAGGGCGGCTCCGACTGGTCGTACGCGTGGATCCCGGTCGTCGGTCCGCTGATCGGCGGCGCCATAGCGGGCGGTCTCTACAACCTCGCCTTCAAGTAGGCGTGTAGAACCCTCCGCAGGACCGTCTCGCAGGACCCACCGAGCCGTACCGAGAACTTCCAGGAGCACACCGTGACCGACGCACACACCGCGGGCCCCTTCATCGCCGCGATCGACCAGGGCACCACCTCCAGCCGCTGCATCGTCTTCGACAAGGACGGCCGGATCGTCTCCGTCGACCAGAAGGAGCACGAGCAGATCTTCCCGAAGCCGGGCTGGGTCGAGCACGACGCGAACGAGATCTGGACCAACGTCCAGGAAGTGGTCGCCGGGGCCATCACCAAGGCCGGCATCACCCGCGACGACATCAAGGCCATCGGCATCACCAACCAGCGCGAGACGACGCTGCTCTGGGACAAGAACACCGGTGAGCCCGTCCACAACGCCATCGTCTGGCAGGACACCCGCACCGACGCCCTGTGCAAGGAGCTCGGGCGCAACGTCGGGCAGGACCGTTTCCGCCGCGAGACCGGTCTGCCGCTGGCCTCCTACTTCGCCGGCCCCAAGGCGCGCTGGCTGCTCGACAACGTCGAGGGCCTCAAGGAGCGCGCCGAGGCGGGCGACATCCTCTTCGGCACGATGGACACCTGGGTCATCTGGAACCTGACGGGCGGGGTCGACGGCGGCCACCACGTCACCGACGTCACCAACGCCTCGCGCACCATGCTGATGAACCTGCACACCATGGAGTGGGACGCGCGCATCTGTTCGTCCATCGGCGTCCCGATGGAGATCCTGCCCGAGATCCGCTCCTCCGCCGAGGTCTACGGCGAGGTCACCGGCGGCAAGCTCGGCGACCTCCTCGGCGGTATCCCGGTGGCGTCCGCGCTCGGCGACCAGCAGGCGGCCCTGTTCGGCCAGACCTGCTTCGCGGAGGGCGAGGCCAAGTCCACGTACGGCACCGGCACCTTCATGCTGATGAACACCGGCGACAAGGCCATCAACTCCTACTCGGGCCTGCTGACCACGGTCGGCTACCGGATCGGTGAGGAGAAGCCGGTCTACGCCCTTGAGGGCTCGATCGCCGTCACCGGTTCGCTGGTGCAGTGGATGCGGGACCAGATGGGCCTGATCAACTCCGCCGCCGAGATCGAGACGCTCGCGTCGTCGGTCGAGGACAACGGCGGCGCCTACTTCGTGCCGGCCTTCTCCGGTCTGTTCGCCCCGTACTGGCGCTCCGACGCCCGCGGTGTGATCGCCGGCCTGACCCGGTACGTCACGAAGGCGCACCTCGCGCGTGCCGTCCTGGAGGCCACCGCCTGGCAGACCCGCGAGATCACCGACGCCATGACGAAGGACTCCGGTGTCGAGCTGAGCGCCCTCAAGGTCGACGGCGGCATGACCTCGAACAACCTGCTGATGCAGACCCTCTCGGACTTCCTGGACGCGCCCGTGGTGCGCCCGATGGTCGCCGAGACGACCTGTCTCGGCGCCGCCTACGCCGCCGGTCTCGCCGTCGGCTTCTGGTCCTCGACCGACGAGCTGCGCGCGAACTGGCGCCGGGCCGCGGAGTGGACCCCCCGCATGGACGCGGAGACCCGCGAACGTGAGTACAAGAGCTGGCTCAAGGCCGTCGAACGCTCCATGGGCTGGCTCGACGAAAGTGGCGAGGAGTAGAAGAAATGACCACCCTGCAGAGCGTCCCGGCCACCGGGACGCGTCCGGCCGCCGGTTCCCGTGCGGGCCGCGCCGAGACCCGGGAACAGCTGTCCACGGCGACGTACGACCTCCTGGTGATCGGCGGCGGCATCCTGGGCATCTCCACCGCCTGGCACGCCGCGCAGTCGGGACTGCGGGTGGCCCTGGTGGACGCCGGTGACTTCGCCGGCGCCACCTCGTCCGCCTCCTCGAAGCTGCTCCACGGCGGTCTGCGCTATCTGCAGACCGGCGCGGTGAAGCTGGTGGCGGAGAACCACTTCGAGCGGCGTGCGGTGTCGCGCCAGGTGGCGCCGCATCTCGCCAACCCGCTCACGTTCTACCTGCCCGTGTACAAGGGCGGCCCGCACGGCGCCGCGAAGCTGGGCGCGGGCGTGTTCGCGTACAGCGCGCTGTCGGCGTTCGGCGACGGGGTCGGGCATCTGCTCTCCCCCGCGAAGGCGCAGCAGGACGTGCCCGAGCTGCGGACGGAGAATCTGAAGGCCGTGGCCGTGTACGGCGACGACCAGATGAACGACGCGCGCATGGCCCTGATGACGGTCCGCGCGGCCGTCGCGTCCGGCGCCGTCGTCCTCAACCACGCCGAGGTCACGGGCCTGCGCTTCACCCGGGGCCGCGTCACCGGCGCGGACCTGAAGGACCGCACGAGCGGCGACGAGTTCGGGGTGAACGCCCGGCTCGTACTGAACGCGACCGGCCCGTGGGTCGACCACCTGCGCACCATGGAGGACCCGAACGCGGCCCCTTCCATACGCCTCTCCAAGGGCGCGCACCTCGTCCTCAAGCGCACGTCACCGTGGAAGGCCGCGCTCGCGACGCCGATCGACAAGTACCGCATCACGTTCGCCCTGCCCTGGGAGGACATGCTGCTCCTCGGCACGACGGACGAGGAGTACGAGGGCGACCCGCGCGATGTCTCGGTCACCGAGAAGGACACCGCCCAGATCCTGGACGAGGCGGCCTTCTCCGTACGGGACCAGCAGCTGAAGCGGGAGCTGATCACGTACGCGTTCGCGGGTCTGCGGGTGCTGCCGGGCGGGCCCGGTGACACGTCGAAGGCAAAGCGCGAGACGGTCGTGACCGAGGGCCGGGGCGGGATGCTGTCCGTCGCGGGCGGCAAGTGGACGACGTTCCGGCACATCGGCCGTACGGTCATGAGGAAGCTGGAGTCGCTGCCGGGCCGTCCGCTCGGCACCTCCGACGAGGACTTCGTGCCGGTCGGTGAGCTGCCGAAGCGCATACCGCTGCCCGGTGTCGCCGACCCGCGCGCCGTGGCGCACCGCCTCCTGGCCGACGGCCCGGCACCGGGCCCGCGCATGGCTGCCGACACGGCGAAGCACCTGGCCACGCACTACGGCTCGCTGGCCTTCGACATCGCGCGGACGGCCGCCGAGAACCCCGAACTGGGCGAGCGCGTACACCCGGACGCGCCGGAGATCTGGGCGCAGGTCGCCTACGCCCGCGACCACGAGTGGGCCGAGACCCCGGACGACGTGCTGCGCCGCCGCACCACGCTGACGATCCGGGGCCTTGCCACGGACGACGTGCGGGCGAGGGTGCAGGACATGCTCGACGAGAAGTAGGACCGGCACATGGCTGAGGGGCGGCTCCCGGATGGGAACCGCCCCTCAGCCTTTACACTTACAGACTCAGACCACTTCGTCGGCCACGTCGGACCCCAGGATGGAGTCCTCCAGCTTGCGCAGCAGCCGCGCGAGCTGGCGGCGTTCCGACGGGGAGAGGTCGCCGAGCATCCGGCGTTCGTTGTCGAGGTGCTCGGCGAACACCTCGTCGACCTTGGCGAGGCCCTCGTCCGTGAGGCGCGAGTACACGACCCTGCGGTCGTCGGCGTCGCGCTCCCTGACGATCAGGCCGTCCTTCTCCAGACGGTCTATGCGCAGCGTGACCCCGGCCGACGAGACGAGCCCCTGGTCGGCGAGCTGCCCTGCGGTCAGGCGGTACGGGGCGCCGGAGCGGCGCAGCGCGGTCAGCACGTCGAAGCCTGCGACGGAGAGCCCGTGCTGCTCTATCGACGCGATGAGCTTGGTGTTGTACCGCAGGAACGAGCGGTGCAGCCGGGCGAGGACATCGAGCGGTGCCGTGTCCAGCTCGGGCCGCTCGCGCGCCCAGTCGTCGATCACCTGCGCCACGGCATCCCGCCGCGCCGCCTTCCGTTCCGCCATCCCCGTTTCCCCTCGACTTCCCCTGGACCGTTGCCGGGTGGACGCGATGTCCCGAACCCCTGAAAATGCTACCCCTCAAACGATCGCTCGCCGGGTCTCTCGCACCCCCCTGCGAGAGAACCGGCGCAGGACACTCCCGGCTCGCGCCGGGGTGTCCTGAAGTGTCGCGGTTCAGGCGTTGAGCTCCTCCAGGGTCTTCCCCTTGGTCTCCACGGCGAAGAGCGCTATGACGGCACCCACCAGGGCGACTGCGCCGAGCTGGGCGAAGACGACGGTCAGGCTGCCTCCAGCGCCGAGGATCGCGCCGACGGTGATCGGGCCGAGGATGACGCCGAGGCGGTTCCACAGGCCGCCGAACGCGGCGCCCTTGGCGCGGTTGCACGTCGGGTACAGCTCGGGCGAGTACAGGTACAGGCCGGCGTTGATCGCGTAGACGAAGAACGTCGTGCCGGAGGCGAAGAGCGCGACCTGGCTGCCGGACGTCACGCCGACCACGGCGAGGATGCCGAGGGTGAGCGCGCTGCCGGCGAGTGCGGCCACGAGGGCGGGGCGGCGGCCGATGCGGTCGATGACGAGCGCGACGCAGAGGGTGCCGAGGAGACCCGTCACGTTGCTGAGCAGCGTGTACACGAGCGCGGTGGTCAGGTCGAGACCGAAGTGCTTGACGTACAGCGACGGCAGCCAGGTGGAGATGCCGTGGTTGACGTAGTACGCCACGAACCAGAGGCCGGAGAGCACGGTCGTGCGGCGCAGGTACTTGCCCTTGAACAGGTCCCGCAGGCTGCCCTTGGCGGTGTCGTCGCCGCGGCCCTCGACGGGCTCCGGCAGCTCCGCGCCGGTCGAGGCCGCGACCTCGGCCTCGATCTTGGCGATGACCTGTTCGGCCTCTTCGCGGCGGCCCTGGGCGAGCAGCCAGCGGGGCGACTCGACGACCTTCTTGGGCAGGGCGACGGCGAGCAGGACGGGCAGGGCGCCGATCACGAACATGGCGCGCCAGCCGAAGGTGGGCACCACCCAGACGGCGACGAGGGTGGCCGCGGCGAGGCCGAGCGGGAAGATCATCTCGTAGATCAGGACGAACCGGCCGCGCTTGTCGGAGCGGGCGATCTCGTTGATGTACGTGGCCGCCACGGGGACGACGCCGCCGATGCCGAGGCCCTGCACGAAGCGGAAGAGCGAGAACATCTCGATGTTGCTCGAGAAGGCCACCGCGAGGCTGCCGAGCGCTGTGACGGCGACGCCGAGGGCCACGGTGCGCACGCGGCCGACGCGGTCGCCCAGCCAGCCGGCGACGAGGGCGCCGAGGAGCATTCCCACGGAGCCGGTGGTGATGGCGAAGGTCGCCTGGGCCGTGCTCAGGTGCCAGTCCTTGATGAGGACGGGGAGCGCCGAGGCGGAGAGGAGCTGGTCGAACGCTTCGAAGAACGTCACGGCACCGATCAGGAATCTGACCTTCACGTGCCATCGGGATTGTGGAAGTCGTTCGAGCCGGGCGGCTATGGAGCCGAGGCCTGGCTTGCCGGCCACAGTCGTCATGAGGGGGGGGTCCTTTCGCGGCGACGCGAACAGAGGAGTTGCGCAGACACTAGGAGGACTTATCTAAGTGGTCAATGGTTAATGGCTTAGACACTTACAGCGTGACCCCACCGTCACCCGCCCACAACCGGGCTCGGAGGCCCTCAGGCAAAGATTTCGCCTAGGGGTCTTGCGGGGAAATATTTAAGCCCTTAGATTTCTAGCACTTCAGCGATTAGGCACCGCCGCGCTGGACGTTCCACTCCAGACGTTCACTCCCCCCCTCGCCCGTAGGCCGTAGACCCCCCGGAGGTCCCGCTCGTGCCTCACGACATCTGCACCGACATCCTGATCGCGGGCCAGTGGCGACGCGGTGCGGGCGAGCCCGTCGAGACCGTCGACCCGGCGACCGGACAGGTCATCGCCACCGTGCACTCCGCGTCCGCCGAAGAGGTCGACGAGGCCGCGCGGGCCGCCGCGGAAGCCGTCGCCGACCCCGCGTGGCGCGACCTGCTCCCCCACCAGCGCGCCCGACTCCTCTACCGCATCGCGGAGTTGACGGAGGAGGCGGCCGGCGAGCTGGCCGCCCTGCAGACCGCCGACACCGGCAAGACCCTCACCGAGACGAAGGCCCTCGCGCTGAGCGCGGCCGGCACGTTCCGGTACATCGCCGCGACCCTGGAGACGGCCGAGGAAGCCGTCACCCCGTCCCGCGGCCCGTACGTGACGATGAGCGTGTACGAGCCGATCGGCGTCGTCGGCGCGATCAACCCCTGGAACTCCCCGGTCGCCAGCGACGCGCAGAAGATCGCGCCCGCGCTGGCCGGCGGCAACGCGGTGCTGCTCAAGCCCGCCGCCTGGACCCCCCTGGTGTCCCTCGCGCTCGGCCGCGTGATCCACCGCGCGCTCGGTGAACTCGGCCTGCCCACCGCCCTGTTGTCGGTCCTGCCCGGCAGCGGCCGCGTCGTCGGCGACGCCATCGTGCACCACCCGCTCGTCGCCCGCATCGGCTTCACCGGCGGCACGGAGACCGGCCGGTCCATCGCCCAGGTGGCCGCCTCGAAGCTGATCCCGGCCTCGCTCGAACTCGGCGGCAAGTCGCCGACGATCGTGCGCGCCGACGCGGACGTCGAACAGGCCCTGGCCGGCGTGATGTTCGGGATCTTCTCGTCCACCGGCCAGTCCTGCATCGCCGGTTCGCGGCTCTTCGTCGCCCGCGAGATCTACGACAGCTTCGTCGGTGAACTCGTCGAGCGCGTAAGGAAGTTGCGAGTCGGACCCGGCACCGACGCCGACACGCAGGTCGGCCCCATGGTCCACCACAAGCACCGGGACTCGGTCGCCGCCTACGTCGACCTGGCCCGCTCCGAGGGCGCCCGGGTGCTGTGCGGCGGCCAGGCCCCCGAAGGGGACCGGTACCAGGACGGCGCGTACTACCTGCCGACCGTCCTCGACGGTCTCGACAACAGCTCGCGGACCTGCCAGGAGGAGATCTTCGGTCCCGTCCTGGTCGCCCTGCCCTACGACGACGAGGAGGACCTGGTCCGCCAGGCCAACGACTCCGTCTTCGGGCTGGCCTGCGGCATCTGGACGCGTGACCACCGGGCCGCGTGGCGCCTGGCCCGCCGGATCGAGGCGGGGACGGTCTGGATCAACACGTACAAGCAGTTCAGCGCCGCCACCCCGTTCAGCGGGATGAAGGACAGCGGACTCGGAACCGAGAAGGGCCGCGACGCGATCCGCGCCTACCAGCGCCAGAAGTCCCTGTACTGGGGCACCTCGGACGCGCCCCTCCCCTGGGCCAACTGACCGCGCACCCTCGTCCCCCTCGTCTGGAGACACTCATGCCCCACCCCACGCCAGGACCCGTCGCCCGGCTGCGCTCCCTGCGCTACGTCGAACTGCTCACCCCCGCCTTCACCGAGGCCGCCGACTTCTACGAGGAGGTCTGGGGCCTGAAGACCGTCGAGGCGGAGCGCGGCGCCGCGGCATGGCTGCGCGGCACCGGCGAGGAGCACCACGTCCTGCACCTCACGCACGCGGAGCGCACCGGCCTCGGCCGGCTCGCCTTCGCCGTGGCCACCCCGGCCGAGGTCGACGAGGCCGCCCGGCGCCTGGAGGCCCGCGGGATCAAGCCCATGTTCGGCCCCGGCCCGCTCGACCAGGTCGGCGGCGGCTACGGCCTGCGCTTCACCGACCCGGAGAACCGGCTCGTCGAGATCAGCGCGCTGGTCGAGGCGGTCACCCCGCGCGGCCGTGACGCCGCCGTCCCGGTCGGTGTCACGCACGCCGTCCTGAACACCATCGACATCGACTCCGCCGTCACGTTCTACTGCGACGTGCTCGGCCTGCGGGTCTCCGACTGGTCCGAGCACCAGATGGCGTTCCTGCGCTGCAACTCCGACCACCACTGCATCGCGTTCAACCAGGCCGAGTGGACCTCCCTCAACCACGTGGCCTACGAGATGAGTTCGGTCGACCACTTCATGCGCGGGCTCGGCCGGCTCAAGCACCACGGCATCGCCCCGCAGTGGGGGCCCGGCCGGCACGGGCCCGGCAACAACACCTTCTCCTACTTCACCGACCCGTCCGGCCTCGTGTGCGAGTACACGTCCGAGGTCGCGCAGATCGTCGAGGACGCGTGGATCGCCAAGGTGTGGCGGCGCGTGCCCGAGCTGTCCGACCTGTGGGGCACGGCGGGTCCGCCGTCGAAGGAGATCCGCTGTCACATGGCCGGCTCGCCCGATCCCGGTCCGCTCTCTTCCCCTTCCCTGGAGGTCTCCGCATGAGCACGATCCGCAAGGTGGGCCTCGTCGGCTGGGGCGCGATCGGCCGCGTCGTCGGCACCGCCCTCGCCGAGGGCCGGGTGCCCGGCGCCGAGCTGACCTGCATCATCGACAACCGCCCGCTCGGTGACACGGCGCCCGCCCCGCAGGCCACCTTCGAAGAGGCCCTGGAGCGCTGCGACCTGATCGTCGAGGCGGCCGGCCAGGGCGTCGTCCGCGAATGGGGCGAGCGGGTCCTCACCTCGGGCACCGACCTCCTTGTCGCGTCGACCGGCGCGCTCACCGACGACGACCTCTCCAAGCGCCTGCTCGCGGCCGGTCCCGGCCGGGTCTACTTCACCGGCGGCGCCGTCGGCGGCCTCGACCTCCTCCAGGCCGTGCGCTCCTTCGGCCCCCTCGACGAGGTGCGCCTGACCACCACCAAGCTGCCTTCCACCCTCGAACAGCCGTGGATGGACGAGGAGTTGCTGACCCGTCTGCGGACCGCGACCGGCCCCGTCGAGGTCATGTCCGGCACCGCCCGCGACGTCCCCGTGAAGTTCCCCAAGTCGACGAACGTGGCCGCCTCGGTCGCCCTCGCCGTCGGTGACCTGGACGCTGTGCGGGTCCGGGTCGTCGCCGACCCCGGCGCCGCCCACACCCGGCACGTCATCGAGGCGTCCGGCGCGCACGGCGCGTACCGCTTCGACGTCGCGCACCTGCCCGACCCGGGCAACCCGGCGACCAGCCAGGTCGTGCCCTACGCGGTGCTGCGCAGCCTGGCCGCCATCGCCGGCCGGACGGGACAGATCCTGTGACCGCCGCCTCCGTCGCGGCCGTGCATGTGGAGGAGGCCGGGGACCACGGTCCGCTGCTGCTGTGCCTGCACGGCATCGGTTCGTCGTCGGCGGCGTTCGCACCGCAGCTCGCGGCGCTGTCCGCGTACGCGCGGGTCGTGGCCTGGGACGCGCCCGGTTACGCCAAGTCCCCCGACCCGGAAGGTCCGTTGGACCTGGACGGGTTCGCGGACGCGGCGGCCGCGCTCATCCGTGAGCGGGGCGGCAGCGCCCACGTCCTCGGGGTGTCGTGGGGCGGCGTGATCGCGCTGCGGCTCGCGGCCCGGCACCCGGACCTCGTGGAGTCGCTGATCGTCGCCGACTCCAGCACCGGCTCCGGCACGGACCCCGCGAAGGCCAAGGGCATGAGGGCACGCGCCACCGACCTCGCCGAGGCCGGACCGCGCGCCTTCGCCGAGCAGCGCGGGCCCCGGCTCGTCTCCGCCGCGGCGCCCGAGGAGCTCGTGCAGCGCGTCGTCGAGACCATGGCCGCCTCCGTGCGGCTGCCCGGATACGGCTACGCCGCCGAGTCCATGGCGTCGGCCGACCTGACGGACGAACTGCCCACGATCGCCGCGCCCGCCCTCGTGCTGTGCGGCGAGCAGGACCAGGTCACCGGGATCGAGGCCTCGCAGGCCATCGCCGGTGGCCTCCACAAGACCGCCTACGTGATCGTCAAGGACGCCGGTCACCTGGCCAACCAGGAACAGCCCGAGCGCTTCAACGCCTGGGTGCTGTCCCACCTCCGCATCACCGCCCGCATCCCCGAGTAGGAGTTCCACGATGCCTCTGACCACCACCGAATACGACAACGGCGGCGACCTCGGCAAGTACACCGACTCGCTGATCGCCTCCAAGGAGTCCCGTGTCGCGGACTTCGACACCCTCTCCTTCCAGGAGAAGGCGGGCCCGCAGTTCCGCCGCGGCCAGATCCGCTACGTCGGCTCCGGCGCCACCGGCAACCACGAGGGCGACTCGCGGATCATCCCGTCCGGCGGCTTCACCTTCTCCAACATGCTGCTGCCGCCCGGCGCCGAGGGCCCGGCCCACACCCACCACGACGTCGAGGAAGCCTTCTTCGTCCTGGAGGGCCAGGTCAAGGTCGGCATCCACCGCGGCCCCGACGAGGTCGAGTACCGCACCCTCGGCTACCGCGACATGATCGTGGTACCGGCCGGTGTGACCCGCTCGCTCAAGAACGAGGGCGACACGGACGCGCTGTTCTGCGTCGTCATCGGCACGCAGAAGCCGCAGGTCCCGTCGTACCCCGAGTACTCGCCGATGCACGGTGTCACCCGTGACTGACCCCGCCCGGGGCGCCGGCACCGTCGTCGTGACGGGGGCGGGCCGTGGCCTGGGACTGGCCATGGCCCGCCGGGCGGGCGAGGACGGCTTCCGGGTCGTCGTCGCCGAACTCGACGAGGAGCGCGGGGCCCGCGCCGCCGAGGAGCTGCGCGGGGACGGGCTGGACGCCCACTTCGTGCGCTGCGACGTGGCGGACCCCCGCTCGGTCGAGGAACTCGCCGACAACGTCCGGGAGTTGGGCCCGCTGTACGGCCTGGTCAACAACGCGGCCCTCGCCAACGGCGTCGGCGGCAAAGAGTTCCAGGACATCGACGTCGAGGTGTGGGACCGGCTGATGACGGTCAACGCCCGCAGCCCCTGGCTGGTGTCGAAGGCCCTGTACCCGCTCTTCGAGTCGCCGGGCCGGATCGTCAACATCGCCTCGGACGCGGCGCTCTACGGCTCGCCCCGGCTCGCCCACTACATCGCCTCCAAGGGCGCGGTCATCGCGCTGACCCGGGCGATGGCCAGGGAACTCGGCGACAAGGGCATCACCGTCAACGCGGTCGCCCCCGGCCTCACCGAGGTCGAGGCCACCGAGACGGTCCCCGAGGAACGGCACGCGCTGTACGCCTCGAACCGGGCCATTTCCCGGCCCCAGCAGGCGGACGACCTGGTCGGTCTCGTCGCCTTCCTGCTCGGCGAGGAGTCCCGCTACCTCACCGGACAGGTGATCGCCGTCAACGGCGGCTTCACGATGCACTGACCGACCTCGCCCCACCCCACTCAACTCACCCACAGGAGAGCAGATTCATGGATCTGGGCCTCGCCGACCGGACTGTTCTGGTCACCGGCGGCAGCTCGGGCGTCGGCCTGGCCACGGTCCGCGCCCTTCTGGACGAGGGCGCGCGGGTCGCGACCTGCGGCCGTGACGCCGACCGCCTCGCCAAGGCCGCCGCGCGCCTCGGCAGCGACCGGCTCCTGACCGGCGTCTGCGACGTGCGGGACGCCAAGTCCGTACGGGACTTCGTGCACCACGTCGCCGACACGTTCGGCGGCATCGACGGACTCGTCAACAACGCGGGCCAGTCCCGTATGAAGAACCTCGACGAGTCGACGGCCGAGGACTGGCGCGACGAGCTGGAGCTCAAGTTCGCCGGCGTCCTCAACCCGCTGCACGCCGCGCGCCCCCACCTCGCCGCGTCGGACGCCGCGTCCATCGTGAACATCAACGCGGTCCTGGCCAAGCAGCCCGAGACCAAGCTGATCACGACGAGCGCCGCCCGCGCCGGCATTCTCAACCTCTCCAAGTCCCTCGCCACCGAGCTCGCCCCCGAGGGGATCCGCGTCAACTCGGTCTGCCTCGGCCTCGTCGACACCGGCCAGTGGACCCGCCGGCACGCCGCCGCCGGCTCCGGCCTCTCCTACGAGGACTGGCAGGCGGAACTCGCCGCCGACCGCGGCATCGCGCTCGGGCGGCTCGGCCGGGCCGAAGAGGTCGCCTACGCGATCGTCACGCTGCTCTCGCCGCGCGCCTCGTACATCACCGGAACCAGCATCGACGTCTGCGGCGGAGTCGGCCGCGGCATCCTCTGAGGAGACCACCATGCGTTACGACACCGGAGGCGATCTCCTCGTCGCCGTTCTGCGGGAACTGGGCATCGACACGGTCTTCGGGATCGTGAGCGTGCACAACCTGCCGCTCGTCGAGGCCGTCGACCGTGAACTGCGGTTCGTGCCCGTGCGTCACGAGGCGTCGGCCGTCAACGCCGCCGACGCCTACGGCCGGGCCCGTGGCGGCCTCGGCTGCGCGCTCACCTCGACCGGCACCGGCGCGGGCAACGCGGCCGGCTCCCTCATCGAGTCCCTGTCGTCCGGCACGTCGGTCCTGCACATCACCGGGCAGGTCGAGTCGGAGTTCCTGGGCAGCGGCCGCGGTTTCATCCACGAGACCAAGGACCAGCTGGGCATGTTGACGGCGGTCTCCAAGTACGCCGCCTCCGTGCCGTCCGCCGACTCGGCGGGACGCATCCTGCGCGAGGCGGCCCGCGCCGCCCTCGCCGCTCCCGGTGGCCCGGCGAGCGTGGAGTGGCCGATCGACCTGCAGTACGCGGCCCAGACGGACGAGGTCACGCCCTTCGCCGAGCCGGTCGTCCCGACGCCCGACGAGGCCGAACTCGCCGCTACCGCAGCGCTGTTGGCGTCGGCCGAGCGTCCGGTGATCTGGGCCGGCGGCGGTGCCACCCGCGCCCGTACCCAGCTCGCGGACCTGCTGGCCGCGACCGGTGCCGCGCTCCTGACGTCGAACTCCGGGCGCGGCTCGGTCCCCGAGGACCACCCGCAGGTCGTCGGCAACTTCGCGACGACGCCGGCCGGCCGGGCCCTGCTCGCCGACGCGGACGTGCTCATCACGATCGGTACGCACTTCCGGTCCAACGAGACCTCCGACTACGGCCTGAAGTTGCCCGAGGCACACATCCAGATCGACGTGGACGCGGCCGCGCTCGGCCGGGTGTACCCGGCCAAGGTCGCGCTGCACGGCGACGCGGCCGAGGTCATCGAGCGGCTGCTCCCCCACGCGCGCCCCGCCGAGGCGGGCTGGACGGCCCGCGCGACCGAGGTCCGCAACGAGGTCCGCGCGACGCTGCACGACAACATCGGCCCGCAGGCCGCGATCTGTGACGCGATCCGCGCCGCGCTCCCCCGTGAGGCCGTCGTCGCCCGCGACGTCACGATCCCGTCGAGCAGCTGGGGCAACCGCCTCCTCGACATGTACGACCCGCGCGACAACGTCTTCCCGCGCGGCGGCGGCATCGGCCAGGGCCTCGGCATGGGCATCGGCGCGGCGCTCGGCCGGCCCGACGCCCCCACGGTCGTCATCGCGGGCGACGGCGGACTCGCCGTCCACCTCGGCGAACTGCTCACGGTGGCCCAGGAGCGGCCGCGCCTGACGCTGATCGTCTTCAACGACGGCGGCTACGGCGTCCTGCGCAACATGCAGGACGCGCACAGCGACCGCCGCTCCGGGGTGGACCTCGCGACCCCCGACTTCGAACTGCTCGCCCGCGCCTGCGGACTGCCGTACCTGCGCATCTCGGCCGCCGAGCACGCCGACCCCGTGATCTCCGAGGCCGTCGCCTCGGACGGACCGACGCTGGTCGAGGTCGACCTCGCGGCGCTCGGCCCGATGAAGAACCCGTTCACCCCGCCCGTCAAGATCCCGACCGCGTAGGGAGGCCTTGCAGCCATGACCACCACCGACGAGTCCACTCTGGACCTCCTCGTGCACCGCATGACCTGGGAGGCCGACGGCGTCCTCTCCGTCGAGCTGACCCACCCCGAGGGCAAGCCGCTGCCCGCCTGGGAGCCCGGCGCCCACCTCGACGTCCACGTGGGCGGCCAGGTCCGGCAGTACAGCCTGTGCTCGGACCCGCGCACCCCGACGTCGTACCGCATCGGTGTCCTCAACGAGCCGTCCTCGCGCGGTGGTTCGCGCCACGTGCACACGAAGCTGCGGCCCGGCGGCAAGGTCACCGTGTCGGCGCCGCGCAACCACTTCGCCCTGGAGGACGCGGCGGGTTACGTCTTCGTCGCCGGCGGCATCGGCATCACCCCGATCCTCGCCATGGCCCGCGAGGCCGCGCGCCGGGGCGCCGAGTGGCGCATGGTGTACGGCGGCCGGACCCGCGCGTCGATGGCGTTCGTCGACGAGCTGACGGCGCTGGGCGGCGACGTGACGTTCGTGCCGCAGGACGAGCTCGGGCACATCGACCTGGACACGGCGCTCGCCGGTCTGCCGGAGGGCACCCTCGTCTACTCCTGCGGGCCCGAGCCGCTGCTCGCCGCGGTCGAGTCCAAGTGCCCCGCCGAGCAGCTGCGCCTGGAGCGGTTCGCGGCCCCGGTCGTCGAACGGTCAGGGGACGACGAGGCGTTCGAGGTCGAGTGCCGCACCTCCGGTCTCACGCTCACCGTGGACGCCGACACGTCGATCCTGGAGGCTGCCGAGGCCGCGGGCATCGACGTGGCAAGCTCCTGCCGGGACGGGATCTGCGGCTCCTGCGAGACGCGGGTGCTCGACGGCACACCGGACCACCGCGACTTCCTGCTCTCCGAGGCCGAGCGGGCCTCCTGCGCCTCGATGATGATCTGCGTCTCGCGCTGCGCCTCCGGGCGCCTGGCCCTCGATCTGTAAACCCTTTTCCTGGAGGCACGTGTGACCACCACCTGGCCGTACCTGGACGTCCACCAGTCCCGTACGCACGAACCGACCCCCTACGAGTACAAGCTGGCCGCCACCCTGGAAGAGGTCTTCACCAAGGACGGCCACGAGCTCGAAGACGTCATCCGCGGGCTCAACGCCCGACAGGTCCACGCCCCCGACGGCGCCCCGTGGACCGAGGACTCGTTCCGCGCCGAGATGCAGCGACTGGGAGCGTGATCCGGATGACCGCCACGACGACACCCAAGACGGCCTCCGCCGCCGACCACATCTACGCGACCGGGATGCGCAACCAGTGGCACCCCGTCGTCCCCTCCTCCTTCGTCGCGCCCGGCGCGATGCGCAAGGTCACCGCGCTCGGCGAGAACTGGCTGCTGTTCCGCCGCTCCGACGGCAAGCTGTCGATGCTCGCGGACCGCTGCCCGCACCGCGGCGCGCCCCTGTCGCTCGGCAAGCACCTGGGCGACCGGGTGGCCTGCTGGTACCACGGCGTCGAGGTCCAGGGCGACGGCACCGTCGCCTCGGTGCCCGGCCTGCCCGGCTGCAACCTGGAGGGCAAGAAGCTCGTCCGGTCGCTGCCCGTGCGTGAGGCCGCCGGCGCGATCCTCGCCTACTTCGGCGACGAACAGCACCCGGAACCGGCCGAGTTGACGCTCCCGGACCCGCTGACCGACCCCGGCACGGACGCGTTCCTGTGCTACGCCGAGTGGAACGTGCCGTGGCGCTACGCCGTCGAGAACCTGCTCGACCCGATGCACGGCGCCTTCCTGCACCACGACTCGCACACCATGTTCGAGGGTGACACCGCCGCCAAGTTCCGTATCCGGGAGACCGAGCGGGGCTACTTCTTCGAGAAGACCGACCAGCGGGGCGTCAACTTCGACTGGGTCGAGCTGTGCCACACCGGCGCGGACTGGGTCGACCTGTCGATCCCGTACCCGCCGTCGGCCGGTCCCGGCGGGCCGTTCGGCATCGTCGGCATGGTCTGCCCGGTCGACGAGGACCGCTGCGGCGTCTTCTTCTGGCGCTACCGCCGCGTCGAGAGCTGGCAGCGCGACACCTGGCGCTTCCTCTACAAGACGCTCATCGAGAAGCGCCACTGGGAGGTCCTGGAGCAGGACCGCGTGATGCTGGAGGCCATGCCGGCCGACGCCGACCAGCAGGAGAACCTGTACCAGCACGACCTCGGCGTGGTCCGCCTGCGGCGCCTGTACCGCGCCAAGGCCCAGGAGCAGGCCGGCGCATGAGCAGCAGAGCCCGCTGGGCGGGAGTCTTAACCCTCCTGGTCGTCGTCCTGATCAGCTATGTGGACCGCGTGAACATATCCGTCCTGGTCACCGACCGGGCGTTCACCGACCACTTCGGGATCACCGGCGACCGGGTGGCGCAGGGCGCGCTGAGCACCGCGTTCCTCGTGGGGTACGGCATCGCGGCGTTCGTCCTCACCCCGCTGTACGAGACGCTGCTCGGGGTGCGGCGCGGACTGTTCCTGAGCGTGGCCCTGTGGTCGGTGATGACGCTGCTGTCGCCGTACGCGCTCGGCGCGCTGACGCTGACCGCCCTGCGGGCGCTGCTCGGCGCCGCCGAGGGACCGCTGTTCTCGCTCAAGACGATGTACGTGCGTGAGCACTTCGCGCCGCACGAGGCGGGCAAGCCGAACGCGGTGAGCTCGATGGGCGTGTCCCTGGGCACGGCGGTGGGGCTGCCGCTGATCACGTACCTCGTGTACCGGTTCGACTGGCACACGTCGTTCCTCGCTCTCGCCGCGCTGAACGCGGCGGTGGGGCTGCCGCTGATCGCGCTGTTCGTGCACGGCCGGGGGCTGCGGGGCGCGGCGGGCGGCAAGGGCGCCACCGGCACGCTGCGGGAGGCGCTGCGTATGCCGCGTCTGGTGCCGATCCTGCTCGTGGAGATCGCCACGCTCGGCTATCTGTGGGGATCGACGGCGTGGCTCCCCTCGTATCTGCTCCAGGAGCGGCACTTCTCGCTCGCGGCCATGGGCGCGGTGTCGTCGCTGCCGTTCCTGATGTCGCTGGCCTCGGGCTTCCTCGGCGGGTTCCTGCTCGACCGGCTGCCGGCGCGGCTGCTGCCGCTGCTGTTCGTGGTGGGTTCCGCGGGCACCGCGGCGAGTGTGCTCGTGGTGATGGGCGCGCACAGCGACGGCGTCGCCGCGGCGGGGCTCGTCCTCGCCGGTGGCTTCTGGGGGCTTCAGGGCCCGGCCATCCCGACGCTGGTGCAGCGCTGCGCCCCGGCGCACGTGGTGGGCAGCGCGTACGGCGTGGTGAACGGGGTCGGCAACCTCGTCTCGGCGTTCATGCCGACGGCGATGGGCGTGGCGATCGCCGCGAGCGGCGGACACAGCTTCGGCGCGGGCTTCGCGTTGCTGGCCGGGGCGCAGGTGGTGACGCTGCTGTGCGGCGGCTGGCTGCTGCTGCGTCCGGCGCCGCAGAGCCCGATGGCGTCGCCCGCAAGCGCGGAGCAGGCGCCCGCCCGTTCCTGATCGCGGGCACCCCCTGGCTCTCTGGCCGGCTGCGCACATAATGGTGCGAGACATCGGAGGTATCTGCCCTCCGGCTTGAGCAGAGGGGGTGCCGTGGCTGTCACCGACGAGGCCATCGAGAAGATCAAGGGCATGATCGTCTCAGGCGCGCTGCGCCCTGGTGACCGGCTCCCGAAAGAGAGCGAACTGGCCGCCGACCTCGGCCTCTCCCGCAATTCTCTGCGCGAGGCCGTCCGCGCCCTCTCCCTCATCCGCATCCTCGACGTGCGGCAGGGCGACGGCACGTACGTGACGAGCCTCGACCCCCAACTCCTGCTCGAGGCCCTGAGTTTCGTCGTCGACTTCCACCGTGACGACACCGTTCTGGAGTTCCTCGCCGTGCGCCGCATCCTGGAGCCGGCCGCGACCGCGATGGCCGCGACCCGGATCGACGGCGCGCGGCTCGACGCGCTCGCCGCCCAGCTGGACGCGCTCGGCCCCGAGCCCTCCGTGGAGGAACTCGTCGCCGCCGACCTGGAGTTCCACCGCGGCATCGTGCAGAGCTCCGGCAACTCGGTCCTGTGCTCGCTCCTCGACGGCCTGTCCGGACCGACGACCCGCGCCCGCGTGTGGCGGGGCCTGACCCAGGAGGACGCGGTCAGCCGGACCCTGCACGAGCACCGGGCGATCCTCGCGGCGCTGCGCGACGGCGACGCCGAGGCTGCCCGGTCGTGGTCGACGGTGCACATCGCGAGCGTCGAGCAGTGGCTGCGGTCCACGCTCTGAGGGCGGTTCCCCTCCCTGTGTGAGAGGGGAGTGCGAGGGCCCGTCGCGGGGCAGTGATCCGGTCAATCCCTCTTCAAGGGGGCTGCGGATGGCTCTCCCGGACGCCGTAAGGTTGGTGGCGTACGTGAGGGCACATTGGAAGGAGGCGCTGGGTGATCGAGCTCGAGGGGGTTCCCGAGCTGATCGACCCGGTCATGGTGGCCGCGTTCGAGGGCTGGAACGATGCCGGTGACGCCGCCTCCGCCGCGGTCGCGCACCTGGACAAGGAGTTCAAGGGCGAGGTGTTCGCGGCGCTCGACGCCGAGGACTACTACGACTTCCAGGTCAACCGGCCGACGGTGTGGCTCGACAACGGCGTGCGCAAGATCACCTGGCCCACGACCCGGCTGTCCGTGGTCAGGGTCGGCGGCGACAAGCCGCGCGACCTGGTCCTCGTCCGGGGCATCGAGCCGTCGATGCGCTGGCGTTCGTTCTGCAACGAGCTGCTCGGGTTCGCGCACGAGCTGGGTGTGGAGCTGGTCGTCATCCTGGGCGCCCTGCTCGGCGACACCCCGCACACGCGGCCCGTGCCGGTCAGCGGCGTCACGTCCGACCCGGACCTGGCGCGCACCATGGACCTGGAGGAGACCAAGTACGAGGGTCCGACGGGCATCGTCGGCATCCTCCAGGAGGCCTGCACGCACGCCGGCGTCCCGGCGGTCTCGCTGTGGGCGGCGGTGCCGCACTACGTGTCGCAGCCGCCGAACCCGAAGGCGACGCTCGCGCTGCTCAACCGCCTGGAGGACCTGATCGACCTGCGCATCCCGCTGGGTGAGCTGGCCGAGGACTCCCGGGCGTGGCAGCTGGGCGTGGACCAGCTGGCGGCGGAGGACAGCGAGGTCGCCGAGTACGTGCAGTCGCTCGAGGAGGCCCGGGACACGGCGGAGCTGCCCGAGGCGTCCGGCGAGGCGATCGCCCGCGAGTTCGAGCGGTATCTGCGGCGCAGGGACGGCGGCCCAGCGGGCGGTCCGGCCGGCCTGGCGACGGACGGCGGCGGTGACACGGCGTCCTACCTGCGGGACAGCACGAGCGAACGCACGCGTCCGCCACGTCCCCAGCGGCCCGATACGGGCACGGAGGCCTCCGGCGCGGACACCTCCGGCGCGGGAGGCGACACGGACGCGGCTGCCGACTCGGGCGATGATTCGTCCGAGGATTCGCCGGAGTAGCGGCAACCATGGTGAAAGGGGCGGTGCACACGCTGTGTGCACCGCCCCTTTCACCATGCACGATCAGCCGCAGATGAACTTGGCGGCAGCCCAGTCCCCGTGGTCACCGGTCTTGGAGTTGTTGGTGTCCGTGACCTTCAGGTGCACGTGGCGTGCGCCGGTCAGGTCCACGTCGACCGGGACGGTGTCCGAGGCACCCGTGACCTTGGGCGAGGTCCACAGGACCTTCCCGTCGGCCTCGACCGAGAAGGCCACCTCTCCGTAGCCCTTGATCTCGTCGTCGATGCCGACGTCGGCGGTCAGCTTCGAACACTGCCCGCCGAGGTAGACCTCGATGTCGGAGTCGGCGTGGACACCGATGCCCTTCGCGTACGTCTTGCCCGCGAGGGTCAGCGTGTGCCCGTCGGTGGCGCCGGACTCGCCGTTGCTGCGGTCGCGTTCGGCGGGACCGTAGCCGTTGGTCGACTTGAGCCACACGAGGTCGCTGGCCCAGGCGTCGCCCGTCGGCGGTTCGGGCATCACCGCGACCGCGAAGTGGCCCTGGGCGGTGCGGTCCTCGTCCGCGGAGCTGTAACGGGCGCTCGCGGTGAGGGGCTGCTCGCCCGCCGCCGCGTCCTTCGCGGCGGTCAGCGGCACCTCGACACGGCGGGTCTCCCCGGCGGGGATCCGGTCGATCCGCGCGGCCTCACCGGCCTGCCAGCCGGCCGGGGCGTCGAGGGTCACGTCGACCCCGGTGGCGTCCCGCGAGCCGGCCGTCACGTCGACGGCGACCTTGCCGGTCGCGCCCGCGCCCAGCTCCTGGCCGTCCGGGACGGTGACGGCGGCCTGCGCACCCGGCACGGCCCCGCCGACGGCACTCGTGCCTTCGAGCGTGAGGCTGAACTCCCGGTCCGTGGACAGGGGTTGCGTCTTGACGCGCACGACACCGCCCCGGTCGTCCCGGTCGTAGAACCAGCCCGCGTCGGCCTTGTCGTACGCCGCCTTGGAGTCGAGGCGGTCAAGGGCGGTCCCGCCGAGCGTCACGCGGGACGGCGCGTCACCGGTGTGCACCGTGAACGCGTACGGGCGGGTCTTCTGCTTGCCCTTGAAGTCGCCCTTGCTCGCGCCGATCTCCACCTTGATGTCGCCCGCGCCGGAGCGCGGCGCGTCGACGACGGCGTGCTGGGTGGCGTAGGCGCCGTCGCGGTGCTCGCGGGTCACGCCGTCGTCCTCGTAGAGGTCGAAGGTGGACTTGCCCTGGGGGTAGATGTCCCAGGCGAGCGGGGAGTCGGCGGTGCGGTCCTTGTACGAGCGGATGCCGCCGGGCCACATCGGCACGGTGGCGCCGCCCTTGACGAACAGGGGCAGGGTGTCGAGGGGCGCGCTGTAGCCGTCGATCGTGGTCGGGCCCTGGTAGACGCGGCCGGTCCAGTAGTCGGTCCAGGTGCCCTTGGGCAGGTAGATCCCGTCGCGGACGGTGGTGTCCTTGTAGACGGGCGCCACGAGGAAGTCGTCACCGGTCAGGAACTCGTACTTGGCGGCGTCCGTCGCGGCCTTCGGGTCGTCCGGGTACTCCAGGGCGAGCGGCCGGACAGCGCCGACGCCGGTCTTCGTGGCCTCGTGCGCGTACGAGTACAGGTACGGCAGCAGGGACTCGTGCAGCTTGAGGTACTTGCGGTTGACGGACGTGTAGGGCTCGCCCTGGCGGAACGGCTGCTTGTCGGAGGCCGCCCAGCCGTCCATCGTCATGGACATCGGAAGCAGCATCTTCCACTGGAGGTCACGCGTGTACGTCTTGGGGCTGCCGCCGAAGATGCCGTCGATGTCACCGGTCGTGTAAGCGAGTCCGGACATCGTCGCGCCGGCGTAGGTCGGGATCTGCCAGCGGATGTAGTCCCAGGTGCCGGTCTGGTCGCCGGACCACTGGACACCGCAGCGCTGCGCCCCCGCCCAGCTCTCGGGCGCCCAGGTCACACCGCGCGCGTCACTGTTGTCCTCGATGCCCTTGTACGCGTCCTTGCAGCCGTCGAGCGCGAACTTGTAACCGGAGCCGACCCAGGCGACGTCCAGCTTGGCGATGCGCTGGCCCGCCTTGACCTGGTCGGCGATCTTGGAGATGCCGTCCTGGGTCCACAGGCCGAGCTGGGCGCCGCGCTCCTGGAGTCCCTTGCCGGCGTCGGGCAGGTTCTCGTAGCCGCAGCCGTAGCCGTCGTTGACGAGCATCCAGCCGAGCGGCATGTCCTTCTCGACGTACTGGTCGGCGATCTTCAGGGAGTCGAGGGTGTGCCGCTCACCGCGGTTGGCGTTGTGGAGGTAGCAGTCGGCGTCACCCGGCTCCAGGCCGTACACGGGCGGCATGAACGGCTTGCCGGTGAGCTTCGTGTACTGGCCGATGACGCCCTTGGCGCCCTCGTTGGCGCTGCCCGCGAAGTAGTAGGCGTCGAAGCGGTGTTCCTTGGCGGCGGCGGTGACGGGCGCGCCGAAGGTGTAGGTGTTCGGGGCGAAGGTGTTCCGGAAGACGCCATAGCCGGCCGAAGAGAGATAGAACGGAACGGAGTTGGGGTGACCGCCGTCGTTCCAGTTGTAGTCGACCTCGGCCTTGGCGGTCTGGCCGCGCAGCGAGGTGTTGCCGCGCCCGTTCTGCATACCGACGCCGTAGAACTGCTCGTCGGCGCCGCGCTCCAGGGACTGCGTCGTGGTGTCGGCGGTCCAGCTGAGCGGCGCGTTCTCCGCCCAGAGCTTGGTCCCGTCGTTCCTGAACAGGGCGAACCGCAACGGGGACTTGTAGGCCCGCAGCGTCACCTTGGCACTGCTCAGCTCGTACCGGTCACCCTGGTCCTTCCACCGGGTGGAAGGCGCTTTGCCCTGCGGCAGCACGATGGCGTCCCCGGCGGGATCCTTGAAGCTCCCGTCCGGCGCGAGCTCGATCCGGAAGGTCTCATCGGACACGAAACTGACGCGAGCTTTGGCCTCACCGGCGTCGAGCGTGTAACTCGCCCCGTCGTCATGAAACCCGGTGACGTCTCCGACGGTGCCGGAGGTGTCGGCGGCTTGGGCGAGGCCGGGCCCGGCGAAGGCTGCGCACAGGCCGAGCAGGGTGCCCGCAGCGAGCGTTCTCAGGCGTCGCGTTGTGCGTATTGGTGATTGCATAGCGCGTTTTTAGCGCAGGAACAAGCACGTAGCCAAGGACAAAGCGGTCACACCGCAAAAACGAACCGCCCCCGAACTCCGTGGAGTTCGGGGGCGGTTGAGGTTGCAGCGGGCCAGGAAATCCAGCGGCTCCGGCGCTTCAGGTTTCAGCGGGCCCGGAAAATCCAGCCCCTCCGGCGCTTGGGTTCCAGCGGGCCCGGAAAATTCAGCCCCTCCGGCGTTTGAGGAGCGGGGCCCGGGGCGGAGCCCCGAGACGTCAGCCCTTTACAGGGCCACCCCAAGGAGCGCGTCGACGGCACGAGAGACAACGCCGGGCGCCCCCTCATCCGTACCGCCCTCGACAACCTGCGTCTCGACCCACCGGTCAACGGCAGCCAGCGCAGCCGGCGCGTCCAAGTCATTGGACAGCGCCACACGAATCTCCTCGACCAAGCCCTCCGCAGGAGCCCCGTCCGGCCGGGACACCGCCGCACGCCACCGCCCGAGCCGGGCCACCGCGTCGCTCAGGACCTCGTCGGTCCACTCCCAGTCGGACCGGTAGTGGTGCGCGAGCAGCGCGAGGCGGATCGCGGCCGGGTCGACGCCGTCGCGCCGCAGCTTGGAGACGAAGACGAGATTGCCCTTGGACTTGGACATCTTCTCGCCGTCGAGGGCGACCATGCCGGCGTGGACGTACGCCTTGGCCATGGGGAACTCGCCGGTGAGGACCTGCGCGTGCGAGGCACCCATCTCGTGGTGCGGGAAGGCCAGGTCGGACCCGCCGCCCTGCACGTCGAAGGTCATGCCCAGGTGGTCGAGGGCGATGGCGACGCACTCGATGTGCCAGCCGGGCCGGCCCTGGCCCAGCGAGCCGCCGTCCCAGCTCGGCTCACCCTCACGGGCGGCCATCCACAGCATCGGGTCGAGCGGGTTCTTCTTGCCCGGACGCTCCGGGTCACCGCCACGCTCGGCGGACAGGATGCGCATCGCGGCGGCGTCCAGGCGGGAGACCTGGCCGAAGTTCGGGTCGGACTCGACGGAGAAGTAGACGTCGCCTTCGAGCTCGTAGGCGGCGCCCATGTCCCGCAGGCGTTCGACGAGCGGCACGATGCCGGGTATCGCCTCGACGGCGCCTATGTAGTGCTTCGGCGGCAGCATCCGCAGGGCGGTCATGTCCTCGCGGAAGAGGGCGGTCTCGCGCTCCGCGAGCCCGGTCCAGTCGACGCCGTCACGGATCGCGCGCTCGAGAAGCGGATCGTCGACGTCCGTCACGTTCTGGACGTAGTGAACCTGCCGCTTGGTGTCGAGCCACACGCGCTGCACGAGGTCGAACGCGTTGTAGGTCGCCGCGTGACCCATATGGGTCGCGTCGTACGGGGTGATCCCGCAGACGTAGATACGGGCGACGGGACCGGGCTCGAGGGTGACGAGGCCATCGGTCGCGGTGTCGTGGATCCTCAGGTCGCGGCCCTTGCCAGGCAGGGCGGGGACCTCAGAAGCGGGCCAGGCATGCATGACATGAGCCTAACCGGACGGAGGTTCCGTATACGAACCGGACCGGGTCCGTTGTCCTGGAAGGCGCTCTTGCGCTCAGGGCCGGTTCCATGTCAGGCCTCGACCGTGGCGCGGATCGCGCCCGAGAGACCGAAGTGACGGATGCCGTGCAGCAGATGGGCCCGCAGCCCGGTCACGAAGTACGTCCAGCCCTGCGTCTGCCCCACCGCCCGCGCTGCGCCCTCGACGCCGTCGCCAAGAGGCTGCTCGGTGATCGTGAGCAACGTCGCAGCACCGTCGTCGGCCGGCGCGAGTCCGATGGACACGTCGCCGCCGGGCCAGCTCCAGGAGATCAGCCGGTCCGTCTCGATGGGCCCGATCTGGACGTCGAAGGTGGCGTCGACGTGGCCGAAACGCCAGGTCACCGTGGTGCCGGGGATCATCGGGGCCGACGCGTCCGCCGTGAAGAAGCTGGAGAGACCCTCCGGGCTCACGATGGTGTTGAACACGTCTTTCACGGGCCGGTCGATCCGGTCCTCGACGATCAGTTTCACGGCGTGGCCTCCGTCCGGACGGTTCCTTCGAACCTAGCCGCAGCCACTGACATACGCCTCCGGGGCGCCTGGTCCCAGACAGGCGGACCGGTCTCAGACAGGCGGACCGGTCTCAGACGGGCGGTTCTCAGACAGGCGGCCAGGGAATCGCCGGCCACTCCCCGCTCGGCTCCCGGTGCTTACCGGTCCTGAGCAGGGCATCAACCCGTGCGCGTACGGCGTCCAGCTCTGCCTCGGTGATCAGCTCGCCGAGCCGCAGGGCAAGCGGTTCCCCCGCCCCGATGGCGCCCGCGAGCGCCTTCAGGGCCTCGGTCGCCTCCCCCGTCAGCGGCTCCCCCGCCCACCCCCACAGGAGGGTGCGCAGCTTGTCCTCCGTGTTGAACGTCACTCCGTGATCGATGCCGTAGAGGCGCCCCTCGGCGTCGACCAGGAGGTGCCCGCCCTTGCGGTCACCGTTGTTGATCACGGCGTCGAGTACGGCGAGGCGCCGCAGCCGGGCGTCGTCGGCGTGCACCAGGAGCGCCGTACGCCCTTCACCGACCTCCGCGAACCCGACCGCCTTCCAGCCGTCACCCGGCTCCTCACCGTCCACGAGAGCGAGCAGCTCACCGCCTTCGGCGGGCTCGTCGGGCTGCTGGATCCACAGCTGGACCATGCCCTCCCCGTACGGCCCGTCGCGCAGCACGGTCGGCGGGACGAGGCCCCAGCCGAGCGCCTCGGACACCGTGTACGCGGCGACCTCGCGCCGGGCGAGGTTGCCGTCGGGGAAGTCCCACAGCGGGCGCTCGCCGGCGACGGGCTTGTACACGCAGGACGCCTCACGGCCCTCGTGGGTCACCGTGCACAGGAGCACCGCGTTCGACGCCTCCCGGATCCGCCCCCGTACCGCCAGCTCGCCCCTGGTGAGCAGGTCGAGCAGCTCCGTGTCCGAGTCGGTCACGCTCCTCGCCGGTATCCGTTCTGACGCGGGCATACGTGTCCCTCCGGGTCGAGCGGCAGACTGCACAGCGGGCACGGCGGACGGCCCGCGTTCACGACGTCGAGGGCCCGCTTGGCGAACGCGCGCGCCTGTACGCCGGTGAGCCGGACCCGCAGCATCGGCGGGCCGTTCTCCTCGTCCTGGAGCAGCCGTTCCTCGGCCTCCGCGAGGTCTTCGTCGGAGTCCGCGTCGAGTTCGACGAGGGCCTGCGCCTCGACGATCATCCGCTCCTCGTCGCCGTCCCAGGCGAGCGCCATCGTGCCGACCCGGAACTCCTCGTCGACGGGCGACTCCAGGGGACCGGTGTCGGAGATCTCCGCGGGCGCGACGGCGGGCACGGCGGCGTTTCCGCCGCTGCGGCGCACGACCTCGTCGAGGAGCTCGTCCATGCGCTCGGCCAGCGCGGCGACCTGGGTCTTCTCCAGGGCGACACTCGTGACGCGGGCGCCGGCCGAGGCCTGGAGGAAGAAGGTGCGGCGCCCGGGGAGCCCGACCGTACCGGCCACGAAACGCTCCGGCGGGTCGTAGAGGAACACCTGACGGGACACGTCCTGTCTCCATTGGGATCGACTGCGGGGACCGACTGCTTGATCGAGCGCGGCGACAACTGCGGTCACCGCGCGGGCTTCACCCTACTGCGGCGGACGATCACGGGGCGCCCGCACCGCCTCCGACGGGTGCGTCCCCCTCGGCGGGCTTCTCGCGCGGGGCCAGCGACGCGAAATCGCCGGTGTCGCCGAGGCGGAGAAGGTAGGGCCGGAGCCGCGTGTACCGGATCGCGGTGACGGAACACGGCTCCACGGAGATCCGCTGGAACAGGTCCAGATGAAGCCCGAGGGCGTCCGCGACGAGCGACTTGATGATGTCGCCGTGCGAGCACATCAGATAGACGGCGTCCGGTCCGTGGTCACGCTCCACGCGCGCGTTCCACTCACGTACGGCCTCGGCGGCCCGGTGCTGCATGGTTCGCATGGACTCGCCGCCGGGGAACGCGGCGGCCGTGGGGTGCTGCTGGACCACCTCCATCAGCGGCTCGTCGACGAGTTCGGCGAGCTTGCGGCCCGACCAGTCGCCGTAGTCGCACTCGCCGATGCGGTCGTCGGTGTGGGGCGTGAGCCCGGGCCGCGCGGCGAGCAGCGGGGCCACGGTCTCCTGGCAGCGCTGGAGAGGGCTGGTGACGATCTCGGCGAGCGGCACCGCGGCCAGCCGCTCCGGCAGCGCGCCTGCCTGAGCGGCACCGCGCTCGTCGAGGGCCACACCGGGAGTCCACCCGGCGAGCAGGCCCTCGGTGTTGGCGGTGGAACGTCCGTGCCGGAGAAGGATCAGCGTGGGCATGGTGGCCAGCCTAGGCTCCCGCGACGTGCGAGGTGGACCCCCACTGGGAAGAATTCATGTCGTGATCGTCGATTGCGGCATCTACCAGAACGGGCTCAGGACCGAGGGACCCGCGGACCTGTCCGAGGCCCTCGCCGAGGCCAGGGCCGTGGGCGACTCGTTCCTGTGGATCGGGCTGCACGAGCCGACGGCCGCCGAGTTCGACCGCGTGACCGAGGAGTTCGGGCTCCACCCGCTGGCCGTCGAGGACGCCCTCAAGGCGCACCAGCGGCCGAAGCTGGACGTGTACGACGACTCGCTGTTCGCGGTCCTCAAGCCGGTCGTCTACGAGCCGGAGAGCGACCGGGTCTACTCGGGCGAGCTGATGCTGTTCCTGGGCGAATCGTTCGTGGTCTCGGTCCGGCACGGCGAGGGCTCGCCCCTGGCGGCCGTACGCAAACGGCTCGAAGCCGATCCCGAGCTGCTGCGGCACGGGCCCACGTCGGTCCTGTACTCGGTGGCCGACGCGACCGTCGACCACTATCTGGACGTCGCCGCCGAGCTGCAGACCGACCTGGAGGTCCTGGAGGCGGAGGTGTTCTCGCCGGAGGGCGGCCACTCACGCAACACGGCGTCCCGGATCTACACGTTCAAGCGCCAGATCCTGGAGTTCCGCCGGGCCACGATCCCGCTGACGATGCCGCTGACCAGACTCGCGGGCACGGGCCAGTTCCTCACGGCCGTGCCCTTCGTGGACGAGACGGCGCGGCCGTTCTTCCGGGACGTCACCGACCACCTGATGCGCGTCAACGAGTCCGTGGACAGCCTCGACCGCCTCGTCTCGGACATCCTCTCGGCGCACCTGGCGCAGATGAGCGTCCGCCAGAACGACGACATGCGGAAGATCTCCGCGTGGGCCGCCATGGCCGCCGTCCCGACGATGATCGCGGGCGTGTACGGCATGAACTTCGACCACATGCCGGAACTGCACTGGATCTGGTCCTACCCGACCGTGATCCTCGCGATGGTCACGCTGGAAGTCGTGCTCTACCGGCAGTTCAAGCGGCGCGGCTGGCTGTAGGGGCCTGCCGTCGTCAGGCGAACTCGACGGTCGTCGCCGGGGGCCCGCCCAGCGCGTCGCGCCGCTCCGGCATCGTCAGCGACACCATGCGCCGCCAGCCGCCGAGCCGCTCGTACGCGTACACCGCGTGGATGCCCGCCGCGAGAGCGGCCGCCTTGGCCTTGGGCCAGCTCAGGATGCGGCCCATGTGGGCCATCACGGCGAGGCTGACGTCGCGGTAGACCCGGATCTCCTCCAGGGCGCACTCGCGCAGGATGCGCTGGATGTCGCGGCCGTGACCGGCGTACGCGAACCGCAGCAGTTCCTCGTGGCAGTAGGCGAGATGGTTGTCCTCGTCGGCCGAGATCATCTTGACGGCGCGGCCGATGACGGCGTCGCCGGCGAAGTGCTTGCGCAGCAGGTCCATCTGCTCGGAGGCGCGCTGCTCGGTGACCCGGCTGTGCGCGAGGTACGTGACGATGTCCCGCACGGAGAGCGGTTCGTCGCGCTTGAGCCGGCCGTGCGCGAGGCCGATGCCGTGCTTCTCCAGGAGCATCGTGTAGTCGGTGTCCCGCGGGACCTCGACGGGTTGCAGGCCTCGCTTCTTCATCAGCGCGTTGAAAATCCGCCCGTGCTTGTCCTCGTCGGCGCCGTGCCGCGCCACCTTGGGCGCGAGGTCCCGCTCGCTCGCGGGGACGAGCGCGGCGATGCGGCCGTTCTCCCAGCCGCCCTGCGACTCCCCGCTCGCCGCGATGGAGCAGAAGAGCCTGAACGACTCGTCGTTGTCGAGGATCTCCTGGAACAGGCTTTTGGCCGACAGCATCTCTGGCACCTCCATGCGCGCCGCGCGTTCGCCTACGAGGGCTCCACCGGGGTTTCACCCAGGCTCCACAGAAAACGAGTCAAATGCGGCATGACGGACCAGGCAACAGCTGTACGAGAAACACTCGGCCGAAAGAAGGACTCCCGGCCGCGCGGTTTCCGTGCGTAACCCCTCGCGCGCTGGGGCGTTGTTACCCGTGACGCGGCCGTGGCGGGGAAGACCCCCGAGCCCCCACCACGGCCGCACTTCTCCCCTCCACCCTTTGACCGGGTCACGCGAGTGCCCCGTGATCGGGTTACGCGAGTCCGGCTTGGCCGGCTTACGCCAGTCCGGCCCGCTCCAGGGCCTCGGTGCCGGCCCGGAGGGCGGCGATCCGCTCGTCGAGCGTGAAGCCGGCGGGGGCCAGCGTCAGGGTCGTCACACCGGCAGCCGCATAGGCCTGCATCCGCTCGGCGATCCGCTCCACGGAACCGAGCAGCGTCGTCGAGTCGATCAGCTGGTGCGGCACCGCGGCGCCCGCCCCGTCCTTGTCGCCGCCCAGGTACTTGTCCTGGATCTCGGCGGCTTCCTTCTCATAGCCCATGCGCTGGGCGAGCTGGTTGTAGAAGTTCTGCTTACGGCTGCCCATGCCGCCGACGTAGAGCGCGGTGTACGGGCGGAACATGTCCGCCAGCGCCGGCACGTCCTTGTCGGCGCCGAGCGCGAGGGGCAGCGTCGGCACGACGTCGAAGCCCTCCATCGTCTTGCCGGCCTTCTCGCGCCCCGCACGCAGGTGCGTCAGGGCCGTCTCCTCCAGGTGCTCGGCGGCCGGGAAGATCAGCAGGGCGCCGTCGGCGATCTCCCCGGTCTGCTCCAGGTTCTTCGGGCCGATCGCCGCGATGTAGAGCGGGATGTGCTCGCGCTGCGGGTGCACGGTCAGCTTGAGCGGCTTGCCCGGACCGCCCGGCAGCGGCAGCGTCCAGTGCTCGCCCTCGTAGCTCAGCCGCTCCCGGCTCATCGCGCGGCGCACGATGTCGACGTACTCGCGGGTGCGGGCGAGCGGCTTGTCGAACTTCACGCCGTACCAGCCCTCGGAGACCTGCGGGCCCGAGACGCCGAGGCCGAGGCGGAAGCGGCCGCCGGACAGCGAGTCGAGCGTCGCGGCCGTCATCGCCGTCATCGCGGGCTGGCGGGCCGGGATCTGCATGATCGCGGAGCCGATGTCGATGCGCTCGGTCTGCGCCGCGACGAAGGAGAGCACGGTCGGCGCGTCCGAGCCGTAGGCCTCCGCGGCCCAGCAGACGGCGTAACCGAGTTTGTCCGCCTCCCTGGCCACGGCGAGGTTGTCCGCGTCCATTCCGGCGCCCCAGTAACCGAGGTTGATGCCGAGCTGCATGACCGATCCCCTTACCCATCAGTAACGACCTTGTCGGGGCACCCTAGCGCGGCCGATTCCGGGCGGGCTGCGGCCGGTTGTCCACAGGCCTCCGACGATCCGGCGTGCGGCCAGTAATCTCAGCGCTCATGGAGCAGAGGCATCTCGGCCGCACCGGCCTGCGAGTGTCCCGGATCGGGCTCGGCACCCTCACATGGGGCCGTGACACCGACGAGCACGACGCCGCGGACCTGTTGAAGACGTTCTGGGAGGCGGGCGGCACGCTCGTCGACACGGCGGACGTCTACGGCGGTGGCGAGGCCGAGTACGTCCTCGGGCAGCTCATCGAGGGTCTGGTGCCGCGGCGTGACCTGGTCATCGCGACGAAGGCGGGCAGCGTGCCCGACCCCGACCGCCGGTTCGACGGCTCGCGCGGCCACCTCCTCGCCGCCCTCGACGCGTCCCTCGCCCGCCTCGGCACGGACTATGTCGACCTGTGGCAGATCCACGCCTTCGACCCGGCCACCCCGCTCGACGAGACGCTCCAGGCCCTCGACATCGCGGTGAGCAGCGGCCGCGCCCGGTACGCCGGCGTCTCCAACTTCTCCGGCTGGCAGCTCGCCAAGGCCGGCACGTGGCAACTGGCCGCGCCGGGCATACGCACCCGGCTCGCCAGTACGCAGATGGAGTACTCGCTGTTGCAGCGCGGAATCGAACGGGAGGTACTGCCCGCGGCGCTCGACCTCGGCATCGGACTGCTCCCGTCGTCGCCGCTCGGCCGCGGGGTCCTCACCGGCAAGTACCGGCACTCGACACCCAGCGACTCGCGGGGCGCGTCGGAGCACATGGCTCCGTTCGTCGCGCCGTACCTCGACGACGCGGCGACCCGCATCGTCGACGCGGTCCTGACGGCGGCGGACGGCCTCGCGGTGACGCCCCTCCAGATCGCCCTCGCCTGGGTCCGCGACCGGCCCGGGGTGGCCGCCCCCGTCATCGGCGCGCGCAACGCGCAGCAGCTCACGGCGGCGTTGTCAGTGGAGGCGCTTAGTCTTCCTGACGAGATCTGCCGGGCGCTCGACGACGTGTCGGCACCCGTGCACCGCTATCCCGATCAGGACTGGAGCACCCTGTGACCACGGAGCCCGCCCCGGAGGAGGGCCACGGCTCGGCCCCGGCCGACACCGAGGAAAACACCGGCACCCCGGACGCACCGGCCGAGGCGAGAGCCGGCGCCGGGGGCGGGGCGGGTGCGGGCGGTGCTCCTGCGGGGGGCGAGCCCCCGGCTGAGGGTGGTCCGGGGGACGACGGCCGGGCGGCCGGGGCGGGGTCCCGGGACGAGGGCGCGGGCGCGGCTGCCGGGGGCAGGGGCGTAAGCGGGTCCGCGGCCGACGCCGAGAACGTCGGCGAACCCGACGTTGGCGCCGCAGGCGAGTCCGAGGCCGGAACCGGAAGTGACGGCCGGTCCGAAGTCAGTGCAGAAAGCGAGCTCGAAGTCGATACCGAGGACATGTCCCAGGCCGGAAGCGGGCCCGAGGCAGACACAGAAGGCAAGTCCCGGCACGAGGGCGGCGCTGAGCCCGGGACCGGCACCGGAGACCACGGCTCCGCCGAGTCCGAAGCCGGAGGCGAGCCCGTAGCCGACGCCGATGCCGAACACAGCGGTGCGCCCGAGGTCGACGCGGGCGACGAGTCCCGGGCCGGCGCTGAGGGCGAGTCTGAGCCCGGCAGCGCGAGTCGTGTTGGCAGCGAACCTGGGGACGGGGGCGAGCCCGTAGCCGACGCCGACGCCCGACGCAGCGGTGCGCCCGAAGTCGACGCGGGCGATGAGTCCCGGGCCGAAGCTGAGGGCGGGGCCGAGGCCGACAGCGCGAGTCGTGACGGCAGCCAGCCCGGGGACGGGGGCGATGGCGATGGCGAGGTCGACGCCGGAGGCGAGTCCGCAGGCGGCGCCGCAAGTGAAGGCACTACTGGTGAAGCCGCCGCCGGCGGGGAGCAGTCCGAAGCCGCCGCTGAGATCGCCGCGCAGCGGGCCCTGCGGGAGAAGATTGCTGAGCGGAAGGCGGCCAAGGAAGGGCCCATCGCGGCCGGCGGGAAGTTGAGCGGGACCGCCGCTGATCTGCTCGCCGCCGTTCGGGCCGTCGAGAGCGGTGAGCGGCCCGTCGCCACGTTCAGCGAGCCCGCGCCCGCGCCCCGCAAGGTCGCCACCGAGCCCGTCCGCCGTACACCGGCCGCCGCCCCCGCCAGGCCCGCCGAGCCCGGCGCGGAAGCCGTCGACGCCGTGCGTGCCGTCCTGGCCGAGGGAGGCGCCCCCGCCGCCCTCGCCGCACCCGCCGCAGCGGTACTCGGCGAGGGCGCGGACGGAGCGCTCCGCGAGGACCCGTGGCAGCTGCTCCGCGTCGCGGGCGTGCGCCCCGAGCAGGCCGACGGATTCGCCCGCGCGCTGCTCGGCGCCGAGTGCCGCCCCGACGACGAACGCCGGGGCCGAGCCGTCACCGTATGGCTGCTCGAACAGGCCGCAGTCGCCGGGCACACCGCCCTCGACGCGCCGCTGCTCGCGGACGCGCTCGGCAAGCGTGCCGTGCCCGACCCGGACGAGGCCGTGCAGAGCGCCATCGCCGAGGGCGACGCGCTGGTCTTCCAGGACGCCCTTGAGGAGGCCCCCGGCGCAACGCCCGCCCCCGCACAGGAGGACGGCGAGGAAGTCGAGCGGCCCGTCCGCGTGCTCGTCGGTCTGGAGCGTTACGCGCTCGCCGAGGAGAGCCTCGCGGACGGCCTCGCGCGGCTGGTCAACTCGCTGTCCAAGGACGACGGTTCGCAGGCCCTCGCCGACTGGGAGCCGGCCGCGGCTGCTGCCGGCGGTTCGACCGGCGAGCTGATCAGGGCGGTCGCCGGACACGGCCTCGTCCTGCACACCGGCGCCGAGGCGGCCCGCGCCGAGCCCGCCGCCCTCGTCCAGGCCGCGGCCCGTCTCGGCCTGCGAGTCTGCGCGGCGGCGCACAGCGTCGACGGGCGCCGTCGCCTCTCCGAGTTCTTCGGCCCCAGTGCCCCGGAGGGCACGTCGGTCACCGTGGCGGGCCTGCTGTCCGGCGCCGAGGGGCCCGGCCGGGACCAGGACGGGGCGCTGGCCGTGGACCTGCTGGTGGTCCTGGACGCGCCGCAGCTGGACGTCGAGACGGCGGCCATGCTCGCCGAGTCGCTCGCGGACGGGGCGCGGCTCGTCCTCAGCGGCGACCCGGCCGTCCTGTGGTCGGCGGGCCCCGGCCGGGTCTTCGCGGACCTCCTGGCCGCCCGCGTCTGCCCGCAGATCGCCTCCCGCACCCCGGACCCCGGCCCGGTGGGCGAGCTGGTCTCCGGCATCGCCATGGGCGAGCTGACCCAGGTGGAGGCCCCCGGCAAGGAAGTCGTGATCGTTCCGGTGCGGGACGCGGCGGAGGCGATCCACCGGACCGTCCAGCTGGTGGCGGACTCGGTACCGCGCGCCATCGGCATCCCGTCGGAGCAGACGCAGGTGATCACTCCGGGGCACGGCGGCGCCGCGGGCACGCGCGCGCTGAACGCCGCCCTGAAGGAGCGCCTCAACCCGGGCCCGGGCCGCTTCGGCGGCTTCGACCCGGGCGACCGGATCGCGTACGTACCGGCGCCCGGCCGCACCGTGCCGGGCCGCGTGGTGCGGGCCGACGCGGAGGGCCTGCACCTGGACTGCGCGGGGGAACCTGTCGTCGTACCGCAGAACGCCGTGGAGCGGACCGTGCGGCACGGATGGGCGCTGACCGCGCACCAGGCGGTGGGGCTGCGCTGGCCCGCCGCGGTGGTCGTCCTGCCGGGCGACGCGACACAGGCACTGAGCCGCCCGTGGGTGTACACGGCGTTCGGACGCGGGGAGCGCCACCTCTCGGTGGTGCACGGCGCAGACGCGGCCCTGCCACACGCGGTGGCCGAGATCCCGCCCAAACCCCGCACGACCCGCCTGGGAACCCTGCTACGCGCACAGGTCCCACCAACGCAGTAGCAACCGAACAGCAGGGGCGGCGAACCGGCGAACAACCGGCCCACCGCCCCTGCCGCTCACACCACCGCCGGCCCTCACGCCGGGCCACTCGCGCCGCGAGTATCAGCGCCCGCCGCCGAAGACCCCGGTCCCCTCGGATCCCTACTGCTCACACCGCCGGCGTCAGCACCCGGCGTCAAGCCGCAGTGAAACAGCCCGCGCCGAGCCCCTGACGGACCCTCGCACGCCAGATCACACCAGCACGCCCAGCTCACGCCAACGGCAGACGCACCGCGCCATCGGCCACCGCTGGGTGCTCACCCCGCGGGGCGTCAGCGCCCAGCATCAGGCCGCACCGGAACAGCCTTCCCCCGCGACAGACCGGTCACGTGCAGCTCGGCGCGCCCCGACCGACCACGCCTTCCAGGTCACCGCCAGCCCGGAGCGCCCACGCCGAACCGGCAGACGCCCTGCGCCGTCGACCACCCCGCCGGCGTCAGCGCCCAGCGTCAAGCCGCGCCGGAACGCTCCCGTCGAAGCGATCGGACCGGCAGGCGCCCCGCACCACCGGCCCACCACCGCAAGCCGGTCGCACGATCGACGTCAGCCCCCCGCATCAAGCCGCGCCCGACCACCCGTCGCAGCGCCCCCGCCCCCACCCCCAGCCGGCCCCTCGTCCTCCAGGTCACCGTCCAGCTCGTCATCAAAGACGGCACTCATGTCGAAGCGGCACACGACCTGCTCCGGGTCGGCCTGGTCGAAGGGGGCGTCGAGCCACTCGCCCGGCTCCGCCGGCTCGTCCGAGGCGGTGACCCAGAGCGTGGAATCGCCCTCCTCCAGGCCGAACTCCTTGTGCCGGGAGGCGATTTCGTCGGGTTCGAACTCTCCGAACAGCACGCCGAGCGCGGCGTGCACGCTGCCCCCGACGGAGTCGACCGCCGCCGCGGGCCCGTCGACGATGTCGTTCTCGGCCTCCACGTCGGCGACGCGCTGGGCCTGCGCGAGCAGCCGCTGTGGCTCCACCACGGTGTAGTCGCGGCGGATCAGCACGCTCAGGGCGTTCGGTTCCTCGGGACCCGTGTACGGCGGAAGCGAGTCCTCCGCACTGGGGATCTCGAAGGGAGTGACCTCGTCGTAGCGGTCGTAGAGGAGTTCGTCGTACTCCTCGGCCGCCGCCGCGAGTTCGTTGAACGCTTCGTAGACGGCCGGATCGTCCTCACCCGACCGGCGCTCGACAGCCGCCAGGTGGCGGTCGAGCGCAGCCTTGACCGCCTCGGCGGCGGCGCGTACCTCGGCAGCGCTGGGCTGCGCAGCATCAGACATAGTGCAGACGCTATCCGTACACGGCCGGTGCCCGCACAATAGATGCGATGCCGGAATACGAATTTGTCGACGTGTACGTCCCTCGCGGGGTCTCCCGCAAGGAGGCCACACGCCTGCTGACCGACCATGCCGAGTACGGACACTGGGAGTTGGACCGCCTGAGCCTGCTGCGCGACGGGAGCCGCAGAGTGCGGCTGCGTCGGCGGATCATCCGCCAGCTGCGCGCCACATGGTGAACGAAAGCCGCGCGCCACGTGGTGAACGAAAGCCGCGCGCCACGTGGTGAACGAAAGCCGCGCGCCACGCGGTAAGCGAACGGAGCGGGCCCCGTCGTCATGGGCCCGCTCCGCTTCACACCTATCCGGTCACACCGCGTCACGCGGTGGTCACATGTATGCCCTCGCCCGGCGGTAGAGCACCGCACCGGCGAGCAGCGCGCCCGCTCCGGCCGGCAGGACGGTCCCGAGCGGCAGCGAGCTGCCGGTCTCTGCGAGCTGCTCCGAGCCCTTGGGCTGAGTGACACCCTGCGGCGCCGGGTTGTTCGGCGTAGCGGGATTGATCGGCGTGCCGGGGGTGGCCGGCGTCGTCGGCTGCTCGGGCGTGCCCGGCTGCGTAGGCGTCCCCGGGGTTTCCGGCGTACCCGGGTTCTCCGGCGTCGTGGACGGCGGGGTCTCCGGCGGAGTAGTCGTCCTGCCGCCTCCCGAATCGTTCCCGCAGTCGTTGCCCGACGCGGAGTTGAGGAGGCCGATGCCGGTGACGCTGTTGCCGCAGACGTTGACCGGTACGTCGACCGGGGCCTGCACGTGGTTGCCGGAGCCGACACCGGGCGAATCGCTCGTGCCGCCCTCGGCCTCGGCGCCGCCACTCTGGCGGCCGCCGCTCGGCTTCGACTCGTTGGCGCAGTCGTTGCCCGCCGCCGGATTGAGGAGCCCGATGACGTTCACGGTGTTGCCGCAAGCGTTGACCGGGATGTCCACCGGGAGCTGGATCGAGTTGCCCGAGGCGACGCCGGGCGATCCCGACGAACTCCCCTGAGCACCGGAATCTGCGTGCGCGTAGCCCCCGGTCACGGCGAGTACGCCGGTCGCGGCCGCCACGGTGATCAGGCCTTTACGCGTGACCTGTCGCATAGCTTTCAACCTGCCTTATGCCTTGCGTGATGCGCACGGGCATCCATACACGTGCGCGGAATGCCCAGCGGCCCCGGAGCGCATGGCGCGCACTCCGGGGCCGAAGGACTCAGACCCTCAAGGGGTGATGCACAGCAACGTCACTTGTTGACGCAGGTGTTGCCGAAGGCCGGGTTCAGCAGCCCGATCACGGACACCGTGTTGCCACAGGCGTTCACCGGGATGTGGACCGGAACCTGGATGACGTTGCCCGAGATGACACCGGGAGACTTCACGGCGGCACCCTGGGCACCGGCGTCGGCAGCGGCGAGGCCCGCACCAGCGAGCACGAGACCACCAGTGGCAGCCGCAGCAGCGACGACCTTCTTGATCATTATTCCTCCTTGTTGGCAATGCAGTCCCAGCCGCGGACTGCACCTGCTGTAACGAGGAGGGGTTAATGAGGCTACGAGCGTATGTTTCCTTTCACTCTTTCCGGCCCCCGTGCGTACACGCTGCCGAATACCGGGGTTACGCCGTTCAGGACGCGTCGATGAACCGGTCGAGTACGCGCACGCCGAACTTGAGGCCGTCGACCGGGACCCGCTCGTCGACGCCGTGGAACATGCCCGCGAAGTCCAGCTCGGGCGGCAGCTTCAGCGGAGCGAAACCGAAGCCGCGGATGCCGAGGTCGTCGAAGGACTTGGCGTCGGTGCCCGCGGAGAGCATGTACGGCACCGCGCGCGCGATCGGGTCCTCGGCCTGGAGAGCCGTCTGCATGGCGTCGACGAGCGCGCCGTCGAACGTCGTCTCCAGCGCCTTGTCCGCGTGCACGTCCTCGCGCTTCACGTTCGGGCCGAGGATGCGGTCCAGGTCGGCGAGGAACTCTTCCTCGTAGCCCGGCAGATAGCGGCCGTCGACGTGCGCGGTGGCCTGGCCGGGGATGACGTTCACCTTGTAGCCGGCGCCGAGCTGGGTCGGGTTCGCGGTGTTCTGGAGCGAGGCGCCGATCAGCTTGGCGATGCCGCCGAGCTTGGCGAGCGTCTCGTCCATGTTCTCCGGGTCGAGCTCGGTGCCGAGGGCGTCGCCGAGCTCGTCGAGGAAGTGCCGCAGCGTCTTGGTGACGCGCACGGGGAACTTGTGCCGGCCGAGGCGGCCGACGGCCTCGGACAGCTCGGTGATCGCGTTGTCCTTGTGGATCATCGATCCGTGGCCGGCGGTGCCGTCCACGGTCAGCTTCATCCAGTGCATTCCCTTCTGGGCCGTCTCGACGAGGTAGAGCCGCAGCTGCTCGTTGACGGTGAAGGAGAAGCCGCCGACCTCGCTGATCGCCTCCGTGCAGCCCTCGAAGAGGTCCGGGTGCTTGTCGACGAGGTGACGCGCGCCGTAGGTGCCGCCCGCCTCCTCGTCGGCGAGGAAGGCCAGGACGATGTCGCGCGGGGGCTTGCGGCCGCTGCGCAGCCGGTCGCGGACGACCGCGAGGGTCATCGCGTCCATGTCCTTCATGTCGACCGCGCCGCGTCCCCAGACGCACCCGTCGGCGATCTCGCCGGAGAACGGGTGGTGGGTCCAGTCCGCCGCGTTGGCCGGTACGACATCGGTGTGGCCATGGATCAGGAGCGCGGGCCGCGAGGGGTCCTCGCCCTGGATGCGGGCGACCGTGGAGGCCCGGCCCGGGTGCGACTCGAAGATCTTCGGTTCGAGCCCCACCTCGGTGAGCTTCTCCGCCACGTACTCGGCGGCCTTGCGCTCACCGGGGCCCGAGTGGTCGCCGTAGTTGCTGGTGTCGATCTGGATCAGTTCGCGACAGAGGTCGACGACCTCGTCCTCGCCCGAGACCGTCCTGCCCTTGCTCGACTCACTCACGCCTGTTCCTCCCGCTGTATCCGCTGGTGGTCCCCCTCATCCTCTCTCTCCTCGGGTCGCGGCCCAAGGGCGCGTGGGTCTCGTCATCCGCCGTTCACGGGAGACGGGTGGCGGGTTCGGGCACCCCGCCGGGCCTGGTAATGTTCTCTCTGTCGCCGCGGGGAACACCCCGCCGAGACAAACACCTGGTCCGGGTGGCGGAATGGCAGACGCGCTAGCTTGAGGTGCTAGTGCCCTTTATCGGGCGTGGGGGTTCAAGTCCCCCCTCGGACACCAGCAGGAACCCCAGTTGATCTGGGGTTCTTCTGTTTTTCCAGCAGTTCCAGTTCCGTACGCAGCACGAAGCCCCACGGCCCGTCAGAGCCGTGGGGCTTCGTCGTTGCTTCTACTTGGTCTCCACCGCGTGGCCGCCGAACTGCTTGCGCAGGGCCGCGATCATCTTCATCTGGGGCGAGTCCTCCTGGCGGGAGGCGAAGCGGGCGAAGAGGGACGCGGTGATCGCGGGGAGCGGGACCGCGTTGTCGATGGCGGCCTCGACGGTCCAGCGGCCCTCGCCCGAGTCGGCCGCGTAGCCGCGCAGCTTGTCGAGGTGCTCGTCGTCGTCCAGGGCGTTGACCGCCAGGTCGAGCAGCCAGGAGCGGATGACGGTGCCTTCCTGCCAGGAGCGGAAGACCTCGCGCACGTCGGTGACGGAGTCGACCTTCTCCAGGAGCTCCCAGCCCTCGGCGTAGGCCTGCATCATGGCGTACTCGATACCGTTGTGGACCATCTTGGAGAAGTGGCCGGCGCCTACCTTGCCCGCGTGGACATAGCCGAAGTCCCCCTCGGGCTTGAGGGCGTCGAAGATCGGCTGGACCCGGGCGATGTGCTCCTTGTCGCCGCCGACCATGAGGGCGTAGCCGTTCTCCAGGCCCCAGACGCCGCCGGAGACACCCGCGTCGACGAAGCCGATGCCCTTGGCGGCCAGCTCGGCGGCGTGCTTCTCGTCGTCCGTCCAGCGGGAGTTGCCGCCGTCCACGACGATGTCGCCGGGCGAGAGCAGGTCCGCGAGCTCGTCTATCGTCGACTGGGTGGCGGCGCCGGCCGGCACCATCACCCAGACCACGCGCGGGCCTTCGAGCTGATCGACCAGTTCGGCGAGGCTGCCGACGTCGGCGAGGTCGGGGTTGCGGTCGTAGCCGATGACGGTGTGGCCCGCGCGGCGGATGCGCTCGCGCATGTTGCCGCCCATCTTGCCGAGGCCGATCAGTCCGAGCTGTATGGCGGTCATGTCAGTTCACTTCTTCCGGAGCGTGCGGTAGGTGGCGACGAGGGCCTGGGTGGAGGCGTCGAGGCCGGGGACGTCGGCGCCTTCGGTGAGGGCGGGTTCGACGCGCTTGGCGAGGACCTTGCCGAGTTCGACGCCCCACTGGTCGAAGGAGTCGATGTTCCAGATCGCGCCCTGGACGAACACCTTGTGCTCGTAGAGGGCGATGAGCTGGCCGAGGACGGACGGGGTGAGGTTCTTCGCGAGGATGGTGGTCGTGGGGTGGTTGCCCTGGAAGGTGCGGTGGGGCACCTGCTCCTCGGGGACGCCCTCGGCGCGGACCTCGTCGGCGGTCTTGCCGAAGGCGAGGGCCTGGCCCTGCGCGAACAGGTTGGCCATCAACAGGTCGTGCTGGGCGGCCAGTTCGGGCGACAGCTCGTCGACCGGGCGGGCGAAGCCGATCAGGTCGGCGGGGATGAGCTTCGTTCCCTGGTGGATGAGCTGGTAGTACGCGTGCTGGCCGTTGGTGCCGGGGGTGCCCCAGACGACGGGGCCCGTCTGCCAGTCGACGCGGTGGCCGTCGCGGTCCACGGACTTGCCGTTGGACTCCATGTCGAGCTGCTGGAGATACGCGGTGAACTTCGACAGGTAGTGCGAGTACGGGAGCACCGCGTGCGACTGGGCGCCGTGGAAGTTGCCGTACCAGACGCCCAACAGCCCAAGGAGCAAAGGCACGTTGGACTCTGCGGGGGCCGTGCGGAAGTGTTCGTCGACGAGGTGGAAGCCGTCGAGCATCTCGCGGAAGGCGTCCGGGCCGATCGCGATCATCAGGGAGAGGCCGATGGCGGAGTCGTACGAGTAGCGGCCGCCGACCCAGTCCCAGAACTCGAACATGTTCGCCGTGTCGATGCCGAAGTCGGCGACCTTCTCGGCGTTCGTCGACAGGGCCACGAAGTGCTTGGCGACGGCGGACTTGTCGCCGAGCGATTCGAGGAGCCAGTCGCGGGCGGAGGTGGCGTTGGTGATCGTCTCGATCGTGGTGAACGTCTTCGAGGCGATGATGAAGAGCGTCTCTGCGGGATCGAGGTCGCGGACCGCCTCGTGCAGGTCGGCGCCGTCGACGTTCGACACGAAGCGCACCGTCAGCGAGCGGTCCGTGAAGGGGCGCAGCGCCTCGTACGCCATCGCCGGGCCCAGGTCAGAGCCGCCGATGCCGATGTTGACGATGTTCTTGATGCGCTTGCCGGTGTGGCCGGTCCACTCCCCCGAGCGCACGCGGTCCGCGAAGGCCGCCATCTTGTCGAGGACGGCGTGCACGTCCGGGACGACGTTCTTGCCGTCGACCTCGACGACCGCGCCGCGCGGGGCCCGCAGGGCGGTGTGCAGGACCGCGCGGCCCTCGGTCGTGTTGATGCGCTCGCCGCGGAACATCTCGTCGCGCTGCCCGAACACGTCCGTGGCGGTGGCCAGTTGACGGAGCAGGGCGAGGGTCTCGTCCGTGATCAGGTGCTTGGAGTAGTCGATGTGCAGGTCGCCGACCTTGGCGGTGTAGCGCTCGGCGCGGCCGGGGTCGGTGGCGAACAGGTCGCGCAGGTGGGCCTGGCGCTGCTCGTCCCGGTGGCTTCGCAGGGCCGTCCACTCGGGGCGGTCCGTGAGGTGCGGGGTCGTGTCAGGCATGGTGAACGCTCTCCTTGCTGCCGTCGCCACGGAGGGCTACGGCGTACATCTCGTCGGCGTCGAGGCGGCGGAGTTCTTCGGCGATCAGTTCGGCGGTGCTGCGGACCTTCAGGGCGAGGGTGCGCTGGGGCTGGCCGGGGAGGGTGAGCTGGGCGAGGGGGCCTTCGGGGCGGTCGATGCGGATCTCGCCCTGGGTGGTGCCGAGGCGGACTGCGGTGACGACCGGGCCGGCGGTGGTGACGCGCTCGACGGGGACGCCGAGGCGGACGCCCAGCCAGCGGGCGAGGAGTTCGGCGCTAGGGTTCTCGGCCTCGCTCTCGACGGCCGCCGAGGTGATCTTCTCGCGGGCCTGGTCGAGGGCGGCGGCGAGCATGGAGCGCCACGGGGTGAGGCGGGTCCAGGCGAGGTCGGTGTCGCCGGGGGCGTACGAGGCGGCGCGGGCGGCGAGTGCGTCCAGCGGGTGCTCGACGGCGTACGTGTCGGTGATGCGGCGCTGGGCGAGGGCGCCCAGGGGGTCCTTGGCCGGGATCTCGGGGGCGTCGACGGGCCACCAGACGACGACGGGGGCGTCCGGGAGCAGCAGCGGCAGGACGACGGAGTCGGCGTGCTTGCCGACCTCGCCGTACATCCGGAGGACCACGGTCTCGCCGGTGCCGGCGTCCGCGCCGACGCGGACCTCGGCGTCGAGGCGGTTGCCCTGGCGGTCGCGGGGCGAGCGGGCCTGGCGCCTGATGACGACGAGGGTGCGTGAGGGGTGCTCGCGGGAGGCTTCCTCGGCGGCCTTGAAGGAGTCGTGGGCGTTCTCCTCGTCCGTCACGATGACCATCGTGAGGACCATGCCCACGGCCGGGGTGCCGATGGCCCTGCGGCCCTGCACCAACGCCTTGTTGATCTTGCTTGCCGTCGTGTCGGTGAGGTCGATCTTCATGGCCTGCGCCAGCTCCGTCCGTCTCTTGCGAGCATCTCGTCCGCTTCCTTCGGGCCCCAGCTTCCCGAGGCGTACTGCGCCGGCCGGCCGTGGGTGTCCCAGTGCTCCTCGACCGGGTCGAGGATCTTCCAGGACTCTTCCACCTCCTCCGTCCGGGGGAAGAGGTTGGCGTCGCCGAGCAGGACGTCCAGGATGAGCCGTTCGTACGCCTCCGGGCTGGACTCGGTGAAGGACTCGCCGTAGGCGAAGTCCATCGACACGTCCCGGATCTCCATCGACGTACCCGGGACCTTCGAGCCGAAGCGTACGGTCATGCCCTCGTCGGGCTGGACGCGGATGACGATCGCGTTCTGGCCCAGCTCCTCCGTCGCCGCTCCGTCGAACGGGGAGTGGGGCGCGCGCTGGAAGACGACGGCGATCTCGGTGACGCGGCGGCCGAGGCGCTTGCCGGTGCGCAGGTAGAAGGGGACGCCGGCCCAGCGGCGGTTGTCGACCTCAAGCTTGACGGCCGCGTAGGTGTCGGTCCCGGACGACGGGTCGATGCCGTCCTCCTGGAGGTAGCCGGGGACCTTCTCGCCGCCCTGCCAGCCGGCCGCGTACTGGCCGCGGACGGTGTGCGCGGCGAGGTTGTCGGGGAGCCGGACGGACTTGAGGACCTTGAGCTTCTCGGTGAGGAGCGACTCGGCGTCGAAGGCGGCCGGTTCCTCCATGGCGGTCAGGGCCATGAGCTGGAGGAGGTGGTTCTGGATGACGTCGCGGGCGGCGCCGATGCCGTCGTAGTAGCCCGCGCGGCCGCCGATGCCGATGTCCTCGGCCATGGTGATCTGCACGTGGTCGACGTAGGAGCGGTTCCAGATCGGCTCGTACATCTGGTTGGCGAAGCGGAGGGCCAGGATGTTCTGGACGGTTTCCTTGCCGAGGTAGTGGTCGATGCGGAAGACCTGGTCGGGGGCGAAGACGTCGTGCACGATCGCGTTGAGTTCGCGGGCGCTCGCGAGGTCGTGGCCGAAGGGCTTCTCGATGACCGCGCGGCGCCACGAACCCTCGGGCGCGTCCGCGAGGCCGTGCTTCTTGAGCTGCCGCACGACCCGGGGGAAGAACTTGGGCGGTACGGACAGGTAGAAGGCGTAGTTGCCGCTGGTGCCACGCTCGGCGTCGAGTTCGTCGACGGCCTCGCGGAGCTGCTTGAACGCGGTGTCGTCGTCGAAGTCGCCGGGGATGAAGCGCATCCCCTCGGCGAGCTGCTGCCAGACCTCCTCGCGGAACGGCGTACGCGCGTGCTCGCGTACGGAGTCGTGGACGACCTGGGCGAAGTCCTGGTCCTCCCGCTCGCGGCGGGCGAAGCCGACGAGTGAGAAGCCCGGCGGGAGCAGTCCGCGGTTGGCGAGGTCGTAGACGGCGGGCATCAGCTTCTTGCGGGAGAGGTCGCCGGTGACGCCGAAGATGACGAGCCCCGAGGGACCCGCGACGCGCGGGAGGCGGCGGTCACGGGGGTCGCGGAGCGGGTTCTGCCAAGCGGTGGCGGTCACTTGGACTCGGCCCCCTGGAGGCGCGCGGTGACGGCGTCGAGCAGGTCGTTCCACGCGATCTCGAACTTGGTGACGGCCTCGTCCTCGAGCTGCTGCACGACCTCGTCGTAGGAGATGCCGAGCTTCTCGACGGCGGCGATCTCGGCGCGCGAGGCGTCGTACGTGCCGGTGACGGCGTCGCCGTGGATGTCACCGTGGTCGGCGGTGGCGAGGAGGGTGCCTTCCGGCATGGTGTTCACGGTGCCGGGCGCGACCAGCTCGTCGACGTACAGGGTGTCCTTGTACGACGGGTCCTTGACGCCGGTCGAGGCCCAGAGGGGGCGCTGCTTGTTGGCGCCGGCGGCTTCCAGACCCGTGGCTCGGGCTGAGCCGAACACCTGCTCGTAGGCCTCGTAGGCGAGGCGGGCGTTGGCGAGGGCGGCCTTGCCCTTGAGGGCGGTGGCCTCCTCGGTGCCCAGCTTGGCGAGGCGCTTGTCGATCTCGGCGTCGACGCGCGAGACGAAGAACGAGGCGACGGAGTGGATGGTGGAGAGGTCGAGGCCGCGCTCGTGAGCCTTCTCCAGGCCCGCCAGGTACGCGTCCATGACCTCGCGGTAGCGGTCCAGGGAGAAGATCAGGGTGACGTTGACGCTGATGCCGAGGCCGATGACCTCGGTGATGGCCGGGAGGCCCGCCTCGGTCGCCGGGATCTTGATCATGACGTTCGGGCGGTCGACCAGCCAGGCGAGCTGCTTGGCCTCGGCGATCGTGGCGGCCGTGTCGTGGGCGAGGCGCGGGTCGACCTCGATGGAGACGCGGCCGTCACGCCCGTCGGTCGAGTCGTAGACGGGGCGCAGGATGTCGGCGGCGGCACGGACGTCGGCCGTGGTCATCATGCGGACGGCCTCGTCGACGGTGACCTTGCGGGTGGCGAGGTCGGCGAGCTGCTCCTCGTAACCCTCGCCGGAGCCGATGGCCGCCTGGAAGATCGAGGGGTTCGTCGTGACGCCGACGACGTGGCTCTTCTCGATGAGTCCGGCGAGGTTGCCGGAGGTGATGCGCTTGCGGGACAGGTCGTCCAGCCAGATGGAAACGCCTTCGTCGGAGAGGGACTTGAGGGGCGACGGGGAGGTGGCGTTGCTCATGGTCTTCTTCAGCTTCTTTCGGCGTACGGAGTGTTCTTGAGGCTTACGGGCTGCTCAGGCGCGGGCCGCGGTGAGGGATTCGCGGGCCTTCGCTGCGATGTTCTCGGCGGTGAAGCCGAACTCGGCGAAGAGCGTGGCGGCGTCGGCGGAGGCGCCGAAGTGCTCCAGGGAGACGATGCGGCCGGCGTCGCCGACGTAGCGGTACCAGGTCAGGCCGATGCCGGCCTCGACGGCGACGCGTGCCTTGACGGACGGCGGCAGGACGCTGTCCTTGTAGTCCTGCGGCTGCTCCTCGAACCACTCGACGGACGGCATCGACACGACCCGCGTTCCGATCCCCTCGGCCTCCAGGAGTTCGCGGGCCTCTACGGCGAGGTGCACCTCGGAGCCGGTCGCGATGAGGACGAGTTCGGGGGTGTCGGTGGACGCCTCGCGCAGGACGTAACCGCCCTTCGCCGCCTGCTCGTTGGCCTCGTACGTGGGCACGCCCTGGCGGGTGAGCGCGAGGCCGTGCGGGGCGGGCTGGTCGGAGCCGCGGCGCAGGATCTCGCGCCAGGCGATCGCGGTCTCGTTGGCGTCGGCCGGGCGGACGATGTTGAGGCCCGGGATGGCGCGCAGTGACGCGAGGTGCTCGACGGGCTGGTGCGTGGGGCCGTCCTCGCCGAGGCCGATCGAGTCGTGGGTCCAGACGTACGTGACCGGCAGCTGCATGAGCGCGGAGAGGCGGACGGCGTTGCGCATGTAGTCCGAGAAGACGAGGAACGTGCCGCCGTAGATCCGGGTGTTGCCGTGCAGCGCGATGCCGTTCATCTCGGCGGCCATCGAGTGCTCGCGGATACCGAAGTGGATCGTGCGGCCGTAGGGGTCGGCCTCCGGCAGCGGGTTGCCCTTGGGGAGGAACGAACTGGCCTTGTCGATGGTCGTGTTGTTCGATCCGGCGAGGTCGGCGGAGCCGCCCCACAGCTCGGGGACGACCGGGCCGAGTGCCTGGAGGACCTTGCCGGAGGCGGCGCGCGTGGCCACCTTCGTGCCTGCCTCGAAGGTGGGGAGTGCCTGCTCCCAGCCCTCGGGGAGGCGGCCGGCGAGGACGCGGTCGAGGAGGGCGGAGCGCTCGGGCTCGGCCGTGCGCCATTCGCCCAGACGCTTGTCCCACTCGGTGTGCGCGTCGGCGCCCCGGTCCAGGGCCGTTCGGGTGTGGGCGAGGACGTCGGCGGCGACGTCGAAGGTCTTCTCCGGGTCGAAGCCGAGGACGCGCTTGGTGGCGGCGATCTCGTCGGCGCCGAGGGCGGAGCCGTGGGAGCCCTCGGTGTTCCGCGCGTTCGGGGCGGGCCAGGCGATGATCGTGCGCATCGCGATGATGGACGGGCGCTCCGTCTCGGCCTTCGCCGTGGTCAGGGCCTCGTACAGGGCGTGTACGTCGGTGTCGCCGTCGGGCTTGGGCTCGATGCGCTGGACGTGCCAGCCGTAGGCCTCGTACCGCTTGAGGACGTCCTCGGAGAAGGCGGTGGCGGTGTCGCCCTCGATGGAGATGTGGTTGTCGTCGTAGACGAAGACGAGGTTGCCGAGCTTCTGGTGGCCGGCGAGGGAGGAGGCCTCGGCGGAGATGCCCTCCTCCAGGTCGCCGTCGGAGACGATCGCCCAGATGGTGTGGTCGAAGGGGCTCTCGCCCTCGGGGGCCTCGGGGTCGAACAGGCCGCGCTCGTAGCGGGCGGCCATCGCCATGCCGACGGCGTTGGCGACGCCCTGGCCGAGCGGCCCGGTCGTCGTCTCGACGCCCGCGGTGTGGCCGTACTCGGGGTGGCCGGGGGTCTTCGAGCCGTGGGTGCGGAAGGCCTTGAGGTCGTCGAGCTCCAGCTCGTAGCCGGAGAGGAAGAGCTGGGTGTAGAGGGTCAGGCTGGTGTGGCCCGGGGACAGGACGAAACGGTCGCGGCCGGTCCACTCCGGGTCGGCGGGGTCGTGCCGCATCACCTTCTGAAAGAGCGTGTACGCGGCGGGGGCCAGGCTCATCGCGGTGCCCGGGTGACCGTTGCCCACCTGCTGCACGGCGTCGGCCGCGAGCAGCCGCGCGGTGTCGACGGCGCGCCGGTCGAGGTCGGTCCACTCGAAGGTTCCGTGGGAGTGCGTGCTCATGTCGATCAGCCCTTCGCGTTGCTCGTCTGCCCGTCGGCGTTCACCCTTCGTCAGCCCTAAGTCCTGAAGACTGCGGGCCGAGAACATCAGGCCGAACGTTCACCAAATTAAAGGTCATACTTAATCGCGGCCAGGTGCGGCTGCGCCAGCATTCGGTGAAAGTGGGACACGCGCGCTCAGACGGCACGCGCGCTCGGGGTGCGCACGTGTTGGGGGCGATCGGGTGCACCCGCGCTCGGGGCGAGAGGGACAGCGAGGGGACGACGAAGGGGACATGGCGGACGACCGGCACACGACCGAGCCCATCCGGACCTATCCGTTCGACCCGCGCGCCAGCGTCTCGGGCGTCGGCATCCAGGTCGGCCCGATGGGAGCCGAGGGGCCCTGGCGCGACATCGGCACGACCCGCCGCGTGCACCGCATCGAGTTCCACGTGCTGCTGTTCTTCCGCGAGGGCCCGGTCCGGCACATGGTCGACTTCACCGAGTACGAGATGCGGGCGGGCGAGATTCTGTGGATCAGGCCGGGGCAGGTGCACCGGTTCTCCCGCACGGACCCGTACGTGGGCACGGCGCTGTCCATGCAGCCCGGGTTCCTGCCCCGCGCCACGGTGGAGGCGACCGGCCTCTACCGCTACGACCAGCCTCCCCAACTCCGGCCCGGCGCAGCACAGTTGGATGCCCTGGAAGCCTCCCTCGCCCAGCTCCAGCGCGAGTACCTCGACACGACGACGCTGCCGCTGAGCCTGCACACGACCGTGCTGCGGCACTCGCTCACGGCGCTGCTGCTGCGCGTCGCGCACGTCGCCGCGACCTCGGCCGACAGCGGGAGCGCGGTGCCTCTGGCCGGGACGACGTTCACGCGGTTCCGGGACGCCGTCGAACAGGGCTTCCCCACGAACCACAGCGTGAGCGCGTACGCGGACGGGCTCGGGTACTCGCGGCGCACCCTCGTCCGGGCCGTGCGGGCGGCGACCGGCCAGACGCCGAAGGGCTTCATCGACCGGCGCGTGATCCTGGAGGCCAAGCGGCTGCTCGCGCACACCGAACTGCCGGTCGGGCGGATCGGCGTGGCGGTGGGCTTCCCCGACTCGGCGAACTTCTCGAAGTTCTTCGTGCAGCACACGGGGGTGACGCCGGCGGCGTTCAGGGCGGATCAGGCGTAGCGGCGACGCCGGGCCCAACGTGGGTGGGTGAGCGCGGGCTGGTTGAATCATCCGCATGTCACGCCGCCCCGCCGCCCCCGCCACCTGCCCCTGCGGGCTCCCCGCCACGTACGACGCCTGCTGCGGCCGCTATCACTCCGGTTCGGCGAACGCCCCGACCGCCGAGGCCCTGATGCGCTCCCGCTACTGCGCCTTCGTCCGCAAGGACGCGGCGTACCTGCTGCGGACGTGGCACTCGGCGACCCGGCCGCCGGTCATCACCTTCGACGACGGGATGCGCTGGACCGGCCTGGAGATCCTGGAGACGACCGAGGGGTCCGCCTTCCACTCCACCGGCACCGTGACGTTCCGGGCCCGCTACACCGACGGCGGACACCCCGGCTCACTGCACGAGCGCAGCCGCTTCACGCGCGTCGACGGCGCCTGGGTGTACGTGGACGGCGACTTCATCGAGTAAGCCCCCCGGCATGGGGGCAGTTCAGGGCGCGAGGATGTCCAGCTCGTCGAGCGCGCCCATCGCGATCTCGCGCGTGAGTTCCTCCGCGCGGGCCGCGTCCCGCTCGCGGACGGCCTCGGCCACACTCACGTGCAGGGACACGGCCGCCGGGTCCGGGTCCTCGAACATGACCTGATGGTGCGTACGGCCCGCGAGGACCTCGGCGACCACGTCGCCGAGCCGGGCGAACATCTCGTTGCCCGACGCGTTCAGGACGACCCGGTGGAACTCGATGTCGTGGACGAGGTACGCCTCCAGCTGCTGGCCGCGTGACGTGGCGACCATGCCGAGCGCGCACTCGGTGAGCGCCGCGCACTGCTCGGCCGTGGCGTTCCTCGCGGCGAGTCCGGCGGCGACCGGCTCGACGGCGGACCGCAGCACGGTCAGGGAGCGCAGCTGGCGCGGCCGGTCGGCGCCGGCCAGGCGCCAGCGGATGACCTGCGGGTCGTAGACGTTCCACTCCTGCGCGGGCCGTACGGTCACGCCGACCCGGCGCCGGGACTCCACGAGGTGCATCGACTCCAGGACCCGTACGGCCTCGCGCATGACGGAGCGCGAGACCTCGTAGCGCTGGGCCAGCTCGTCGGTGCGCAGCACGCTGCCCGAAGGGAACTCCCCCGCGGTGATGGCGAGGCCGAGGTTCTCCAGTACGTGGGCGTGGAGCCCCCGGCCCTGTGTGGTCATGGCGTCAGCCTACGAGCCGGACCGACGGAATAAAAAGTCAGACTTTTGCGTCACACTATCTTGAATTTGTCCGACCATTTAGGTTTCAGTGGCGTGACACAGCGATGTCGACGAAGACAGCGAGGACGCGATGAACGCACGACGGACCCCCCACGTCGTCGTAGTCATGGGCGTGGCAGGGACCGGCAAGACCACGATCGGCCCCCTGCTCGCGGACCGGCTCGGCGTCCCGTACGCCGAGGGCGACGACTTCCACCCGGCGGCGAACATCGCCAAGATGTCCGCCGGCACGCCCCTCACCGACGACGACCGGTGGCCGTGGCTCGACGCCATCGGCGCGTGGGCGCACGGGCGGGCGGGGCTCGGCGGTGTCGTGAGCAGCTCCGCGCTGAAGCGGAGTTATCGCGACCGGCTCAGGGCCGAGGCCCCGGGAGTCGTGTTCGTCCACCTCACCGGTTCACGCGAGCTCATCGAGGACCGGATGTCGCACCGCCAGGGCCACTTCATGCCCACGGCCCTGCTCGACTCGCAGTTCGCCACGCTCCAGCCGCTCGCGGCGGACGAGGCGGGCGTCGCCGTCGATGTGTCGGGCAGCCCCGAGGAGATCACGGAGCGGGCCGTCCAGGCCCTCGCCGGCCTCGACCGGTAGCTCAGCCGGCAACCCCCAGAAGTACCCGAAGTCCCCACCCACACCAAGGAAAACAGCCGTGACCAGTCTCAGCGTCGAGATGCTGGCAGCGGACCCCGTAGCACCGATCACCTCCGCTGGCCACGCCCAGCTCGGGATCGCCGTCCTCGCGGGCATCGCTGTCATCGTCCTGCTCATCACGAAGTTCCGGGTCCACGCCTTTCTCGCGCTGACCATCGGTTCACTGGCCCTGGGCGCCGTCGCCGGCGCCCCGCTCGACAAGGTCATCGTCAGCTTCACCACCGGCCTGGGCGCCACGGTCGCCGGCGTGGGTGTGCTGATCGCGCTCGGGGCGATCCTGGGCAAGCTGCTCGCCGACTCCGGTGGCGCCGACCAGATCGTCGACACGATCCTCGCCAAGGCGGGCGGGCGCGCCATGCCGTGGGCGATGGTCCTGATCGCCTCGGTGATCGGTCTGCCGCTGTTCTTCGAGGTCGGCATCGTGCTGCTGATCCCGGTCGTCCTGATGGTCGCCAAGCGCGGCAACTACTCGCTGATGCGGATCGGCATCCCGGCCCTCGCCGGCCTGTCCGTGATGCACGGTCTGATCCCGCCGCACCCCGGCCCGCTCGTCGCGATCGACGCGGTCAAGGCCAACCTCGGCATCACGCTCGCCCTGGGTGTCCTCGTGGCGATACCCACCGTGATCATCGCCGGCCCGCTGTTCTCCAAGGTCGCCGCCCGCTGGGTGGACGTCCAGGCCCCCGACAAGATGATCCCGGGCCGGGCGACCGACGACCTGGAGAAGCGTCCCAGCTTCGGTGCCGCCGTCGCCACGATCCTGCTTCCCGTCGTCCTGATGCTCGCCAAGGCGCTCGTCGACATCGTCGTCGACAAGCCCACGGACTCCGTCCAGCGCGTCTTCGACGTCATCGGCTCGCCGCTGATCGCCCTGCTCGCGGCCGTGATCGTCGGTATGTTCACGCTGGGCCGCGCGGCCGGGTTCACCAAGGACCGGCTCTCCACCACCGTCGACAAGTCGCTCGCCCCGATCGCGGGTGTCCTGCTGATCGTCGGCGCGGGCGGTGGCTTCAAGGGGGTCCTCGTCGACTCCGGTGTCGGCCAGATGATCCTGGACATCTCCAAGAGCTGGGCGATCCCGGCCCTGCTCCTCGCGTGGCTGATCGCGGTCATCATCCGCCTCGCCACGGGCTCGGCCACGGTCGCGACCGTCTCGGCGGCCGGTCTGGTGGCGCCGCTCGCGGCCGACATGTCGACCGCGCACACGGCCCTGCTCGTCCTCGCGATCGGCGCGGGCTCGCTCTTCTTCAGCCACGTGAACGACGCGGGATTCTGGCTGGTGAAGGAGTACTTCGGGCTGAGCGTCGGCCAGACGATCAAGACCTGGTCGATCATGGAGACGATCATCTCGGTGGTCGCCGGTGGCCTGGTGCTGCTGCTGTCGCTGGTCATCTAGCCGGGTTCATACGGCACGAACACGCTGACGCCCACCCGCACTCCGGCAATACGGAGGCGGGTGGGCGTCGTCGTACCCGTGACCGCTAGGCGGACTCCCCCGGTCCGCAGCCGATGCCCCGGGGCGCCGTCAAGACCGGATTCACCCCGTCGCAGCCGCCGCAGCACGCCCCGCCGTGCGGCCCGAGAAGAGGCAGCCGCCGAGGAACGTGCCTTCGAGGGAGCGGTAGCCGTGCACTCCGCCGCCGCCGAACCCGGCCGCCTCCCCCGCCGCGTACACGCCCGGCAGCGGTTCGCCGCCCTCGGTGAGGACGCGGGAGGAGAGGTCGGTCTCCAGGCCGCCGAGGGACTTGCGGGTGAGGATGTTGAGGCGCACCGCGACGAGCGGGCCCGCCTTCGGGTCGAGGATGCGGTGCGGGGCGGCGGTGCGGATGAGGCGGTCGCCGAGGAACTTGCGGGTGCCGCGGATGGCGGTCACCTGGAGGTCCTTGGTGAACGGGTTGGCGATCTCGCGGTCGCGGCCGACGACCGTACGGCGCAGCGAGTCCTCGTCGATCAGCGGACCACCCGACTGCTCGGCGAGGGCGTTCATGCCGCGCACCAGGGCGGACAGGTCCTTCTCGATGACGAAGTCGACGCCGTGGTCCATGAACGCCTTGACCGGTCCGGGCACGTCGGCGCGGGCCCGCTCGATGACGCCGCGCACCGACTTGCCCGTGAGGTCGGGGTTCTGCTCGGAGCCGCTGAGGGTGAACTCCTTGCCGATGATGCGCTGGTTCAGGACGAACCAGGTGTAGCCGTACCCGGTCTTCATGATGTGGTCGAGCGTGCCGAGGGTGTCGAAGCCGGGGAAGAGCGGTACGGGCAGACGCTCGCCGCGCGCGTCGAGCCAGAGGGATGACGGGCCCGGCAGGATGCGGATGCCGTGCTTGGCCCAGATGGGGTTCCAGTTCTCGATGCCCTCGGTGTAGTGCCACATGCGGTCGCGGTTGATGAGGTGCGCGCCGGCGTCCTCCGCGATCCCGAGCATCAGGCCGTCGACGTGCGCGGGCACGCCGGAGAGCATCTTCTCGGGCGGGGTGCCAAGGCGCTCGGGCCAGTTGGCGCGGACCAGGTCGTGGTTGCCGCCGATGCCTCCGGAGGTCACGATCACGGCCTGGGCGCGCAGCTCGAAGGAGCCGGTGACGGTACGGCTGCTGCCCTGGCCGCGCTCGATGGACGACGGTTCGAGGATCTCGCCGCTGACGGTGTCGACGGCTCCGGCGCTGCGGGACAGGCCGGTGACGCGGTGCCGGAAGCGCATGTCGACGAGGCCGCGCGCGGCGCCCTCGCGGACCCGGCGCTCGAAGGGGGCGACGAGCCCGGGGCCGGTCCCCCAGGTGATGTGGAAGCGGGGCACCGAGTTCCCGTGCCCGTTCGCGTCGTAGCCGCCGCGCTCCGCCCAGCCGACGACGGGGAAGAACCGGACGCCCTGCCCATGCAGCCAGGACCGCTTCTCGCCCGCCGCGAAGTCGACGTACGCCTCGGCCCACCTGCGCGGCCAGTGGTCCTCCTTGCGGTCGAAGCCGGCGGTGCCCATCCAGTCCTGCAGCGCGAGGGCGTGGCTGTCCTTGATCCGCAGGCGGCGCTGCTCGGGCGAGTCGACGAAGAAGAGGCCGCCGAACGACCAGTGGGCCTGGCCCCCGAGCGACTGTTCCGGCTCCTGGTCGAGCAGGATCACCTTGCGGCCCGCGTCCGCCAGCTCCGCCACCGCCGCGAGCCCGGCGAGGCCCGCCCCGATCACGATCACGTCGGCGTCGTACGTCGTCATGGGGGTCCGTCCCTCTCGTAAGTTACCGGTGGGTCAGATCTTGGGTTCGGGGGTGGGCCGCGTCAACCTCGGCGGCCGGGGTACTCGCCCGGCAGCGCCTGGCATCGGGCGCTATCGTCGGCTTTACACCCGTGCAAACGGTCCGCCCACGGCTGGTCTTGATACCTGCAGTTCCCGAGGTGCGCAGCGTGTCGGTACTCGTACTCGTCCTCGCCGTCTCCGCGGCCTTCTGTCTCGGCATCGGATTCGTGCTCCAGCAGAACGCGGCGCAGCACGCCCCGCTGGGCGACTTCCTGTCCCCGCGCCTGCTCCTCGACCTCATGAAAGTGCCGCGCTGGCTGTTCGGCATCGGGTTCATGGTGGCCGGGATGGTGCTCGGCGCGATAGCTCTGGGCAACGGGGAGATCTCGCTGGTCGAGCCACTGCTCGCGACCAATCTGCTGTTCGCGCTCGCCCTCTCGCGCCACCAGACGCGCCAGCCGCTCGGCCGGCAGGGCTGGTCGGGCCTGCTGCTGCTCGCGGGCGGGGTGACGGCGTTCATCGTGGCGGGCCAGCCACAGAGCGGGGTCGCGGTCAGTGATCCGCTGCGCCGCTGGCTCATCATCGGCGTGATGGTGGGCTTCGCCCTGCTGCTCACGGCGTACGCGAAGAAGTCCAGACTCGGCTCGGCGCCGGTCCTGCTGGCGGTGGCGGCCGGGCTCCTTTACGGCGTCCAGGACTCGCTGACGCGGATGAGCGGGCAACTGTTCTCGGCGGGCGGCTGGTCCGAGCTGTTGACGGGCTGGCAGCCGTACGGGGTCGTCGCCCTCGGTGTCACGGGCCTGATCCTCGTCCAGAGCGCCTTCGAGATGGCGCCGCTGCGGATGTCGCTGCCCGCGCTGACGGCCGCGCAGCCGCTGGCGGGCATCGCGTGCGGGGTCGGTTTCATGGGCGACCAACTGCGCACGGACGCGGGGGCGCTCACTTTGCAGGCCATGGGGCTCGCGGCGATCGTGGCCGGGATCGTGTTCCTCGGGATGCACCCCGCGATGCCCACGACGGGCCCCCGGGAAGACGACCGGGAAGGCGCCGAGGTCTGATCTCATGGGCGCATGACCGATCCCAGTGACTCTCGTGGGCGCGTGACCGATCCCGGCGACTCTCGTGGGCGCGTGACCGATCCCGGCGACTCCCATGGGCGCGTGACCGATCCCGGTGACTCCCATGGGCGTATGACCGATCCCGGCGACTCTCGTGGGCGCATGACCGATCCCGGCGACAGCGCCGCCCCGGACCCCGCGGCGGAGATCCTCGACATCGTCGACGAGCTCGACCAGGTGGTCGGGCAGGCCCCGCGCGGCGAGGCCTACGCACGCGGCCTGCGGCACCGGTGCGTCTTCATCCAGGCCACCGACGCCCAGGGCCGCGTCTTCGTGCACCGCCGCACCCCGCAGAAACTGGTGTTCCCGTCGATGTACGACATGTTCGTCGGCGGCGTCGTGGGCGCCGGCGAGTCCTACGACGACGCGGCCCTGCGCGAGGCCGAGGAGGAACTCGGCGTCACCGGCCTCCCCCGCCCGACCCCCCTGTTCAAGTTCCTGTACGACGACGGGGCGGGCCGCACCTGGTGGTCGTACCTGTACGAGGTGCGCTGCGAGCTGCCCGTGGACCCCCAGGTGGAGGAGGTCGCGTGGCATGACTTCCTCACCGTGGAGGCGCTGGAGCGACGGCTGCCCGAGTGGCCCTGGGTGCCGGACGGGTTCGACGCGTACGAGCGGCTGCGGGCGTTCCGTGCAGCCGACACGGACCCGGGGAGAGCGCCCGGCCAGGCCGGATAAGGTCGGCCCGTGATCGAATTTGTGCGCAGTGTCCGCCTGTGGTTCGCGCCCGAGCGGGTGCGGGACGAGGGCGAGACGCCCGATTACCGCTTCTCGCTGGCCAACGAGCGCACGTTCCTGGCCTGGCTGCGCACGGCGCTCGCGCTGATCGGCGGCGGGTTCGCCGTGGACCAGTTCCTGCCGGACCTGCGCTGGGCCGCGCGCGTCGGCCTCGCCCTGGCGCTGCTCGCGGCGGGCGCGCTGTGCGCGTTGCGGGCCGTGAGCCACTGGGTGCGCTGCGAGCGGGCGATGCGGCGGGGCGAGGACCTGCCCGTCTCCCGGTTCCCGACCTTGCTGAGCGTGGTCGTGGCGCTGGTGGCCCTTGCGATGGTGGTGGTCGTGCTGGCCGGGTGGGCCGGGTGACCAGCCCGCCCGGAGGCGCCGGGGATCGGCCCGTCCTGCGCGATCCCGGGCTCCAGCCCGAGCGGACGCGGCTCGCGTGGCGGCGGACGACCCTGTCGTGCACCGTGGCGGCGGTCCTCGCGGCCAGGGCCACGCTCCACGGCGACGCGGGCACGCTGCATGTGGTGGCCGCGGCCCTGTGTTTCGTGGTGTGGCTGGGGTTCCTGGCGGTGGCCCACCGCCGGATCCGTGAGCTGGCGCTGCACGAGACGCGCCCGCCGGTGCTGACCCGGGGCGCTGCTGTCACGGCGGTGGCGTGCTCGCTGGCGCTTGCCGCGTTCGCGGCGGCGATGGTGGTGTGACGCCGGCACAAACTCCCACCCGGCGCTCCTCCGGCCCGGCCGTCGTCAGGGGCGCAGCGCCCTCAGCAGCAGATCCGCCAGATGATCGGCGACCTCCTGCGGGGTGAGCGGGCCGCCCGGCCGGTACCACGTGGAGAGGTGGTGCACGGACCCGAAGTGGTAGTCGACGACCAGGTCGGCGGGCGTGGCCGTGGAGAACACGCCGGTCTTCTGGCCCTCCTCGATCAGCGCCCTGAACCGCTCGTGGTAGCGCCGCCGTTCGGCCCTGACCTGCTTGTTCTTCTCGGGGCTGAGGTGGTGCATGGAGCGGAAGAAGATCGACGCGTCGTCGAGGTTCTCGATGGTCGTGACGACGACGTCGGCGGCGGCGTCGCGCAGCCGCTGCTCCACGGGCGCGTCGGCGTCCGCGAACGCGTCGAGGCGTTCCTGCTGGAGGCGGAGCACGCGCCCGTAGACCTCGTGGAGCAGGTCGTCCTTGGAGCCGAAGTAGTGGTAGAGCGCGCCCTTGGTGACGCCGGCCGCCTCGACGATCTCCTGGACCGAGGTGCGGTCGTACCCGCGCTCGGCGAAGAGCCGGGTGGCGGCGGCGAGCAGCCTCTGGGGGACGGGCGTACCGTCCGGGTCCGTCGTCCTGGGCACTGCCGCCACCTGCCTTTCTCCTGCGATCGGTCTGCCGAGCGGCCTGTCAATCGGCCTGTCGATCAGCCCTCTGTCAGTCCGTCTGTCAGTCCGTCTGTGTGCGGGAACGCAGTTCCCGTCGGAGGATCTTCCCACTTGTCGTCTTCGGGAGCTCCGGCAGGATCTCCACCTCGCGCGGGTACTTGTACGCGGCGAGCCGCTGCTCGCAGTACGCGGTGAGTTCCTCCGGGGTCACCGTGGCGCCGGGACGCAGGCTCACGTACGCCCGGACCGTCTCTCCTCGGTACGGGTCCGGCACGCCGACGACGGCGGCCTCACGGACGGCCTCATGGGTGTAGAGGACGTCCTCGACCTCGCGGGGCCAGACCTTGAAGCCGGAGGCGTTGATCATGTCCTTCTTGCGGTCGACGACGTAGAGCCAGCCGTTCGCGTCCATGAAGCCGATGTCACCGGTGCGCAGTTCGCCGTCGGGGAAGGACTCGGCGGTGGCGTCGGGGCGCTTCCAGTAGCCGGGCACGACCTGGGGGCCGCTGACGGCGATCTCGCCCTGTTGGCCGAAGGGCACCTCCTGGCCGAGGTCGTCCACGATCCGGACGATGCTCTCGGGTCCTGGGACGCCGACGGCGAGCGTGCCGGACGCGGGGTCGACGGGGGCCTCCTTGCCGGGCGGCACGGTGGCGCAGGGCGCGGTGCACTCGGTGAGGCCGTAGCCGTTGTGGAGGTACGGCCCGAAGGCGGCCCGGAACTTCTCCACCAGGGCGGGCGGCACGGGTGCGCCGCCCGACGAGATCGACTGGAACGACGCGAAGTGGTCGCGGGTCGCGGCCGGGTGGGCGGCGAGCGCCATGAAAGCGGTCGAGGGGCCCACGGTGTAGTGCGGGCGGTGCTCGGCGAAGGCGTCCAGGACGACACCGGCCTCGAAGCGGTAGGCGAGGACCAGGGTGCCCGCGTTCGCGAAGGAGGACGCCAGCTCGCAGACCGTGCCGGTGATGTGGAACAGCGGCGCGAGCGCGAAGTACGTACCGCCCTCCGGGACGCCGAGCCCGACGCGCTGGCGCTCGGCGTTGTACGTGATGTTCCGGTGCAGGTTCATGGCGCCCTTGGGGGTGCCGCTGGTGCCGGAGGTGTAGCTGATGAGGGCGATGTCGTCCGGGCCCGGATCGCGGCCTTCGGGGGCGGCGTGCCCGAGCCGGGCGACCGCCAGAAGGTCGTCCGCGTCGTCGGCCGGAGGCTCCACGCGCGCGAACTTCAGGACCCGTTCGTCGTTCCGCGTCTGCAGATCGAGCTCGCAGGCGGTGAGCACGATCCGTACGGGCGAGTCGGCCGCCGTCTCTCGCAGGTACTCGTCCCAGGCGCGGTCGGAGCAGATCAGGGCGGACACGTCGGCGTCGTGCAGGACGTGGCTGACCTCGCCCGACTTGTACATCGGGTTGACGGGGACGACGGTCGCGCCCGCCTTGTAGGCGCCGAGCAGGGCGATCACGAAGTGCGGGGAGTTCTGGAGCATGAGGGCGGCCCGGTCGCCGCGCTCCAGGCCGCGTGCGGCGAGGTGTCCGGCGACGGAGTCGCTGAGCTCGTCGAGTTCCCGGTAGCTGAGGCGGCCGTCGAAGTAGGTGACGGCGGTGCGGTCGGGGGCCGTGCGCAGGGCGGCGCGGAAGGCGTGGAGCACGGAGTCCGCCGGGGTGACGGGGGCGCGCTGGGCATCGGAGAGCTGCCCGAGCCAGGGCCGGGCCGCGTAGATCGAGGTGCTCACTTCTGGACGGCCTCCCACTTCTGCTGGAGATGGTTCATGTTCGACAGCCAGCGGTCGGGTGACGCGGCCCTGGCCTCGTAGTATCCGGCGACCTCGGGGTGCGGCAGGATCAGGAAACGCTCCTCCGCCATGCCCGCGAAGAGCGCTTCGGCGACGTCCTCGGGCTCGATCGCGGTCGGCGCGAGAACGAGTTCCCCGGCGGATCCGGCGGCGGTGAGCATGTCCGTCCGCACGCCCTGCGGGCAGATCGCGTGGACCTTGATCCCGCGATGGCGGTAGGTGAGGGAGAGCCATTCGGCGAAGGCGTACGCGCCGTGCTTGGTCACGCTGTACGGGGCGGCGCCGACCATCGTCAGCAGGCCCGCGGCGGAGACGGTGGAGACGAAACGGCCGCTGCCGCGCTCCAGCCAGCCGGGCAGGAGTGCTTTCGCGGCACGGACGTGGGCCATGACGTTGACGTCCCAGGCGTCGGCCCAGATCTGCTCGTCGGCGGCCTCGGTGCCGCCGGAGGCTAGGCCCGCGTTGGCGCAGTAGATGTCGACGGTGCCGTCCAGGGCGTCCACGGCCTCGGCGACGATCTCGGACGCGTCGCCCGGCACCGCTCTCGCGCCGATCTCGTCCGCGACCGCCTTGGCCTTCCCCGCGTCCAGGTCGTTCACGACGACGCGCGCTCCGGAGGCGGCGAAACGGCGGGCGAGCGCGGCTCCGATACCGCCTCCCGCCCCGGTGACGACGACCCCTGTGCCCTGCAGGCTGTCCACGAACGGTCTCCCTCGACTCGGCATCGAACGGCTCGGCTCCGGTCACAGACTAAGCAGTCGGTCAGACCAGTGGAAGAGGTGTCGGCGTCCGGCTTCGTTCCCCGACGGCCCGCCGCACGCTAGCGTGCGCGCACATGCCACCTTCCGCCACCACGGAGGTCACCACATGAACGTGTCCCGACGGAGCCTGCTCGCCGCCACCACCGCCACCGCGGTGGGCATGGCGTCCCCGGCAAGTGCCACGAGCGCTACGGATGTCTCGAACGCCCAGGACGACTCCGACAAGGACGGCGGCCGGCTGCGCACCGGCTTCGAGCGGCTCGCGGACGACGGGTACCGGATGCTCGCCGGCCAGAAGGTCGGCGTCGTGACCAACCCGACCGGCGTCACCCGCGACGTCCGGCACATCGTCGACGTGATGCACGCCGACGAACGCGTGCGGCTGACCGCCGTGTTCGGGCCCGAGCACGGCTTCCGGGGCACCGCGCAGGCGGGCGGTTCGGAGGGCCGCTACGACGACCCGGCGACCGGACTGCCCGTCTACGACACCTACTTGAAGAGCGGTCAGCCGCTCGCCGACGCCTTCACCGCGTCCGGCGTCGACACGGTCGTCTTCGACATCCAGGACGTGGGCGCCCGTTTCTACACGTACATCTGGACCCTGTACGACTGCATGGAGGCCGCGCAGCTCGCCGGGAAGCGGTTCGTGGTGCTGGACCGGCCGAACCCGGTGACCGGGCGCGGTGCCTACGGGCCCGTGCTGCACAAGGAGTTCGCGACGTTCGTCGGGCGGCGCGAGATCTCGCAGGCCCACGGGATGACGGTCACGGAGCTGGCGCGCCTGTTCAACGGCGAGTACCTGGCGAAGCCCGTGGACCTGGAGTCGGTCACGATGACGGGCTGGAAGCGGCGGGACTTCTACGACGCCTCGGGTCTGCCGTGGGTGCCGCCGAGCCCGAACATGCCGACCGCCGACACCGCCCTCGTGTACTCGGGCACCTGTCTGTTCGAGGGGACGAACCTCTCCGAGGGCCGGGGCACGACCCGCCCGTTCGAACTGCTCGGCGCGGAAGGCGTCGACGGCCGCTGGGCCGCCGCCGCCAATGAACTCGCCCTGCCCGGCGTCGACTTCCGTGAGGCGTACTTCGCGCCGACGTTCTCCAAGTTCCAGGGCAAGACGATCGGCGGGGTGCAGATCCACGTCAGGGACCGGGCCGCGTACGACCCTGTGCGTACCGGTGTCGCGCTGCTCGTCACGGCGAAGAAGGTCTGGAAGGACTTCGCCTGGCGTTCGGACAACTGGATCGACAAGCTCACGGGGTCGACCCGGGTGCGGACGATGATCGACGCGGGGGCTTCCACCGATGAGGTGGTCGCGGGCTGGCAGGACGAGCTGACCGCGTTCCGCAAGGTGCGGAGCCGGTACCTCACGTACAAGTGACGTACCTGGCACACGACTTGGGGCGTCTCGCGATCCGGGACCGAGCGTCCCGGATGTTGACTGCACCGTACACGGACAACCACAGTGCAGCTCGTGCTCAAAGACGAATCGACCAGGAAAAACACCACGGAAACCGACCCGGCGCAGGGCTCTCAGGAGAGCCTGCGCCGGGTGGCCGTCGCGAGCTTCATCGGCACGGCCATCGAGTTCTACGACTTCTACATCTACGGAACGGCCGCCGCGCTCGTCCTCAACGAGGCCTTCTTCCCGAACCTCTCGCCCCTCAACGCCACCCTCGCCTCCTTCTCGACGTACGCCGTCGCGTTCGCGGCCCGCCCGATCGGCTCGCTGGTCTTCGGCCACTTCGGCGACCGGATCGGCCGCAAGTCGGTCCTGGTCGCGTCGCTGCTGCTGATGGGCCTGTCGACGGCGTGCGTCGGACTCCTGCCGGGCTACGCCACGCTGGGCGTGTGGGCACCCGTGCTGCTCGTGCTGCTGCGCTTCCTTCAGGGCGTGGGCCTGGGCGGCGAATGGGGCGGGGCGGCGCTGCTCGCCGTGGAACACGCGCCGCGCGGCCGGCGCGGACTGTTCGCCGCGTTCCCCCAACTCGGGCCCTCCGTCGGCTTCTTCGCGGCGACCGGCATCTTCTGGGTCCTGTCGACGACGCTCGACGACCGGGCGTTCCACTCGTGGGGCTGGCGTGTCCCGTTCCTGCTCTCGTTCCTGCTCGTCGCCGTCGGCCTCTTCGTCCGGCTGAGGATCAGCGAGACGCCCGTCTTCGCGAAGGTGATGCGTGATCAGGAGGCCAGCAGGGCGCCCGCGCTCGAGGTCTTCCGGCGCCATCCGAAGGAGATCCTGCTCGGCGCGGGCGGCATGGTCGTCGCGTACGGACTGTTCTACACGGCCACCACGTACAGCCTCGCCTACGGCACGACGACGCTCGGGATCCCCCGGAACACGATGCTCGCGGTCTCGCTCGTCGCGTGCCTCTTCCTCGCGGCGGGCACCTGGCTCGCCGCGACCCGCTCCGACGCGGGCGGGCGCCGCAGGCTCGTCCTGGCCGGTACGGGGCTCGCTGTCGTCTGGGGCTTCGTCCTCTTCCCGCTTCTCGACACCGGGCAGCCCGTTCTGATCGCGCTCGCCCTGGGCGGGGCGCTGTTCTGCATGGGTGTCGTGTACGGGCCGATGGGCGCGTATCTGCCCGAGCTGTTCTCGGTGCGCGTGCGCTACTCCGGGGCCTCGTTCGCGTACAACCTGGGCGGGGTGCTCGGGGGTGCGGTGGCGCCGCTGGTGGCGACGCGGCTGCAGAGCTCGTTCGGCTCGTCCTCGGTGGGCTGGTACGTCAGCGCGATGGCCGTCGTGTCCCTGCTGTGCGTCCTGGCCCTGCCGGAGACGCGGGAGCGCGAACTCGGCTGAACCTCATGGGCCACGCCCTGGAGCGCGGCCCATGAGGTCTATCAACTACGGCCGGTGCGCCGGGAATTCGACGACCTGCTGGTAGGTGGGACGGTTCTGCCACTGGATGTTGCGGTGCGTGATGCCGCCGAGCGCGCGGTGGTTGATGGTGTCCGCGCACCACTGGTCGCCGGCCTTGCACAGGTCGTCGCCCGGGTAGACCTCTTTCCAGGGCTTCGCGACGGCCTGCACGAGCGTGGCGAGGAGTGCGTCACGGCAGGTGCTGAGCTTGCCGCCGCCGCAGTACGTGGCGCCGAGCTTGCCCTTGACCGGCTGTCCGAGGACCGTGCGCAGGTCCTTGTCGACGTAGCCCCACCAGCCGTACTGGAAGGCCGATCCGGCGTGGGAGCCGGTCGGGCCGTGGCCCGCGGACGGGGACTCGTCGATCGGCAACTCGCCGCCGAGCGCCTGGTACAGGTCGGTGCCGAGACCGGGCTCGAACTCGGCCTTCACCAGGAGCGGCCACCAGGCGTCCATGATGCGGATGGCGTCGTCGTGCGGGTAGTGGTGCGAACCGGCGTAGCTCTGGTTGCGCTGGGCACCCGCCTTGCGCCAGTCCTCCAGCTCCTGCACGGCCTTGTTCAGGGCCGGGTCCTCGATCGGCTTGCTGCGGACGACCTTGAGGATCTCGGGGAGCACCTGCTCGCCGCGCAGGTCGGTGACGGCGGCCTCCTCCATGGCCTGGGTGAGCGAGGCGCGGGTGACGCCGCCCTCGGCGACGAGCTTCTTCACGCGGTCGTCGAGCAGGTTGACGCGGTGCACGGCGCCGAGGCTGAAGTTGGCGGCGCCGAAGCCCTTGGCCTGCTTGTTGTTCCAGGAGACGTAGTAGTCCTGGTTCAGCGAGTTCGGGTGCTGGGTGGGCGGGGTGTACGCGGCGGTGTTGTCCGCCGGGTCGAAGTTCCGCCACTCGTAGGCCTTCTCGGCCTTGACCGGGAAGGAGGCGTCGACGCCGTCGGCGCGCACCGGGTTGGCGCCGCTGTTGTAGTACGCGATGTCACGCGAGTCGGCGTAGAACCAGTTGAAGGCGTAGCTGATGTGCTGGGCGGCCTTCTCGAACGTCGCGGCGTTCTTGACGTACGTCGGGTCGTTCAGCATCTGGAAGCCGATGATGGAGTCGGCCTCGTGGCGGTACGTCGAGCGCAGCGAGGTGTAGGCGACGGGCTTGCCGCCGACGGTGGCGCGGTGCGTGACGATGCCGTACTTGGTGCGGAAGACCTGCATCCGGTAGGAGCCGGCCGCCGTGGAGTCGGCGATGGTCGGCTTCCAGGAGTTGGTGCGCTCCAGCTTCTCCATCGGCGTGCAGGTGCCGTGGAAGAGGTAGTACGTGGACTGCTTGGTGGGCTTGGCGCCACCGGGCTCGCAGAGCTGGACGGCGTACGTGTCCGTGATGTCCTGGCCCGCCGAGGTCGCCGACCACGCGTAGTCCTGGCCGCGGCCGAGCTGGATGTACATGCCGACGCCCGCGAAGGAGACCCCTCGGGCGCTGATTCCCGGGCCCTGGAGCTCCTGCATCATCAGCAGCTGCGGGGCGAAGTAGCCGGTCTGCGGGCCGAACACGGCGACGGGGTGGCCGGACGCGGTGTGCTTGCCCGAGACGAGGAGGGCGTTGGACATGCCCTTCTTGGACGCCGTGTTCTTGAACGTGTCCGGGGGCAGGACGCCCTTGTCGTACATGCCCTGGAGCGGCTTGAGCCTGGCGGGGGCCTTGACCGGCGCCTTCTGGGTCGCCTGGGACGGCTTGGCGGAGCCCTGACGGTCGTACACGAGGGGCTCGCGGACGACGCTGCCCTTGTCGGGGAGCGCCTCGCCGCGCGCGACCTTCGGCTTGGCGCCGTAGGGGAAGCGCGTGCCGTCGTGGATGGTCGTCACGGCCTCGGGGTCGTCGCGGCCGCGGAAGGACTCCCAGACCTTGGTGCCGCGCTCGACGCCGTACTTCTGCTGCGCCGACAGGAGCGAGAGGGCCTGGTCGACCTCTCCCCCGCCGCCGCCTCCGAAGAGGCCGCCGACGACCGAGGCGAGCGCGATCATGTCGGTCACCTTGAACGGCTGGATGTCGCCGGCGTTGGTGATGGGGTCGATCTTGCCGGTCAGGTCGTACTCGCCGGGGAAGTAGCGCCCGTTGTGCGCCTGCACGCGGTAGGCGTTGAGGCCGTCGATGTAGGCCTGCGCGTCGTCCATGGCCTGCTTGCCGCGGGGGCCCTGGGTGGTCCGGATGTACTCGACCTGCTTCTCCAGGTCCTGCTCCGTGTACGGGGCCTGCGGCCAGAACTCCTGCTCGAGTCCCTGGTTGGCGACGGCGCCGCCCGCGAACGACGTCAGCTCGCCGCGGCCGATGTGCCGGAACAGGTCGATCAGCCAGAGGCGGTCCTGACCTGCGGCGTAGCCGGCGCCGAATTCCGTTCCGTAGCGCGTGGAACCTTTGACGTGGGGTACGCCGTTCTTCTTGTCACGGGTGATGGTCACATCTGCACGGGGGCGTGTGACGGATCCGACCTGACCATCGGGGACCCCGAAGGAGGAGTCGTTGAAGAACTTGGTGAGCGTGTCGTCCGTCAGTGACGGATATCCGCTGGACAGCGCGTCGTAGGGGCCGAGTTGATCGTCGGCGTGACGGGGCTGCGTGCCGAAGAGGCGGTGGCCGAGGATCTCCATCAGCGTGGCGCTGCCGTTGGCGCCGGGCGGCAGGATGTCCGCGCACTGATGACCGCAGTAATCGGTGGCCGGTGCCGGCTCCGCGGCGGACGCCTGACCGGCCGGGGACAACAGCCCCGCCGTGAGGACGAATACCGCGACGGCGGCCGTGCCGGTAAGAGTTTTACGAAGACTTCTGTGCTGGGTGGTGCGTGGCGTGCGCCGTCGCATTCTGGTCCTCCCGACGATGTTGGCCCGGAGGTTACCGTCGGTACGCCACCCACAGAAGATGAACAACCGTCACCTTTTCGGAATCACCACACGCGCCCCTGGCGGGCGCGTCCGCCCCACGCGATGCCGATGCCGAATCACATCGGAAATCGGATGGGTGAAAAGGGATCCGAATCGAGTGTCGATACGTCTATTCGACGACGTCCGTTCGACGACGACGCCGAAGTACATGTACGTGTGACGGAGGTGCAGGGCGATGGCCGGATTCCGGAGTCTGGCGAGACAGGCGCGCGACCCGCGCAACGATCTGGCACTGCGGCGGTACTCGCTGCGCAAGTGCCTTGAGCGGTTTGCCCCTTATGGGCACCGAGCGACCTGGGACCACCTGTGCTCGCGAGCCGGGTTCGATCCCGAGGACCGGTCCCCCGAGCCGGCGCGGCTGACGGCCGCGCTCGACGAACTCGAGGAGGCGCGGGCTGTCTGGCTCGCGTACGAGTCCCAGTTCGCGGAGCGCCGCCGCAAGGAGAAGCACGGCGGGCTCCGCAGACCGGGCACGGTCGACGACTGGCACCGGCTCACCTGGGGCGGCTGCGGTGTCGCCTGGTGTGACGACCCGTCGGTGCATCCCACGGAACCCCTCGCGGAAGTCCTCCGCCGGCTGATCTCCGCCCTTGAGCGCGAGCCCGGCACGGGCTGCCCCGTGTGCACCGGCTCCACGCTCCTGTGGAAGCAGGACCTCCCGCATAAGCCTTCGTCAGGACCGGTGTGCGCAGACTGCGGCATCGTGGTGCCACGCCCCGTCCTCACCCCCCAGTCCCTGGCCGGCGCCCGGCTGACCAAGATCCTCGTCTCGGCATGAGCGGCGTGAGCGGCATGAGCGCAACGAGCGGCACCACGAGCAGTACACGCACATCGAGCACACCCGGCACACCCGGCACAGCGAGCACATAGAGCACACCGAGCGCATCGGGCGGACCGGCCCGGTGCGGCGCCCTGACCCAGCGCCTCAGCTTCTCGGTGTGATCACGTCCGTCTGGATGGCCAGCTTGAGCTCGGCGAGGGCGAGCGGCGTGCGCACCAGCGCGCCGCCCGCGCCCCGCGCCGCGATCTTCAGGCCGACCGGCGTGCCCGGGTGCACGAACATCTGCCAGGTGTACGACCGGAATTGACCGCCTTCGGTCGGCGCCGAGTCCGTGGTGGCGGTCGAGTCGTAGCCGGTGGAGCCGGACAGCGGGTCGCGCACGAAGCGCGCCCGGTACTCGTGGGCGCCCGCGTCCGGCTCCCAGAAGACCAGTGCGGACAGGGTGCCCCAGCCGTCGTGGCTCGGGTAAATGAGACCCGCGCGGGCGTCGGGGTACTTGGCCGCGGAGCCCCCGCCGTTCGCCGGGTCGTGCATCTTCCACGGGTCGTACGACTCCTCGCCCACCCCGTAGGGGAAGCGGACGAGGTGGTAGCCGTCGTGGTCGTAGGTGATCTTCTGCTGTCCTGAGCGTGCCGCCTCGAACTTCAGCGAACAGATGGCGATGCCCATCGCGCCTCCCCCTGCCGGTACCGGTGAACTGCCGCGGCGTCATGCGGCCGTCGGTTCCACTCCTGCCCAACTGACGTGCCGCTTACGGCGACCGGCCGGCGGAACGCACAGTTCAGGCCGAGGAGCCCTTCCCGTTCTCCCGCATCAGGCGGGACCCCGTGAGGCTGTCGCCGAACACGTCGTCCGGGTTCGAGAGCACGCAGTTCTCCAGCGACAGGCAGCCGCAGCCGATGCAGTCGGTCAGGTGGTCCCGCAGCCGGCCGAGCTGGGTGATGCGCTGGTCCAGTTCGGCGCGCCAGGCCTCGGAGAGCCGCGCCCAGTCCTCGCGGGTCGGGGTGCGCTCCTCGGGCAGCCGGGCGAGGGCGTCCCGGATGGTGGCGAGCGGGATGCCGACGCGCTGCGCGGCACGGATGAAGGCGACCCGGCGCAGGGTGTCGCGGTGGAAACGGCGCTGGTTCCCCGTCGTGCGACGGCTGCTGATCAGGCCCTTGGCCTCGTAGAAGTGGAGGGCCGAGACGGCGGCTCCGCTGCGCGCCGACAGCTGACCGACGGTGAGTTCGTGGACCTTCACGGGAATCTGGGGCACCGGGCCGAGCCTACTGGCCAGCACATTCAGCCGTTGACAGAGGTCGCCCGCCCTAGGATGCTGAGCAAACGCTTAGACAAGATGCATACATACCGCACGTATATATGGAGGCCAGGACATGGCAGAGCCGAGGGTTTTCAGGTCGGTCGACGAGCTGCGCGCGGCTGAGGGCGAGCTGCTGGGCCCCACCGACTGGGTCGAGATCGAGCAGAAGCGGATCGACCAGTTCGCGGACGCCACGGGTGACCACCAGTGGATCCACGTCGACCCCGAGCGCGCGAAGGACGGCCCCTTCGGCACGACGATCGCGCACGGTTATCTGACCCTGTCCCTGCTTCCCCTCTTCGGGCCGCAGCTGATCACGGTCGAGGGCATGAAGCTCGGCGTGAACTACGGGACGAACAAGGTCCGCTTCCCCGCCCCGGTGCCGGTCGGCTCGCGCCTGCGCTCCACGGCGAAGATCAGTCTGGTCGAGGACGTGCCGGGCGGTGTCCAGGTCTCGGTCGTCTTCACCGTGGAGCGCGAGGGCGGCGACAAGCCGGTCTGCGTCGCGGAGTCCGTGTCGCGGTACTACCTCTGAGCGATTTCGCTGCGGGTCACCCGTGGCTGGTCGCGCAGTTCCCCGCGCCCCTGACGGGGGGCGCCTACTGCACCCCCACCATCCGCAGGACGAGGTCGGCGTACAGCTCGCCGACCTCGTCGGGCGTCCGGCGGCCCTCCGTGTTGAACCAGCGCGCCACGTCGATGCACAGGGACAGCACGGCCAGGGTGGTGCCGGGGACGTCGGGGACGTCGAACTCCCCCGCCTTCACACCGTCGTTGATGATCTCGCGCACGGTGGAGTCGCTCTTGCGGCGCAGGGCGACGATCTCGGGCCGGTGCTCCTCGCCGAGCGAGTCCAGCTCGTACTGCACGACGCGCGCCGTCAGATGACGCGAGGCGTGCCAGCGGACGAAGGACCGTACGGCGGCGGCGAGGCGCTCGGCGGCGGTGCCCTCGCGGCCCGCCGCCTCCACCAGGATCTCGAGCGCCTTCTCGTGGCCGATGCGGCTGATGCGGAGGAGCAGGTCCTCCTTGGTGCGGTAGTGGATGTAGAGCGCGGCCGGGCTCATGCCGGCGCGGCTCGCGATGTCCCGGGTGGTGGTCGCGTGGTAGCCGCGCTCCGCGAAGGCCTCGACGGCCGCGATCAGCAGTCGCCTGGCGGCGTCGGGGGTGACCTCGGCCCAGGACATGTCGTCCATGACCGGCTCGGCGCCCTCGTTCCCGGCTTGCCGCTCCGCGCTCATCGCTCGCTCACATCCTCCCGTGGACAGGACGAACACCATACCCCTAGAGGTGAGCGACCGCTTAGTTCTGTGCGCCCGGACAGTGGCCTCGGTCAGGCTGCCGGCTTGAAGGGGTCGTGCTCGGCGAGGATCTTGTCGATGCGGGCCTGGTCGATCCGGCTGACGACCTGGTCGACCTCCTGCCGGTCCCGGATGACCTTGGCCAGCGTGAACGCGGAGGTCGTCAGGTAGAGGACGGCGATGGCGAGGAAGGCTCGGACCCAGCCGCTCGCGTCGAGACGGTAGACCCCGACGGCGGTCGCCCCGAGCGCGAGCGCGAAGGAGGCGACGGCCTGTCCGTAGTAGGCGTTGGTGGTCTGGCGCTTGACGGGTGTCTCAGTCATGGCGACAGCATGGAGCGGACGGCGGCGCACCCCCATCCGCTCCCGTACTCATTCGCGTACTCAGAAGCAGGGTCAGAAGGCCGAGACTCCTGTGAGGGCGCGGCCGATGATGAGTTTCTGGATCTGGCTGGTGCCCTCGTAGAGGGTCATGACGCGGGCGTCGCGCAGGAGCTTGCCGACCGGGTACTCGTCGATGTAGCCGTAACCGCCGAAGACCTGGAGGGCGTTGTTCGCGCAGCGCACGGCGGCTTCGGAGGCGAAGAGCTTGGCCTTGGAGGCGGCGGTCGCGAAGTCCTCGCCGCGGTCGATGAGGTCGGCGACGCGCCAGGTCAGCAGGCGCGCTGCGTCCACGTCGACGGCGATGTCACTGATCAGCTCCTGCACGAGCTGGTACGAGGCGATGGACTTGCCGAACTGCTCGCGCTCGGCCGCGTATCCGACCGCCGCGTCGAGCGCCGCCTGAGCGATGCCGACGCAGCCGGCGGCCACGGACATGCGCCCCTTCGCGAGGGCCGACATCGCGACGGAGAAGCCCTTGCCCTCGGTGCCGAGCATCGCGGAGGCGGGGACGCGGACGTCCTCGAGGACCAGTTCGGCGGTGGCCTGGCCGCGCAGGCCGAGCTTGCCGTGGATGGTGCGGCGGGTCAGGCCGGGGGTGTCGGTGGGGACGAGGAAGGCGGTGACGCCCTTGTGGCCCGGGGCGTCGGTGGAGCGGGCGAAGAGGAGGACCACGTCGGCCCAGGTGCCGTTCGTGATGAACATCTTGGAGCCGTTGATCACGTACTCGTCGCCGTCGCGGACGGCCCGCGTGACGAGGTTGCCCGCGTCGGACCCGGTGCCGGGCTCGGTGAGGCCGAAGCAGCCGAGGGCCTGACCGGACGTCAGCCTCGGGAGCCAGTGGCGCTTCTGCTCCTCGGTGCCGTAGGTCTGGATCGTCTTGGTGACGAGGCCGAGCGAGACGGAGACGATGCCGCGCACGGACGAGTCCCCGCGCCCCAGCTCCTCGGTGACCAGGCAGTAAGCGAGATGGTCGCCGCCCGAGCCGCCGTACTCCTCGTCGATGGTCAGGCCCAGGAAGCCGACGTCGCCGAGCTTCTTCACGATGCCGCGGTCGACCTCTTCGGAGCGGTCCCAGGTGACGACGTTCGGGGTGATCTCGCGCGCCACGAAGTCCTTGGCGAGCTGCCTTACGGCCGCCTGTTCCTCGCTGAGCTCCAGATTCATGGACACACCCCAGGCTTGAGTGAGCGAGCAATAAATTAACACTGCTAGTTTTTGGTGACCGCCCTACTATGTGCCGCATGGCCCGACCGCGCAAGCCCCTCCTGAGCAGAGACCGCATCGTCACGGCGGCGCGCACGCTCGTGGACGCCGAGGGCCTCGCGGCCGTGTCGACCCGGCGGCTCGCGGCCGAACTGGGCGTGAGCGGGCCCTCGCTCTACAATCACTTCCGCACCAAGGACCAGATCCTGGAGGCGGTCGCCGACTCGGTCAGCGCGCGGGTCGACCTGTCGATGTTCGACCCGGGCGACGGCCGCGACTGGCGCACCGCCCTGCACGACTGGGCCGTGTCCTACCGGGCCGCGCTGCGCGAGCACCCGAACCTCATCCCCGTGCTCGCCCAGGGACCGGGCCGCCGGCCCGCCGGACTCCGGCTGGCGGACGCCGTCTTCGGCTCGATGGTCGACGCCGGCTGGCCCCCGGCGCAGGCGACGTCGATCGGCGCGCTCATGCGGTACTTCGTGACGGGCTCCGCGCTCGGCTCCTTCGCCGGGGGCTTCGTCGGCGACGAGACGGCGTACGACCCCGCCGACTATCCGCACCTCGGCCAGGCCCATCTGCTGGCCGACCGTCAGGACGAGATCGACGAGCGCGCCTTCGAGACAGGCCTGCGGGCGCTCCTCGACGGGCTGGCCCAGCAGTACGAGCAGGTCACGGCCGCGCGCTGATCATCGGCTCCGGCCAGATCGCGCCATTCCCCTTCTGGACTCTTGTTCGTGACATCACCGGGTAGCTGTAAAGTGCATCCGTTCTGCTCGGTGACAGGTCCGGAAATACGGGAGCGTGGTAGATGCGGCAGGCTGGGGACGGGCCAACTCCCGGTGGATCACGCCCTACTTGGCTCTCGGACTGCGGACGGTTCGCCGTCCAGGTCCTGCGCGGGCAGGCCCAGGTGGTCTTCCTGCCCAGCACGGCGGCGGGCCTCGTCCTCGCCGTCGCCCTCTTCGCCGCCGGCTGGGAGTACGGGCTCTACGCCCTCGCCGGCACAGCGGTCGGCACGGCCACGTCACGGCTCCTCGGCGCGGACCGTGAGCGCGTCAGCGTCGGCCTCGAAGGGTTCAACGCCTGTCTGACGGCCCTGTGTTTCGCCGTCTTCCTGGGCGCCGGGCACCTGTCGACCGCCCTGCTCGCCGCCGCCGGCTGCGTGGTCGTCACGGTGGTCACCGCGGCCGTCGTCAATCTGCTCGGCGCGTGGAGCCTCCCGTCGCTGACACTCCCCTACTGCCTCCTCGCGAGCGCGACGACCATGGCCGCCCCCGAGTTCGGGCGGATCTGGCACCACGGCCAGGGCCTCGCGGCACTCGTCCCCGCGGCGACCGGCCTGGCCGCGCCCACGTTCACCGACCTGTGGCACGGGTTCTTCAGCGGCTTCGCCGAGGTCTTCTTCATGCCGCAGTGGTACGTCGGTGCCCTGGTGCTCGTGGCACTTCTCGTGGCGAGCCGCACGGCCGCCGCCGTGGCCTGCGTGGGCAGCCTCGTCGGCATCCTCTCCGGGTGGGCGCTCGGCGCGCCCGTCACGCAGATCGCCGACGGGACGATGGGCTACAACGCGATCCTCGTGGCGCTCGCCCTGTGCGGGGTGTTCCTGGAGGCGGGCGCGCGCACTCTCGCGTACGCCGTGGTGGGCGCGTTCACCGCGACCCTCGCGACGTCCGGCGTGGCCGCCGTGGTCGCGCCGGCCGGCGGGCACACGTTCACCTGGCCGTTCGTCCTGACCACGTTCGCCTTCCTGGCGGCGGCGCGGTCCTTCCCCGCGCTGCGTGCGCCGGCCCCGGAGCCCGAAGGCACGGAACCGGCGCCGCCGGGCGCGCTCAGCGTGCTGCCGCCCGCCCCGCAAGCACCTTGACCGCATCTCGGCGGTGAGTCAGCCCGTCCGGCGATTGAGGACGTCTTGGACGGCGGCTAGAACACCACCAGCGCCCTGCCGCCCTTGCCCGCGAGCATGTTGTCGAAGGCCGCCGGGATGCCGTCGAGCGCGATGTGTTCGGTCACGAGGGCGCTCAGGTCGAGGCGTCCCTCACGGACGTGCTCGGCGAGGACCGGGAGGTCCTTCGCCGGGTCGCAGTTGCCGTAGACGCAACCGGCGAGCGTGCGGCCGAAGTGGAAGATCTCCAGGGCGTTGAACGTGACCTGCTGGTCCTTGCCTCCGACACCGACGACCGTGGTGCGGCCGCCGCGCCGGGTCGACTCCCACGCGCTGCGGATGGTCGCGGCGCGGCCCACGCACTCGATCGCGACGTCCACGCCCTGCTTGCCGGTGAGGCCGCGGATCTCGCGTGCGGTGGTCTCGGAGGCGACGACGTAGTCCGTGGCGCCGGACGTGCGCGCCAGTTCCTCCTTCGCCGGGGAGATGTCTACGGCGATGATCTTCGCGGCGCCGGCGATGCGGGCCGCCTGGATCGTGGCGAGGCCGACCCCGCCGACCCCGTACACGGCGACCGTCTCGCCCTCGCGGACCCGCGCCGAGTGGTGCACGGCGCCGTATCCGGTCAGGACGGCGCAGCCGAGGAGGGCCGCGTCGGTGAGGGGGACGCCGTCGGGGGCGGGCAGGACGCAGCCGGCGGCGACGACCGTCTCCTCGGCGAACGCGGCGACGTTCAGGCCGGGGTGGAGGTCGCTGCCGTCGTCGGCGCGCCGGGCGTGGACGGCGCCGACGCCGGTGAGGGCGTTGGCGCACAGCCAGACCTCGCCGAGCGAGCAGGCGTGGCACTTGCCGCACGCGGGCGCCCAGTTGAGGACGACGCCGTCGCCGGGCGCGACATGGGTGACGCCCTCGCCGACGGAGACGACGGTCCCGGCGCCCTCGTGGCCGAGCACGGCGGGCACCGGCACCTGCATCGTGCCGTTGGACAGGGACAGGTCGGAGTGACAGACCCCGGCGGCGGCGAGCCTGACCCGGACCTGGCCGGGCCCCGGCTCGGGCAGCTCGATCTCCGTGATCTCCAGCGGGGAGCCGACGGCGGGCAGTACAGCGGCGCGGACCATGTGGATCTGGACTCCCTTAGAACTGGAGAGACTTGGTCTGGAGGTACTCGGACAGGCCGTGCGAGCCCAGCTCGCGGCCGACGCCCGACTGCTTGTAGCCGCCGAACGGGGCGAGCGGGTTGAAGCGGCCGCCGTTGATGTCGACCTGGCCGGTGTCCATACGGCGCGCGAACGCCACGGCCTCGGCCTCGTCGCCCGCCCAGACCGCGCCCGCGAGGCCGTACACCGTGCCGTTGGCGATGCGCAGGGCGTCCGCCTCGTCCTCGTAGCGGATGACGGAGACGACCGGGCCGAAGATCTCCTCCTGGGCGATGGTCATCTCCGGCGTGACGTCGGCGAAGACGGTGGGGCTGACGAAGTAGCCCTGCTCGCGCGGGGCCTCGGGGCCGCCGGCGACGACCCGGGCGCCCTCGGCGACGCCCTTCTCGATGTAGCCGCGCACGCGCGCGTGCTGCTTGGCGTTGACGAGGGGGCCGATGCGGTCGCCGTACTTGGCGGCGGCCTCGGCGGCGAGCGCGACCGCCTCGTCGTACTGGGAGGTGTGCACGAGCATCCGGGTCCAGGCGCTGCATGTCTGGCCGGAGTTGCCCATGACGTTGGCGATGCCCACGCCGACGGCCTTGGCGAGGTCGGCGCTCGGCAGGATGACGTTGGCCGACTTGCCGCCGAGTTCGAGGGCGACGCGCTTGACGGCGGCGACCGCGGCGCTGCCGATCTGCTTGCCGACGGCAGTGGAGCCGGTGAAGGAGACCAGGTCGACGCCCTCGTGCGCGGCGAGCGCCTGCCCTGCGACGGTGCCGAGGCCGGTGACGAGGTTGAACACACCGGCGGGGATGCCGGCTTCGTGGACGGCCTCGGCGAAGAGCTGGGCGGTGAGCGGGGTGTCCTCGGCGGGCTTGAGGACGACGGTGCAGCCGGCCGCGAGCGCGGGGGCGACCTTGGCGACGTTCTGGTGGAGCGGGTAGTTCCACGGCGTGATCGCGCCGACGACGCCGACCGGCTCGGCGTAGACGGTGGAATTGCCGACCTTCTCCTCGAAGGCGTACGACGCGGCGAGCTCGGCGTAGGAACCGGCCACCAGGATCGGTACACCCGCGTGCACCATCTGCGAGAACGGGAGCGGTGCGCCGAGTTCGGCGGTGACGGTCTCGGCGATCTCGTCCTTGCGGGCGACGAGGACGTCGCGCAGGGCGGCGATCTTCGCGGCGCGCTCGGCGGGCGGGGTCGTGGCCCAGGCGGGGAACGCCTCGCGGGCGGCGGCCACGGCGTCGTCGACGTCCTCGGCGGTGCCCGCCGGGACGTGGGCGATGACCTGCTCGTCGGCGGGGTTGACCACCGCGATCGTGTCGGACCCGGCGGCGGGCCGCCACGCGCCGCCGATGTACATCCCGTCGTGGGCCTTCATCGCTGGTTCCTCCCGGAGTACCACGTTGCCGTTCCTCGTCCGCGGCCCAAACTAGCGCCGTTAGTTTTGGGACGCCAGTAATTCAGCCCCTCCGGCGATTGAGGAGCGGGGTCCGGGGCGGAGCCCCGCTTCGGGAAGGGGCGGGCTGGGGGAAGAAACCCCTCCCCGACGAACAGCCACCGGCTCCTCGAGGTCAGATGATCCCGAAAAGGATCCCGGCGCCGAGGATCACCAGCGCGCTGAGCGCGGCCCACTTGACCGTGAACTTCGTGTGGTCGCCGAACTCGACCTTGGCCATGCCCACGAGGACGAAGACGGCGGGGACGAGCGGGCTCGACATGTGCAGCGGCTGACCGATGAGGGAGGCGCGGGCGATCTCCAGCGAGGAGATGCCGTGCGCCTGGCCGGCCTCGGCGAGCACGGGCAGGATGCCGAAGTAGAAGCCGTCGTTCGACATGAAGTACGTGAACGGGATGGACAGGACGCCGGTGACCAGGGCCATGTGCGGGCCCATCCAGTCCGGGATGCCGCCGACGACCCACTTGGCCATGTGGTCGACCATGCCGGTGCCCTGGAGGACGCCGGTGAAGACGGCGGCGGCGAACACCATGCCGGAGACGTTGAGGACGTTCTCGGCGTGGGCGGCGATACGGGCCTTCTGATCGGGCATGTGCGGGAAGTTCACCGTGAGGGCGAGCGCGGCGCCGAGGATGAACAGGACCGGGATCGGCAGCCACTCCATGATCATCGCGGTCAGCAGGGTGACCGTCATGAGCGCGTTGAACCAGTAGAGCTTGGGGCGCAGGGTGGCGCGCTGCGGGTCGAGCGCGGAGAAGGTCTCGCCTTCGTCGTTCTGGTACAAGGGCGCGTCGGCGCCGGAGCCCGTACCGGCAGCGGAACCGGAACCAGAACCCGAACCGGAGCCTCCGGAAGCCTTCTTACCGGAACCGGAACCGGCACCCGCGCCTGCCCCCACCAGCACCTTCCCGTCCGACGCCTCCGTCACCGTCTCGGTCACCGCGTCAAGCGACAGATAACCGAGCCGCTTGCGCTCGCGGCGGCCGAGGACGTAGGCGAGGGCGAAGACGAAGAGCAGGCCGACGGCGAGCGCCGGGATCATCGGGACGAAGATGTCGCTGGCGTCGAGCTTCAGCGCGGTCGCGGCGCGGGCCGTGGGGCCGCCCCAGGGCAGCGTGTTCATGACGCCGTTGGCGGTCGCGGCGACACCTGTCATCACGATGAGGCTCATCTTGAGGCGCTTGTACAGCGGGTACATCGCCGAGACCGTGATCATGAACGTGGTGGAGCCGTCACCGTCGAGCGAGACGATCGCCGCGAGGACGGCGGTGCCGACGACGATGCGGACCGGGTCGGCCTTGGCGAAGCGGAGGATGGCCCGCACGATCGGGTCGAACAGGCCGACGTCGATCATCACGCCGAAGTAGACGATGGCGAACATCAGCATCGCGGCCGTCGGCGCGAGATCACCGATGCCCGTGACGACGTAGTCGCCGAGCTTGGCTCCCTTGCCCACGAAGACGCAGAAGAGAGCGGGGATGAGCACGAGCGCCGCGATCGGCGACACCTTCTTCATCATGATCAGCACCAGGAAGGTGGCGATCATGACGAATCCGAGGATCGTCAGCATGGGGTTCCTATCGTTCGCCGTCGAACAAGTCGAACTTCGCCGGGGGTGGCGGTCAGCGAGACGTTAGGTGGCCGGAATCAGCCTTAACAAGATGTTGACGTGCGAGCAATAAGCGCAAAACTCCAGGTCACAGGCTTGGGTGTACGTCGACGGGGATTCCGTTGAGCACGGAGTTGCCGGAGAGCGGGTCGAGGAGGGTGCCGTCGAGGAGCTGGTTGACGTTGACTCCGGGGTCCCGGGAGGCGACGGTCAGGCGCGTTCCGGGCCGGTCGTGACCCCAGCCGTGGGGCAGGCTGACGACTCCCGGGCGGACGGCCTCGGTGATCTCCACGGGGGCGGTGACCTCGCCGCCGGCGGACGCGAGCCGGGCGGGCAGTCCGTCGCGCAGGCCGAGGCGCGCGGCGTCGTCGGGGTGGACGTGGAGGGTGCAGCGGTTGGTTCCGCCGGTGAGGGCGGGGACGTTGTGCATCCAGCTGTTGTTGGACCGCAGGTGGCGGCGGCCGACCAGGACGAGGCCGTCGTGCGGCGCTTCCAGGGCGGCGCGCAGGCGCGGCAGGTCGGCGGCGACGGGCGCGGGCAGCAGCTCGACGCGGCCGGTGCGGGTCTTGAGGTTCGCGGGGAGCCGGGGCTTGAGGGGGCCGAGGTCGATGCCGTGCGGGTGGTCGAGGAGCCGGGCGAGGGTGAGCCCGTCGGCGTCCTTGCCGAAGCCGTCGCCGTACGGGCCGAGGCGGAGCATCAGGTCGAGGCGGCGTTCGGGGCCGTTCTCGCCGGTGAGCAGGGCGGCCAGTTCGGCGGGGTCGCGGCCGTGGACGGCGGAGTTCGGGTCCGCGGTGGCCTTGGCGAGGGTGCTGTCGATGACCATGGCGTCGACGGCGGCGGGGTCGGCTCCGTGCATCCCGGTCGCGGCGAGGGCGAGGCGGGCCAGGATCTCGGTCTCGGCCAGGCGGCCTTCGTCGAGAGGGATCGCGGGGCGCGTGTAGCGGACCTGGTTGCGGACGGCGAACGTGTTGAACGCGAAGTCGTGGTGGGCGCTGCGGGAGGGCGGGGGCGGCGGCAGGACGACGTGCGCGTGACGCGAGGTCTCGTTCAGGTACGGGTCGACGCTGACCATGAAGTCGAGTGAGGCGAGCGCGCGGTCGAGGCGGTCGCCGTCGGGGGCGGACAGGACGGGGTTGGCGGCGATCGCGATCACCGCGCGGACGGCGCCGTCGCCCGGGGTGTCGATCTCCTCGGCGAGCGCGGCGAGGGGCAGTTCGCCCTTGGCCTCGGGGTGGCCGCTGACCCTGCTGGTCCAGCGCCCGAGTGCGAAGCCCTTTCCGGGTCCGGCGGGGCGTGGGGCGCGGTCGGTGGCGGCGAGCGGGAAGAGCGCGCCGCCGGGCCGGTCGAGGTTGCCGGTGAGGATGTTCAGGACGTCGACGAGCCAGCTGGTGAGGGTGCCGAAGGTGACGGTGCTGCTGCCGATGCGGCCGTAGACGGCGGCGGTGGGCGCGGCGGCGAGTTCGCGGGCGAGCTGCCGGATGACGTCGGCCTCGATGTCGCAGTGCCCGGCGACGGCTTCGGGGGTGAACTCCCGTACGGCGTCGGCGAGTTCGTCGAGTCCTTCGAGATGGTCCGTCAGGTGGGCGCCCGGGTCGGCCAGCTTCTCGTCGAACAGGACGTGCGCCATGGCGGCGAGGAGGAGCGCGTCGGTGCCGGGCCGGATCGCGAGGTGGCGGTCGGCGAGCTTGGCCGTGCGGGTGGTGCGCGGGTCGACGACGGTGAGGGTGCCGCCGCGGGCGCGCAGGGCCTTGAGCTTGCCGGGGAAGTCCGGGGCGGTGCACAGACTCCCGTTGGATTCAAGGGGGTTGGCGCCGATGAGGAGCAGGTGGTCGGTGCGGTCGAGGTCGGGCACCGGGATGGCGTTCGCGTCACCGAAGAGCAGCCCGCTGGATACGTGCTTGGGCATCTGGTCGACCGTGCTCGCGGTGAACAGGCTGCGGGTGCGGAGGCCGCTCAGGAGCACGGACGGGTAGAGCGCGCCGGCCATGGTGTGCACGTTCGGGTTGCCGAGGACGACGCCGACGGCGTTCGGCCCGTGAGCCTCAATCAGGGGCCGCAGTCCTGCGGCAACGGCGTCGAACGCCGCTTCCCAACTCGCTTCCTCAAGACGGCCGTTCCGGCGGACGAGGGGCCCGGTGAGCCGGTCCGGATCCCCGTCGGCGTCACCGAAGGCCGCGCCCTTGGGGCAGATGAAACCCCGGCTGAACACGTCGTCGCGGTCTCCCCGCGCGCCGGTCACCCGCGTCCCCTCGATGGTGAGCGTCAGCCCGCAGGTGGCTTCGCAGAGCGGGCAGATGCGGAGGGCGGTGCGGGACATGGGTACTCCCCTGGCGGGCGGCGGTGCGCTCGGACACCGCGACAATACCGACCAGTAGGCATGTTGGGCAGACCTTGCCCGGCCGGCGACGGCCGACGCCTCAGTCCAACACCCGCGCCAGATAGGCCCGCAGCAGCTCCCGCGTCTCCGTGATGACGTCCTCGTCGCCCGCCGGGTCGAGCCGGAAGGCGAGCCTCACCAGGGCGTCCGCCGACTCGACGGCGACCAGGAACGTGCGGCGCAGCGCGTCGTCGGGGGTACGGCCCAGATGGCCGCCGAGAAGTTCGGTGAGGCGGTCGACGAGGAGGTTGTTGGGGTCCGCGCCGGGCGCTCCGAGGGGTATCTGGTTGCCGAAGTCGACGAGGGAGAAGCCGGGGGCGGTGCGCTTCATGGTCAGGTACTCGTCGAGCACGGCGTCCATCGCGCCGCGCCAGTCACCTGCGGGGACCGTGGCCATGCGCTTGGTGATGCCCTCCGCGTACTGGGCCAGGTTGCGCTCTGCGAGGGCGGCGACGAGGGCACGTTTGTTGCCGAAGAAGCGGTAGACGGAACCGATGGGCACGCCGGCTCTGCCCGCCACGTCCCGGGTACTGAGCGCTTCGTAGCCGCGCTCGTCGAGAAGCTGGGCGCAGGAGTCGAGTATCCGGCTGAGGCGTTCCGCGCTGCGCTGCTGGACGGGCGCACGGCGCAGGGCGCTTGCCGACTGGTGGCTGAATGAGGGCGTCGGGGTCACGGGATCCATCATGGCCTTTCCTGTACGGGGTGCCGTCGGCGGCTTGCTACCGGGCGGTACTGGGCCGGCGGCTCAGGCGATGAGCAGGCCGAGACCGCCCAGGGTGTACGCGATCATCAGCGCGAACAGCGGGAGCTGGCCCGTGACGGACTTCTCCGGGGGCAGCAGCCGCACGGCGCGGTCGTGCGCGGCGACCACGCCGAGGACATGGCCGGTGACGATCGCGAGGACCTGGAGGGCGGCGAGGCCGCCGGGGCCCAGCGGTGGCTCGGGCGGGACGGGATTGTCGGTACCGGATGCCAGGATGACGGTGCGTGGTCCTTCTGTCACGAGGAGGGTGAAGTAGTGGGCGACGAGATAGCCGAGGGCGATCGGCACGAGTGAGTGGGCGAACGCGGCACCGGAGGGCCGGTGGGTGAAGGCCCGGGTGGCGCCCGCGCACAGCGAGTAGAGGACGGCGACGAAGGCGATGGCGCCGAGCAGCCCGAGCGTGCCGGTGGCGGTGCGGCCGAGGGAGGAGGTCTGCAGGGTGGTGATCCAGGACGGCGAGTCCGAGTAGCCGTCGTAGGCGGTGGAGCCGAGCATCACGCACACGGTGGCGACGAGACCCGGGGCGGGCGGGGTGGCGTCGAGTCCGTGGAAGGGGTTGCGCAGCACGAGGCGTCCGTCGTGGCGGCGGCCTATGGGGGACAGGCGGGCGAAGAGGGTGGAGTACGCCTCGAAGGCGTCGCCCCGGGCGAACCAGTGGGCGCCGAACCATGCGGCGGCGGCGAGTTGGACGGCCGCGTACGTGAGCAGGAAGGTGAGCAGGGCGGTGCGGGAGGCCGGGTCGGGGGAGACGAGTTCGAGCCAGGTGTAGGCGAAGAGGCCGAGCGCGGCGGGCCACATGCCCAGCCACGGCGGAAGCGCGTGCCCGGCGTCGGGGTCACGCCCGAGCGCACGGCAGCCTGCCTCGTGCAGGGTGCGCAGCGGGTTGAGCAGCCGCCAGACGGGCCCGAACAGCAGGGATGCGGGTACCAGGCCTACCCAGAACAGCACATGCACCGCTCCCGGGCCCGGGTTGCGCGCGGGGTCGTCGGGGCCGAACAGGAGATGGGCGAGGACGAAGAGCGCGGCGCCCAGGCCGAGTACGCGCAGCGCCACGCGCGTGATCTGGGCGTCGGCGAAGCGCTGCACCGGGCCGGGCAGCGCAAAGCCGGACCGGTCACCGCGGAACCGGGAGTCGGACCAGAGCAGCCCGAGCGCGAGAAAGGAGACGAACAGGGCGGCGAAGGCACCGGCGTACGCGTAGAAGGGGGAGATGGGCAGGTCGTGCTGGGAGCCGATGCCGTGGGCGAGGGTGTTCCAGGGGGAGGTGCGCGCTGCGAGGGGCGTGCCGGCGAGGGTTGCATTCAGGGCGTCGAGGTGCAACTACCCTCACCGCACCACGAGTTGAGTCAGGACAAGGCCCGATTCGTGGGTCTCCACCTCGAAGAGGCCGGTGCGGTCGAGGGTGAGCGTCAGTGTGCCCGCGCGGCCGGCCGGGAGGGGGACCTCCTTGTCGTAGCCGTGCAGGTGGAGGGTGTCTGCGCGGTCGCTGGTGACCGAGAGGCGGATGCGCTGGCCCTTCTTCAACTCGACGCGCCCCGGCGGGGGTTGGACCTTGTTGCCGTGGACGGTGATGGTGACGGTGCGATCGACCGCGCCGCCTTCCGGGGCGCCGGAGCCGTCGTGCGCATGACCGCCGCGCCCGGACCCGCTCCCCCGCCCCTCCTCCGTCACGTCGGCCGTCGACTCGACCGGCTTGCCGTCGACCGCCCAGGCGGTGTGGTCGTCCGCGTACAGGCGGGCGGTGAGCCGGTGCGTGCCCTTCGGTACGGCCGACGCGGGGAGGTGGTACCACTCGCCGTAGACCCTGGCGATCTTGTGGTCGTCGAGGTACAGGTGTGCGTGGCCGCGCCCCGGCAGCGCTCCCCCGCCGACGCTTTCGGGGGTGAACCGGAAGTCCTGCACGGCGAGTTGGACGTTCCAGCCGTCCATCGAGTCCGGCCGCACCGTCAGCTTGACGGAGGGCGCGCCCGCCGCGTCGACCTGGCGGTAGCGGTGGCCCGACTCGTCCTTGCGGTCGAGCAGCCGCCCGGCAAAGCCGCTCGCTTCCTGGTGGCCGGTGCCCGGCTTGTGGTGCGTGGTCGCCCGGCCACCGCACCCCGCCGTGACCCCGGCGGAGCCGACGAGCAGCAGCGCCACGGCGACCGCCCGCGCGGCCCGCCGCCTCACCGCAGATCCCCCGTTCCCCCTCACGCCGGCACCTCCGTCTCCGCCTCGACCGCAGCCGACGGCGGCTCGGCCGCACCCTGGCGCGAAGCGACCACCACGGCCCACAGCACCCACACCAGGCCGAGCAGCCCGCGGATCCAGGCCGGACCCAGCGGGATCCACGGCACCATCACCACGGCCTTGTCGAACGCGTCGAGGAGCGTGAGCGCGCCGAGGGCCACCGTCACCCAGCCGAACCAGGGCCGTTCCCGCCGCAGCACCACACCCACGCCGACCCATCCCGCACCGGTCAACAGCAGTGCCACAGCGGGCAGATACCCGGACTGCAAGCCGGTCGTCGCGCCCGCCACATCAAGGACAAGCCCCACGAGCCCCGCCGCGCACGCGACCGTCGCCCACCGGTGCGTCCGCAGCCTGCGCCACCACAGCACCCCGCCGACCAGCGTCAGCACGACCGCGACACCGAGCGCGAGCTGCACCTCGATACGTGCGATGCCGGTCGACCCGTACCAGTCGCACCCGGCCGGCAGCCGTCGCGCCTGGACGTTGTAGTCCGCGCAGACCAGCAGCGCGGCCAGCTTCGTCGGCTCACCGGCGAGCCGGTCCGAACCGCCGGAGACGTCGCCGCGATGGGCCCCGCACGTGGGCAGCGCACGTGGTGTGGACGCGCCCGCCGAGTCCTGCCAGCAGTTGCCCCCGCCCTGCCCGTCCCACCACACGTCCGTGGCGTTGGGCCGGGACCTGCCCTGCTTGTCGACGCCCAGCTTGTTCCCGGCGTACCGGTTGTGGTGGGAGGTGTCCGCCTGCTTCGACCAGGCCGACTCGCCCCGGATGAACGCGGGGACGGCGCTCAGGAAGAAGGCGGCGCGCTTCTGCCCGTACACCCAGTTGTTCTCGTAGCGGTTCCAGTTGCCGCCGGCCGTGATGATGCCGGTGCCGGGCGGCATGGAGATCTGCGGGCAGACGACGCCGTCCTCGTAGCCACGGTCGACAGGGTCCTTGGCGCAGGTGCCGTCGGCGACGTAGGGGTAGAAGTTCGCGTTGTTGTCGTGGATGTCGTTGCGCTCGAACCTGGCGTGGTTCTGCGGCAGTCCGGGGTGACCCGGGAAGGCGGAGTCCATGGAGGCGCCGCCCATGTTGTGGTCGAACTCGTTGTCGTGGGCGTAGACGGAGTCGCCGGCGGTGCCGCTGTAGCCGACCATGTTGTGGTGGCTGCGGCAGCCGGTGATCTCGATGGAGTAGCGCGGGACGTCGTAGCCGCGGCCGTTGTTGATGTTCGAGGCGCTGCCCGGGTAGATGCCGGAGTCGCCGTTGCCGTAGGACTCGCAGTTCTTGTAGAGCCCGTGGTCGCTGGCGAAGGTCAGGAAGCCGTACTCGTCGTTCCAACGGGTCAGTACGTCGTCGATGACGAAGCCGTCGCCGGCCAGGACGTACAGCGAGTTGAAGGTGGTGCGCTGGGCGGTGAAGTTCCGGAAGTAGATCCCGTCGCTGCCGTCCGACCGGATCGCGTTGAGCTTGGCGTACTTGGCGTCGATGACCACGTCGAGCCGTGACTGGCCGGTGCCTTCGATCTGCAGGTTCTTCTTGCCGATGATGGCGACGAGGTTCTGGTTGTGCGGGCACGCCTTCTGCTGGGCGTAGGAGAGGATCTGGTAACCCAGCTGGGATTTCCGGGCCTTGAGGTGGGCGCAGGCGCCGGTGGGCCTCGGCAGCGAGGGCTCCTCCTCGTAGAGGCCGGGCAGGACCGCGATGTTCATGCCGGGCCTGTCGACGGCGTCCACGGCCGCCTGGAGATGCCGGAAGCCCTTGTCCTGGCAGCGCGCGAAGAGGTCGAGGTTCTTCTTGCGCAGGCCGTCCGGGAAGCGGGCGATCCGGGCCTCGAAGTCCGCCTTGTCGTCCTTGCAGACCAGCAGGTCGGGCGGGCCGTCACGGTGGACGGGCACGCTGCCCGAACCGTCGGGCAGCTTCACCGGCCGCTCCTCGTGCGCCTGGGCGACGGGGGCTGCGGTGAGCGCCGCGCAGAGCGCGACCAGGACGACAAGGAGCCTTCGGGTCCATGACATGCGCGAGAGAGTAGAGCAATGCTCATGTTTTAGGACCCCCTGCGGCAGGGGTTTTTCGGGGGCGTGCGGAACGGCACCGTTGACGCACCCCTGAAGGAATCCTACGGTGAAGCATAGGATTCCTTCAGGTACCGGGAGCGCCACCATGAACGGCATCGAGCGGGCGAGGAAGACGGCCCAGGAGCTCACGTATCTCACCGGCTTCGGCAACGAACACAGCTCGGAGGCGGTGCCGGGCGCCTTGCCGGACGGCCGCAACTCACCGCAGCGCGCTCCGCTCGGCCTCTACGCGGAGCAGCTGAGCGGCACCGCGTTCACCGAACCCCGGGCGCACAACCGGCGTTCGTGGCTGTACCGGATCCGCCCCTCGGCCGCGCACCCGGCGTTCACGCGCACGGACAACGGCACGTTGCGCACGGCCCCCTTCACCGACTCCGTGCCCGACCCCAACCGGCTCCGCTGGAACCCGCTGCCCGAGCCGACGCCCGGCACGGACTTCCTGGCGGGCCTGTGGACGCTCGGCGGGAACGGCGACGCGAGCCGCCGGGACGGCATGGCGGTGCACCTGTACCACGCCAACTCCCCTATGAACGACCGGGTGTTCAGTGACGCGGACGGTGAGCTGCTGATCGTTCCCGAGCGCGGTGGCCTGCTGCTGCACACCGAGTTCGGGCGGCTGGCCGTGGAGCCCGGTCACATCGCGGTCGTCCCGCGCGGCGTCCGCTTCCGCGTCGACCTCCTCGACGCCACGGTCCGCGGCTATGTGTGCGAGAACTACGGCGCCCCCTTCCGTCTCCCCGACCTGGGCCCGATCGGCGCCAACGGTCTGGCGAACGCACGGGACTTCATGGCTCCCGTCGCCTCGTACGAGGACCGGGAGGGACCGGTGGAGGTGGTCAACAAATTCTGCGGGAACCTCTGGACCGCGACGTACGACCACTCGCCGCTGGATGTCGTCGCCTGGCACGGCAACCATGTGCCGTACGTCTATGACCTGCGGCGTTTCAATGCCGTCGGGTCGATCAGCTACGACCATCCGGACCCGTCGATCTTCACCGTGCTGACGTCGCCGAGCGACACCCCGGGGCTCGCCGGTGTGGACTTCGTCGTGTTCGCGCCGCGCTGGCTGGTCGGCGAGGACACGTTCCGGCCGCCGTACTTCCACCGGAACGTGATGAGCGAGTACATGGGCCTGATCGAGGGCGCGTACGACGCGAAGGCGGAGGGGTTCGTGCCGGGGGGTGGGTCGTTGCACAACATGATGTCGGCGCACGGTCCCGATCGGGAGACGTTCGATCGGGCCAGCTCGGCGGAGCTGCGGCCGCAGAAGGTCGATGACGGGTTGGCGTTCATGTTCGAGACGCGTTGGCCGGTGTCGCTGGCGCGACAGGCTGCGGAGGCGGGGCACTTGCAGCGCGGCTACGACGATGTGTGGCGGGGGCTTGAGCGGCATTTCGACTGCGGGTGAGTGGGGGCTGGTCGCGCAGTTCCCCGCGCCCCTGAAATGCAGGCGCTGCGCGCCGCATTTCTCCGATGAAGGCGCGGGGAACTGCGCGACCAGCCACAACGGCGCCGCACCCGAACCCCGCCCCCAGGGGGCCGCCGTTGCAACGGCGGCCCGCGACAGATACGGATAACCCCGTGACGTCATTCGCCCCGGACTCGATCGTCCTGAACCGCAAGCTCCCGCTCTGGTATCAGGTCTCGCAGTCCCTGCGTGCCTCGATACTCGGGCGCTCCGCCGACGACCCGCTGCGCCTGCCCACCGAGGAGCAGCTCGCGGGCCACTACGGCGTGAGCGTCCTGACCATGCGGCAGGCGCTCAAGGAGCTGGAGGACGAAGGGCTCATCACCCGGCACCGCAGACGCGGCACGTTCATCGACCCGGAAGCCCGCAGGGGTGCACCCGTACGGCTGCTCGGCTCGGTCGACGCCATCGTGGCCCAGCAGTCCGGCATGACCACCGAACTCCTCGGTCACGACACCGTGCCGGTGCCCCCGGAGTTCGCCGAGCACTTCCCGGACGCCGAGACCGTGGCGACGTACCACCGGCTGCGCTGCGACGAGAAGACCGGTGAGCCGACGAACCACGCCCGTAACTACATCCGTCCCGAACTCGCCGACCGCGTCGACCTGAACGACCTGGTGCGCTGGCCGATGACGAAGGTCCTGCGCGACGTCGTCGGCGTCCGCATCAGCCGGATCACCGACACCGTCGAGGCCCGGCTCGCGGACCCGGAGACGGCCCGCCTGCTCCAGGTGCCGCTCCTCAGCCCGATCCTGCACTACACCGGCATCACGTACGACGAGGACGGCCGGGCGCTCGACGTCGCCGTCATCCACTACCGCGGCGACCGGTTCTCCTTCACGGTCACCCTCGACGCGCACTGACCACGTCGTACGATGCCCGGCGTGACGCCCGACAGCCACGTAAGCCTTGTTGACGCGCCGCTGCTGGCGGACCTGATGCCCTGGTCCGTCGCGCCCCTGCGCCTCGGCCGCGCCTGGCCGATGGCGCCGGACCCGGCCTCTCTGAAGGCCCGCTGGACCGCCTTCGTACGGGCCGCAGGTGCGGACCGCGAGGCGCTGCTGGAACCCAGCCGGGCCCGCACCCTGCGCACCGCCGTGGCCCAGCTCCCCGGCCGGGACACGGCCACCGACGATCTGACGCACGCCGAGGGCCCCTGCCCGGAACCCGTCCGCGTCCTGCACGCCCCCTTCGACGAGCAGTGGCTGATCCCCGACCACCGTCTGATCGACATGGCGCGGCCCGAGCTGTGGCGGGTGGCCGACGAGAGCCAGCTGTTCCTGGTCGAGCAGGGGTTCGTGACCGGCGCGGGCGGGCCCGCGGTGCTCGCCTGCGCGATCCTGCCCGAGGGCCGCCCCCTCGCCGGGCGCCCCGGCCGCATCCGCCCGCTCTACCGGCGCCCCGGCGGCCTCGAACCCAATGTGACGCCCGGACTCCTGACGGAACTCTCCGGCCGGTTCGGGCACGAGGTCGGCGCGCGTGACCTGCTCGCCTGGGTCCTCGCGGCGGCGCGGCCCTCGCCCCAGGGGCCCCGCGTCCCGCTTCCGGACGACGCCGACGTGTGGACGTCGGGCACGGCTCTCGGCGAGCGGATTCTGTGGCTGCTCCGGCGCGGGCGTGACGGCGACCGCCCGAAACTCCCCGGTGGGCGCCGCCCGTACGTGCGCGCCCCTCTCCCCGGCTCCCCCACCGATCTGATCCACGACCGCGAGGAAGAGGCTCTGCTCATCTGCGACGGCCGCATCTCCCCCGTCCCCGCCGAGGCCTGGGATTTCCAGGTGAGCGGGGTTCGGGTCATCGAGCAGTGGTTCGCCGGCAGGATCGCGGCCGCCGAGCCGGGCACACTGGCCGCGATCCGCCCCGGCAGCTGGCCGCAGTCCTGGACGTCGGAGCTGCTGGAGATCGTCACCGTACTGACCCTGCTTGCCGAACTCCGTCCGCTCCAGGCCGAGTTGATCACAGCCTCCACCCCGCTCCTCGCGATGGCCGACCTGAAGCGGGCCGGAATCCTGCCGCCCGCACCGGCCACGCGCAGACCGGCCTCCGTCCTCGACCACCACGAGGAGGGCCCCGGCGGCCAGTTCGCCCTCATCTGAGAGCCCGCCGCCGAGGCCATTACGTACCTACTTCTGCGGCGGCAGATCAGGCCCCAGGGACGAGAACTTCTCCTGCGAGATCACCTTCCGGGGCGGCCAGGTGATGTTCTTCGGCGGCCACTTCTGACCGGTCTTGTCCAGGAACCACTGCGGGGGCTCGTACATGGGCGGCTCGTAGCCGTCCGGCAGAGCCGTCTTCCAGCTCAGGCCCTTGGTGCGCTCCGCGAACTCGTCCTTGATCGCCTTGAGCCGGGCCGGCTGCGTGAGCAGGTCCACGGCGGTCGCGGCCAGGTACTTCGCGGCGGCGATGACGGCGGCCTGACCCGGCGCGGCGGCGGCGCACGCGGCGGTGGACCAGGTGTGCATCTTCGTGCCGATAGGGGCGAGAGCGGCGCCCATCGAGACGGTCGGCACGTTCCAGCTGATGTCGGCGACATCGGTCGAACCGCCGCCCATGAACACGGGGTTGGGCGGGTTCAGGTCGCCGATCGTGTCGTGCAGGCCCTTCTGAGGCAGGCCGAGGGACGCCTGGAGCTCCTTGGCGAGCCGGTGCGCGTCGTCACCGAACTCGGGCGGGCCGATCTGCCGCATGTTCTCGTGCAGGAGTTCCGCGAACGACCGGCTCGGGAGCTGGTTCCAGCACGCCGAGGTGATCCGGTGGCTCACCGAGGTCTGCGAGGCCTTGGCGGCGGCCTCGGACACGGCGATCACCTTGTCGAGCAGGACCTGCACGCGCGCGGGGCTGCCCTCACGCACGTAGTACGAGATCTCGGCTATCTCGGGGGTCACGTTCGGGATGTCGCCGCCGTTGTTGATGACCCAGTGCAGGCGGCCGGACGGGGCGAGGTTCTCCTCCCGCAGGAACTCCGACATGGTCGCCATCATCACGGCGGCGTCCAGGGCCGACTTGTTGCCGAGCGGGGTGCCGCCGTGGCCCGCGACGCCGAGGAACGTGAAGGTCAGGGCGGTCATCGCGTTCGTGGTGCCCCAGCCGGTCGCGTTGGCCGTCGAGGGGTGCCAGTCGAGGAACGCGTCGAGCCCGTCGTAGACGCCCTTGCTCACGGCGTACGTCTTGCCGATCAGGGTCTCCTCGGCGGTGGAGCCGAAGAACTTCACGGTGACGGGGAGCTTGTGCTTCTTCGCGGCCTGGGCGACGGCCGCGGCAGCGGCGGCGGCCGCCGTGCCGAGCGCGCTGTGCCCGCAGCCGTGGCCGGGCCCGTAACTGGGCGCGAACGGGTCGTGGACGTACTCGCGCGGATCGTGATGGCCGACGCCCTTGTTCTGCGAGAGCCCGGGCAGCGCGTCGTACTCACCGCTGAACCCGAGGGCCGGGCCGCCCTTGCCGTATGTGTACGTGGCGGTGAAAGCGGTCGGGAATCCGGCCGTGCCGAACTGGACGTCGAAGCCGGCCTTCTCCAGGAAATCGGCCTCGGCGACGGACGACTTCCACTCGCGCAGGGAGAGCTCGGCGTTCTCCCAGATCTCGGCGTTCAGGCCGGTGATGCGGGCCGCGTTGGACGCGATCCAGCTCAGGGCCGCGCCCTTGGCGGGACTGTCCTCGGCGAGCCCTTCGGGAGCGGTGTAGTCGGCCGGGGTGACGTCGGCGGAGGCCGCCATCGCCGGGTCGGCCTCCGCGGTCATGGCGGCGCCGGTGACGCCGGCGGCCCCGAGAAGCTGCATGATCCTGCGTCTGCTCATGGACGGGGCGGAATGCGTCAGGACATCGTGCTCGTGCTGGTCGTGCAGGTCACACACGCGAACCTCCGGGGGTGAAGGTGGGGGGTGTTTCCGTGTACGGGCCAAACGTTCGGGATCAGCCGCAACACTGGCCCCGGAACTTGCCCCCGTCAACAGGCGTGCACGACAAAGTGGTTACTCACCGGAAACGTCCGACTGCGTGGGGCGACGGTTGCGGGGCGGCGAACCAGCCTTGGAATGGCGGGAAATCGCCGGGCGCACAGGGGTACGCGAGCGGCACGCAGAGGGCGCGCGGCAATGACGCGTAAAGGAGAACGGCGGAGCCCCCGAGCGGGGAGGGTGCGGCTCGACGCCGTGTCAGTTCAGGACTGTCAGTTCAGGGCCGCGTAAGCAGTGCCGGGCGGTCCGATGGGGAGGTCGGAACCGGGGCTGTACTGGGCTGTACGAGGGTTACGGGATTCCCGTCCCGCGCCAGGCGAACACGCCGGGGCTGCGCCGCGTGCCGTGGGGATGACGGTCGCGGAGATCGCGGCGCCGTGCCGGTGCGGCGTGGTCGCCTGAGCGCGGGACCGGGCTGTGCCGGTGATGACCGCCTGTCAGCGGCGGCCGCCGAACAGCGAACGACGCAGTCGCCGCAGTGGAGCGAAGAGCGAGACCCTGCCCACTCGCGCGCCCCTGGTGCTGCGCTCGTGCGCGACGTCACGCGAGGTGAGCTCACGCATCAGCAACGTCGCCTCGGCCGCCTCGCGCTGCGGGACGGCGGGACCGCCCAGCACCGAGAGATGGCGGTCGAGACGCGAGCTGGTCGCGCTGCTCCCGCAGGTGATCGCAGGCACTCGCGGCCTGCTGCGCACTGTTATCTGTTCCATGTCACTCCCCACCCGTACGAGGGCACCCGGCCCGGGCAGGTTAACCCTATCGCCCCATCGCGACACCTGCGTATCCCGGTCGCGGGATTCACCTCCGCCATAAGGAGGTTGACGATTACTCACCGAATACAACTGATTCCAGGGCGACTTGGACATGCAGGTCAAGAACGGGCGCGACGGAGCATGGTCGTTTTCGGCGGCACTGAGCTACTTTTGTGGAGAATCGCGCCGTTACGGATGGGGGGCACCCGTGAGCGAGGATCCGGGCAGTCGAGACGCCGGCGAGGAGCGCCTGATCGCCGGCCGGTACCGGCTGCTGAGCCCCCTGGGCGAGGGCGGCATGGGCACCGTGTGGCGCGCCCGCGACGAGGTCCTGGGCCGCGAGGTCGCCGTCAAGGAGGTCCGCGCCCCCGCCGGGCTCCCGGCGGACGAGGTCGAGCGGATGTACGCACGCCTGGAGCGCGAGGCCTGGGCGGCGGCCCGTATCGCGCACCGGAACGTGGTGACGGTGTACGACGTGGCGACGCAGGACGGCCGGCCCTGGGTCGTCATGGAGCTGGTCCGGGGCCTCTCACTGTCGGATCTCCTGGAGGGCGAGGGGCCGCTGCCCCCGCGCCGCGCCGCGCGCATCGGGGCCGAGGTGGTCTCCGCGCTGCGTGCCGCGCACGAGGCGGGGGTCCTGCACCGGGACGTGAAGCCGGGCAACGTGCTGATCGCGAACGACGGTCGCGTCGTCCTGACCGACTTCGGGATCGCCCGGGTCGAGGGCAGTTCGGCGCTCACGATGACGGGTGAGGTGATCGGCTCGCCCGAATTCCTCGCGCCGGAACTGGCGTTGGGCCGCACTCCGGTCCCCGAGTCCGACCTGTGGTCGCTCGGCGTTCTCCTGTACACGGCCGTCGAGGGGCAGTCGCCGTTCCGGCAGGACACTCCGCTGAGCACGCTGCGGGCGGTCGTGGACGAGGAACTTCCTGCTCCGCGCCGCGCGGGCGCGCTGACCACCGTCATCGAAGGGCTGCTGCGCAAGGACCCGGCCGAGCGGCTGCCCGCGGCCGACGCGGAGCGCGAGCTGCGCATCGTGGGCGCGGGCGGCACGCCACGCGCGGGCACCGTGGCGGCGAGCGCGGAGACGGGTCCGACGCAGGTGATCCCGGATGCGTGGCCCTCCGGGCCGACGGGCCCTCCCGGCGGGTCCGGACCGGCGCACTCCCCCGACACAGACACCGACGCCGGACGGAAAACGCGCTGGCCCGTAGCCGTCCTGCTGGTCGGCCTCCTGGTCCTCCTGCTGGCGCTCGGCGGACTCACGTACGCGCTACTGCACCGGGGCGGCGGGGGCTCCGGGGCGCATTCCTCCGGGAGTCCGTCGGTCACGCCGAGCGTTTCGCCCAGCGCTTCGCGGAGTCCGTCGGAAGCTAGCTCCAAGCCGGCCGGGGGCGGCGGGCAGTCGGCCTCGGCCACTCCGCGGCAGTCGGTGCGGGTCTCCGTCACGGCCGTGCGCGGGAGTTACAGCGGTACCTGTCCGCCGCCGGGGGGCGCGGCTCCGGCGTTCAAGGCGACGTTCACGGTGGGGCGCGTACCTGTGGACGTCGAGTACCGCTGGGTGACGGAGAGTGGCACGTCAAGCGATGCGGGCTGGAAGACGCTCAGCTTCGCGTCCGGTGACCCACTGAGCAGGTCGGTCGACCACTCCGAGACGGGTTACACGGACGGGGCGACGCTCCACAACCGGGTGAGCGTGGAGGTGCGTGGCCCCGTCCGTGCGACGTCGAACTCGGTGGCGTACACGGTGACGTGCGAGGCGTCGCCCTCGGCGAGCGGAACTCCTACCGGCGGGACCACGACCCCTTCACCGACACCGTCGTAGAGCGGTGGGGAACGGGTGGTGCTAGGCGGCGGCGCTGAACACGGGGAGGTAGCCGCCCGACTGGCCGGCGGCGGTGGGGTGGTAGGACTCGGTGGGGTTGGTCCAGTTGACGCTGTGCAGCCAGGAGTTGCCCGAGCAGATCTCGTGGCCGGTGAAGGCCGAGGTCACGCTGCCGAACGTGAAGCCGTGGTCGGCGGCTCGTTTGGCGGTGGTGGCGTTGAGCAGGTCGGCCGCGCTGTTGATCGCGGCGCGCTCGGTCTCGGTCAGGCCCGCGATGCAGGAGCCGCCCAGCTGGTAGAAGCGCGGGTAGCCGAGGACGACGACGTGGGCTGCCGAGGCCTTCGCCGTGATCGCCGAGTACACCTGGTCGAGCTTGCCGGGCAGGGTGTTCTGGACGTACGCCTTGGCCTGGTTGACGCGGGCGACGCAGTTGGCCTCGGACTGGAGGACGCAGGTGGTCATGACGTCCGAAAAGCCCGCGTCGTTGCCGCCGATCGACAGGGACACGAGGCCGGTGCCGGAGTTCAGCGGGCCCAGCTGACCGGCGATGACATCACTCGTACGAGCGCCGGAACACGCCGTGAAGTTGAAGCTGGAGGGTGAGTGGGCAGCCGCCCAGAGTGCGGGATAGGCCTTGGTGCTGCGCTTGCAGCTGCCGCTGGCGCTGTCGTAACTGCCGGATCCCACGCCGGACGAGTACGAGTCGCCGAGGGCCACATAGCCCGTGGGAGCGGCCTGTTCGGATGCCTGGGCCGCCGTCGCTCCGGTGAGTGCGACGCCGGCCGCGAAGAGAACTGAGGTCACGTACGCCGTAATTCTGAAACGTCTCATGAAAACCTCCTTTAGCAGGATCTCTGCCGCAACTGTGGTAGCACGCGCCACAGTTGACACGGAAGTGTTCATGTCAAACTTCAGCCTCACGCACCGCACCTTTTGCCTGGCGTTTGATGACAGGTTTGGTTACAGGTACATGTCAGGTCCTGACATACCCTCAATCCCCTTGAACTACGCCCGTAGACCCCTCTCCACATTCTCTCCGCATCTTGACTGGGGGCTCGGGGCTGCGCGACATTGAAGCCCGGCATCCGGCGCTTCGGGGGGCAAAGTCGCCAATGCGGACCATCGATATCAAGTCACCTGCATCAGACAGAGCGGCGTCACACGGGCAGCACACCTGGAGTCGGGACGTATCGCCCCTGCTCGCGGGTGTGACCACGGCCGTCGCGGGGGCCGGCGCGGCGCTGGCGCTCGCGGACGTGCCGTCTCCGTTGCGCGGGCCGCTGACACTGTTCTTCCTGATCGCCGCGCCCGGCGCCGCGATCGGTTCGGCGCTGCGCGGACTCGATCCGTGGGGCCGCTGGATCTCGGCCGTCGCGGGGGCGGTCGCGTTCGACATGCTCGTGGCCGAGGCGATGCTCGCGCTGCACCGCTGGTCGGTGACCGGCGGGATCGTCGTGATCACGGCGCTGAGCGTCGTCGGCCTCATCGCGCCCCCGCCGCCCGCGCGCCGGCCGCCCGGCCGCGCCCCGGGAAGGCGGGAGTCCTGAGGTGGACGTCACCCTGCACCGGCCCGGTGAACTGTCCGCGGCCGACCGGGCGGCCTGGACCGCGATGCAGTCGAAGGCCCATCTGCACGGCATGGCCGAGCTCGCGAACCCATTCCTGTCGCCCGAGTTCACCCTCGCCATGGGCCGCTGCCGGCGCGGGGTGCGGATCGCCGTCGTACGGGAGGACGGCGAGCCCGCTGCGTTCTTCCCGTTCCAGCGGACCGTCACCGGCGTCGGACGGGCCGTGGGCCTCGGCGTCTCGGACAGTCAGGGGCTTATGCACGGACCGGGGTTCGCGTGGGACGCCCGGGAGCTGCTGCGGGCCTGCGGGCTCGCGGTGTGGGAGTTCGACCACCTCGCGGGCGGCCAGCAGCCGTTCGCGGCGGGGGCCTCCGGCAGCTTCCCCTCCCCCGTCATGGACGTCGACGAAGGGTACGAGGCGTATCTGCGCGAGCTGCGCCGGCGGGCCCCGAAGTTCGCCAGGACGACGCTCGCCAAGGGCCGCAGACTCGCCCGGGACTGCGGCGAGGTGCGCTACGTGCACGACGAGCGCGATCCGGGTGCCCTGGCCACACTGATGGAGTGGAAGTCGGCGCAGTACCGCAGGACAGGCCGCAGCGACCGGTTCGCGCGCGCCTGGATCACGAGCCTGACGCAGGGACTCTTCCACACCTCGTCGGAGTCGTTCGCGGGGATCCTGTCGGTCCTGTACGCGGGCGGGCGGCCGGTCGCCGCGCACTTCGGGCTCCGTTCGGAGCGGGTGCTCGCGTGCTGGTTCCCGGCCTACGATCCGGAGTTCGCGAAATACTCTCCGGGGCTGATCCTGCATCTGCGGATGGCCGAGGCCGCCGCCGCCGACGGAATCGCCTATCTGGATCTCGGGCGCGGCCAGAAGGAATACAAAGACTCCCTCAAGACACGGGAACTCACCGTGCACGAGGGCTGGGTGACACGCCGTCATCCGGTCGCTCTCGGACACCGGGCGCGTCGCGCTCCGGTCCGGGCGCTGCGTAACACCGTACTGTCCCGGCCGGAATTCTTCGAGCCGGCGGACAAACTCCTGAAACGGGTGGGGAAGATCCGTTCGGGGAGTTGAGGCGAGAGTCAGGTAAAGGTCAAAACATCAGGAATGTGAGGCCTTTTCACGGGACTTGCCATACAGTTTCCGTCATCAATACCGTCGTACATCCAACCGCGTCGGACCGTCAAGGAAATAGCGATCCAGGGGAGGGTTCACGATCGCGATGGTCAGGTGCGGAGCGCGGTAGGGGGGTGCCGTGCTCGGTGACCGAAATTCCGCCGAGTCGCGTGCGGCATGGCCGATTCCGGCGATCGGTCGGCATTTACCAGCTCACCCGGTCTGCACAGAGCTTTCTTTGTCATGGCCGTGAGTGAGAACCCCCCTTTCGAACCGGACAGACAACCGGACCGCCCGGGGGCGGGCGGTCCACCGGACGAGAGGGACCAGACTCATGAGTTCTTTTGTGCGTCCTGCGGTACCCGGCCCGTACAGGCCGGTCTCGACCCATCTCGCGATAGCGCCTCCGGTGAGCGTCGTGATACCCGCGATGAATGAGGCGGAGAATCTTCCGTACGTCTTCAAGACTTTGCCCGACTGGATCCATGAAGTCGTTCTGGTCGACGGGAATTCCACGGACGGCACGGTGGAGGTCGCAAGGGAACTGTGGCCGGACGTGGTGGTCGTACCGCAGCGCGGAAAGGGCAAGGGGGACGCGCTGATCACCGGCTTCGAGGCCTGCACCGGGGACATCATCGTGATGGTCGACGCGGACGGTTCCGCGGACGGCGAGGAGATCGTCTCGTACGTCTCCGCCCTGGTCTCCGGCGCCGACTTCGCCAAGGGCTCGCGCTTCGCCAACGGCGGCGCCACCGACGACATGACGCCGGTCCGCCGGCTCGGCAACCGGGCCCTGTGCGCGATCGTCAACCGCAAGTTCGGCGCCCGCTACACCGACCTCTGCTACGGCTACAACGCGTTCTGGCGGCGCTGCCTGGACGAGATCGACCTCGACTGCACGGGCTTCGAGGTGGAGACCCTGATGAACATCCGGGTCGTGAAGGCGGGGCTCAGGGTCCAGGAGATACCGAGCCACGAGTACCTGCGGATCCACGGCGCGAGCAACCTGCGGGCCGTACGGGACGGCCTCCGGGTCCTCAGGGTGATCCTCGGGGAGCGTTCGAACCGGCGCGCGAGACGTCGCCGCACGCACGACAGCAGGCTCAGCACCGGCCGGGGAGAGGTGTCTTGAGCGCCCGCACACCGCACGGCGGCGTGTCCGTCGTGATCTGCGCCTACACCGAGGAGCGCTGGGAGGACACCCTCGCCGCGGTCTCCTCGGTGCGGGCCCAGTCGCTGCCCGCCCTCGAGACGCTGCTGGTCGTCGACCACAATCCGGCCCTTCTGGAGCGTCTCGGCAGGGAGTTCAAGGAGGCCGACGACGTCCGCGTACTCGCGAACGCCGGGCCGCGCGGCCTGTCGGCGGGGCGCAACACGGGCATCGCCCGCTCGCGCGGCGGGATCATCGCGTTCCTCGACGACGACGCGGTCGCGGAGCCGGACTGGCTGCGGCACTTCGCCGCCGGGTACGAGGACCCGCGGGTCATGGCGGTGGGCGGCCGTACGGAACCGGTCTGGGCCTCGGGCCAGCGCCCGGTCTGGTTCCCCGAGGAGTTCGACTGGGTCGTCGGCTGTACGTACCGGGGGCTGCCGCGCGGGAAGGTGCGGGTGCGGAACGTCCTCGGTGGGAACGCGTCGTTCCGGCGGTCCGCGTTCGACATGGCGGGCGGCTTCGCGACCGGCATCGGCCGGGACGGCGACAAACGGCCGCTGGGCTGCGAGGAGACGGAGCTGTGCATCCGGCTCACCCGCGCCCGGCCGGACGCGGTGCTCCTCATCGACGACCGGGCGGTGATCCACCACCGGGTCCCGGCGAGCCGTGAGCGCTTCGCCTACTTCCGCACACGCGCGTACGCCGAGGGTCTGTCCAAGGCGCTGGTCGCCCGGAGCGTGGGGGCGGGCAAGGGGCTCGAGTCCGAGCGCCGCTACACGACGCGGGTCCTGCCGGCCGGGGTGGCGCGCGGGGTGCGGGACTTCGTCCTCGCGCGGCCGGGGGGCGGGGGCCGGGCGGGGGCGATCGTGACGGGGGTGCTCGCTGCGGCCGGGGGCTACGCGCTGGGCAGTGTTCGGGCGCGGCGGGGTGGTGGCGGAGGGTTCTCGGTCGTGGAGATCGAGGCCGCCGAAGTCTCCGACGGGGGTGGGGGCGATGAGTGACGCGCCCGTGCCCATCCTCATGTACCACTCCGTGGCCCGTGAGCCGAACGACGCCACCCGGGAACTCTCCGTCACCCCCGAGGCGTTCGCCGAGCAGCTCGCGGCCGTCGCCGACCTCGGCCGCACTCCCCTGACCACGGCCGAACTCGCCGCGATCTGGCGCTCCCCGGGCCGCGCGCTGCCCGAGCGGCCGGTCCTCATCACCTTCGACGACGGTTACGAGGGCGTGCACCGGCACGCCCTCCCCGTCCTCGCCGAACACGGCTTCCGATCGACCCTGTTCGTGTCGACGGGCTGGCTGCGCGGCGCGTACGACACCGGGGGCGGGCTCGACCGGATGCTCGGCTGGGACGAGGTGCGCGCGCTCGCCGGTGCCGGGACGGAGATCGGCGGGCACAGCCACACGCACCCGCAGCTCGACCAACTGGACGACGACGCCCTCTGGTCCGAGCTCCTGCGCTGCAAGGAGATCGTCGCCGACGAACTCGGCACGGCCCCGGCGTCGTTCGCGTACCCGTACGGCTACTCCAGCCGCCGGGTGCGGGCCGCCGTGCGCGGGGCCGGGTTCGCGCAGGGCCTCGCCGTCGGCAACGCGCTGGCCAGAAGGCAGCAGGGCCCGTACGCGCTGCGGCGGGTGACCGTGCGCCGCAGCACGGGTGTCGAGGAGTTCGCGCGGCTCGTGGAGGGCCGGTCGGTCACCCGCAGTTTCGCCAGGGACCGGGCCCTCACCAAGGGGTACGCCGTGGTCCGCAGAGCCCGTCAGGTCCGCCGGAAGGCCACTCTCACCCGTGTCTGAAACGACCACCGCCCAGGCCGCCACGCCCCCGCCGACGACCGGACCCGCGAAGGCCCCGGCCGGCGGGAGCCAGCTGTTCCGCAACGCCTACGCCCTGATGCTGAACACCGGCATCTCCGGAGTGCTCGGCGTCGGCTTCTGGCTCGCCGCCGCGCACTACTACACGGCGGACGCGGTCGGGCAGGGCTCGGCGGCGATCGCAGCGATGAAGTTCCTCGCGGGGCTCACCGCCGTGACGCTGACCGGGGCCCTGGCCCGCTTCATCCCGGTCGCGGGGCGGGCCACGGGGCGGCTCATCTTCCGTACGTACGCGGGCAGCTCGGTCGCCGTCGCGTGCGCGGCCGTCGTCTTCCTGCTCACGCTCGACGTGTGGGGGCCGTCGTACCGCTTCCTGCACGGGCCGGTGAACGGGCTCGGCTTCATCGCGGCCGTCGTCGCGTGGTCGCTGCTCACGCTCCAGGACGGTGTGCTGACCGGGCTGCGCAGCGCGCTGTGGGTGCCGGTCGGCAACACCGTGTTCTCGACGGTGAAGCTGGGGCTGCTCGTCGCGTTCGCCGTGGTCGTGCCGACGACCGGGGTGTTCGTGTCCTGGGTCGTCGCCATCGCCACGTCGGTGGTGCCGCTGGGCTGGCTGGTGTTCCGGCGGCTCGTGCCGCGCCATGCCGAGGCGACGGGTAGCAGAGCGGAGCCGCCAACACTGCGCGAGATGGGCCGCTTCCTGGCGGGCGATTACACGGGCTCGCTGTTCTCGCTGGCCGTGGTCTACCTCGTCCCGGTGATCATCGCCTCGCAGGTCAGCGCCGCCGACAACGCGTACTTCTACATCGCGACCACCATCGGCGGCACGATCAATCTGCTGGCCATCAACATGGGTGCCTCGCTGACCGTCGAGGGCTCGCACGATCCGGCGCTGCTCGCGGCGAACACCCGGGCGGCACTGCGGCGCATGGCCCGCATCATGATCCCCGTCTGCGGGCTCCTGTTCGCCCTCGCGCCGTACGTCCTGGGCGTGTTCGGTGACGACTACGCGCGCGCGGCGACGCCGTTGCTGCGCCTGTTCGCGGTGGGCGCGGCCCTGCGGGTGGTCATGGAGACGTACTTCGCCGTGCTGCGCGCGCAGAGCCGGACGGCGGGACTGGCGTGGCTTCAGGGTCTGCTGTGTCTCCTGGTCCTCGGGCTTACGTTGCTGCTCCTGCCGCGGATGGGGCTGACGGGGGCAGGGGTCGCGGAGATCTCCAGTCTGGCCGTGATCGTGGCGCTGGCGGCGCCGAGGCTGTACCGGGTGGTGCGGGCCGCTCCGCCGGGGGCGCCGTCGTCCGTCGTCGCGCCGTCCGACGGGGATCTGGCCGACCTCGGCGCCCCGGACCCGGCGACGACGACCAGGGCGGCCAAGCGGCTGGCCCCCTCGTGGGCGCTGCGCGACACGCTCGACTCCGACACGCTGCAACTCGCGGTGCAGCTCAATCTGGACCATCAGGAGTGGCGGCCGGACGTGCGGCCGGGGCCGGGGCCGGCGGGTTCTTCGGCTCCTTCGGCGGGGGCCGGCCCGTCCCGTCGGGACAACACCGTCGACCTCACGAAGAGCGGGGCGCTCCCGCAGCCACCGGACCCGACCCCGCCACCCGCCATACCGGCCCAGCCCCTGCTGAGCCGCCTCGCCTCCCTGAACCCGCGCCTCACCTCGCTCAACCCTCGCCTCGCCCACCTGAACCCACGCCTCGCCACCCTCAACCCCCGCCTAACCGCCCTGACCCTCCTACTCCTCGCCGCCCTCACCCTCTACTGGCTCCCCGTACTGGGCATGACCGACCGCGACCTCGACCGCATGAACGGCCTCGGTCTCATCTCCGTGCTGCCGCTCGCGACCCTCGTCGGCGCGGCGCTCCTCGTAGCCGTCTTCGCGGCGCTCCTGTGGTTGGAACGCCCGCACACCTGGCTGCTGTTGATCACCCTCGTCGCCACGCTCGTGTCGCTGCACGCGCTACCCGCCGTGATCGAGGCGGAGCCGCGGTTCGCGACGGCGTGGCAGCACCTCGGGTTCATGGAGTACATCGACCGGACCGGTTCCGCCGTGCCGGACCTGGACGCGCGGTGGAGCTGGCCGGGGTTCTTCGCCGCCGCGACGTTCGTCGCCAAGGCGTGCGGTGTCACGGACATGACCGGGGTCGTCCGCTGGTGGCCGCTCGCGATGCAACTGCTCTACCTGGCGCCGATGTTCCTGCTGACGCGCTCGATGCGGGCGGGCTGGCGGGCCCGGTGGACCGGGCTGTGGATCTTCGTGCTGAGCGGCTGGGTCGGCCAGGACTACTTCTCCCCGCAGGGCTTCACGTACCTGCTCTACCTGGCGTTCGTCGCGATCCTGCTGGTGTGGTTCCGGGCGCCGCGCGTGCTGTGGACCCGGCGGCGGCCCGGCGAGCTGGAGGTCGAGCCCGCCGGCCGGGATCAGCGGGCGGTGCTGCTGCTCGTCCTGATCGGCCTGTTCGCGGCGACGGTCCCGGCCCACCAGCTCACCCCGTTCGTGATGCTGGGTGTCCTGACGGTGCTCGTGCTCGTGGGCCGCTGCGAGCTGCGCGGCCTGCCGATGCTGTTCACGGTGCTGGTCGCCGTATGGGTCTCGTTCCTCGCGGAGCCGTACTGGTCGGGGCACTTCGACGACCTGTTCGGCGGGCTCGGCGGGGTGGGCGGCAATGTGACGTCGTCGGTCTCCGGACGTATCCAGGGCGGCAGTCCGCTGCACAAACTCGTCCTCTACGCGCGCGTGCTGCTCGCCGGCGGTGTGATGGCGTTCGCGTGCCTGGGCTGGCTGCGGCGGCGCGTCGCCGGATACCAGGAGCGCTCGCTCCTGGTCCTGACGTTCGTCCCGTTCCTGGGCTTCGGGATGCAGTCGTACGGCGGGGAGATGGCGCTGCGGGTGTTCATGTTCGCGCTGCCGGGTGCCGCGCTGCTCGGGGGGCTCGCGCTGTTCCCGCGCGCCGGTGTCACCGTGCGGGAACGCGAGCGTGACCGGTGGAGTCTCGCGCCGCTCGCCGCGCTCCTTGCCGGGCTCGTCCTGATGGGCGGCTTCCTCGTGGCGCGCTGGGGCAACGAGCCGTTCGAGCGGATCAGACCGGGCGAGGTCGCGGCCATGGACTACGTCTACTCGCACGACGACCCGACGGTCCGGCTGCTGTGGATGAGCAACAACACCGTCGACAACGTCACGCCCGCGATGCCGTGGGGCGCCCGCGACATGGAGAAGGTGCAGTACGTCCCCACGCTCGCGCCCACCGACCCGGTCCTGGTGTCCGGCCTGGTCAAGGCGCTCAAGGACGCGGGCCCGAACTCCTACCTCATCGTCAACAAGAGCCAGGCCGTCTATCTCCAGATGGACGTCGGCTACGCGAATTCGTGGGACACCCGCCTCCTCGAAAACCTCGACCGCCGCCCCGAACTGAAGAAGGTCTTCACCAACGCCGACGCGACGATGTACGCCCTGCGCAAGCAGCCGGGCGGCGCGGTTCCGAAGGCCTCGCCCGGACCGATCGGACCGAAGATCACCTGGACCCCGTGGTCCGTCGTGGGCGGCCTCGCTGCGCTGGCGCTCGTCCTGCTGCTGTCGGTGCGCGAGGTCGTACGGGTCGCGGCGCGCCCGAGCGTGTGGCAACTGCGGCTGCTGCAGAGCAGCTTCTGGTTCTCGCTGCCCCTGCTCGCCCTGCTGCTCGCGTCGATCATCCAGAGGTTCCTGACGATGGCCTGACCGCGCCATCGCCCACGCGTCACTTCCGGTCGAGCCACTTCACCTCGTACGCCCCCATGTCGAACCGCTGCCCGTCGACCTGCGCGCTGATCGGCCGGTCCAGGGTGTTGACCACGAGGACCGTCCTGTCGTCGGCGAGCACCCGTACGTTCGGTACGTCGTCGGCGGCGACCTGCACCGTCTCGTACCGCGTGCCGGGTGGGAACGCCTGGTGGAAGCGGGAGATCAAGTCGTACATGGGCAGCTTCGTGCCGCCGTCGGACGACTGGGTGGGGGTCCAGAGGCAGCCGGCGCAGGATGGGCCCGTCTGTTCCTCCGGGTTCCAGTAGAAGCCGGAGGACGCGCCGCCCTTGACCATCGCGATCAGGCCGGACGCCTGGACAGCGACGCGGTGCGGTTCGGTCCAGCCCTTGCGGTCGTCGTTCTGGTCGCCGGGTTCGACGTAGAACTCGGCCCACCACAGGGGGAGGTCGCCGGTCTGCTGCCGGACCCACTGGCCGACGGCGGTCAGTTTGTCGGTGGCCGTGAACTCGTCGGGGAGCAGGGCGTCGTCCACGGTGTAGCTGGAGCCGTCGACCACGACGAAGTCGGCGCCCGCCTTGTGCTGGTTCCAGTAGGTGAAGGCGTCGAGGACGCGCTGGTCCATGCTGCCCCAGGGGCCCTTGACGGTCGTCGACGCGTTCTCGGTCTGGCGCGGGTCGACGCTGTCCATGACCAGGTAGGGCCCGCCGACCATGATGTCCTTGTCGACCTTCTTGAGGGCCTTGTAGACGAGGTTGTACAGCTCGGTGTAGCCCTCGTAGTCCCAGCGCTGCTTGGCGTCGTTCCAGAAGCCCTTGAACTCGTTCCACACGATGAAGTGCCGCACGTCCGGGTAGCGCCTCGCGACCGTCGCGGCGAGTGCGGCGAAGTCCTTGTAGTGCGCGGGGTCGGGCGCGGTCTCCAGGGCCTGCTTGCTCCAGTCGGTGTTGTCGACGCCGGGCTTGCCGCCCTTCATCCAGTCCGGGGAGCAGCACAGCGTGACGACGGGGGTGCCGCCCGTCTTCCTGATGAAGTCGATCCGGCGGTCCATGTCGGAGAAGTCGTAATGTCCCTTGACGGGTTCGGGGTTCCCCGCGCCCCAGCCCATGAGGTGCTGGATCTGCGGGATGCCCTGGCCGGAGAGCAGGTCCTCGACCCGCCGTGTGGCGCCGGCGTCGCCCTCGTCCGCGCTGTACTGGGTGTGCGTGAACCCCCAGCCGACGTCCGGGCCCGGATTCCGGGGCGTCGACGGGGTGCCGTGCACCTTGTCGCCGGCGGTCGTGGTGCCCCTGACCTCGTCCCGGCCGCCGGGCATGGCGCCGATCACCGTCAGCAACAGGGCCAGCGCCGCCGCCCCCACGCCGAAGAACAGGGCGCCGAGCCGCCACCACCCCGCCCGCGAAACCCACCCATGTCGTCCCATCAAGGGCAAGGGTAACGACGGCCGTTCGCGGACGGACAGACTCCGCGGCGCCGGTCCCGCCCCTGGGCACGCCGCGCGTCCGGGATGTGACGCGCTGCGGAAATCCCGTGCGGGAGCGGCGTACGTGACGGATCATGGCGGCATGTCTGGGAACCCACACGATGTGCTGCCGATCCAGCTCAACGTCGACGACAGCGACTCCCCCGCGGATGTCGTCGACGCGCTGTTCCTCGGCCGTTTCACGACGGGCGAGCAGCCGCACTCGTACGCGGTGAACATCGACCGGGTGCGGCCCGGTGCCACGCTCCTGCCGCCCGGCGCGGTGGTCCTGCGCTCCGCGCGCGACGACGACCGCCACGCGACGCTCGCCGAGGGCGACGGCTGGACGCTCCTCATCTCCCGCTGGAACAGAGGCGCGGACGTCACGGTGACGGCGACCAGCGTGGAGCTGGCCGAGAAGGTCCTCGGCCAGGCCACGGACGGCGCCGCCGACGAGCCCGAACCCCAGCCGGAGAACGTGACGATGGGGTTCTGGTACGTCTCGCCCCGGCGCGGCCCGCACCGCACGACGCGGCAGATCTCGGCCGGTACGTGGGACGAGGTGCGGGAGAACTACACGGCGCCGGTGGCCACCGCCATGGACCAGCTGATGCGGACGACCCCCGAGAACATCGCGGGGCGGCTCCTGCTGCTGCACGGTCCGCCCGGCACGGGCAAGACGTCCGCGCTGCGCACGCTGGCCCGGTCCTGGCGTGACTGGTGCCAGGTGGACTGCGTACTCGACCCGGAGCGGCTGTTCTCCGACGTCGGCTATCTCATGGACATCGCGATCGGCGAGGACGACGGCACGGCGAAGGGCCGCTGGCGGCTGCTGCTCCTGGAGGACTGCGACGAGCTGATCCGGGGCGAGGCCAAGCACACGGCGGGCCAGGCTCTGTCCCGTCTGCTCAATCTCACGGACGGCCTGCTCGGCCAGGGCCGGAACGTCCTGGTCGGCGTCACGACGAACGAGGACCTGGAGCGCCTGCACCCCGCCGTCGTCCGCCCCGGCCGCTGCCTGGCCCGCATCGAGGTGGGCCCGCTCACGCGCCACGAGTCGGTGAACTGGCTCGGCGCGGAGCAGGGCGTGGGCCGGGACGGCGCGACCCTCGCCGAGCTGTACGCGCTGCGCCGCGGCACGAGCCCGACCGCGCTCCCGGACCCGCGCGAATCCGCTGACGCGGGGCTGTATTTGTGACGCGGGGCTGTATTTGTAGGGCCAGCCACCCGTACAGGATCTGTAGGGGGCACCCCTATTACGGATATCGGGGGTTACCCCGTCACCCCTTGTCCCCGTAAGCCGCCCGCAAAGCGTCCCGGACCGCCGCCAGCGCCTCCTTCTCGGTGAGGCCGAGCCGGTGGGCGCGTTCCGCGAACACGGCGGCCGCGAGCGAGGCCTCGCGGGCCGAGGCGTCCCCGGCGGCGGCGACGAACGTGCCGTTGCGGCCGCGCGTCTCGATCACGCCGTCCGACTCCAGTGCCCGGTACGCCTTGGCCACCGTGTTGGCGGCCAGGCCGAGCGTCTCGGCGAGCCCGCGTACCGTCGGCAGTTTGTAGCCGACGGGCAGGGTCCCGGCGAGGACCTGCGCGGAGATCTGGGCCCGCACCTGTTCGTAGGGCGCCGTCGCCGCGCCCGCGTCGATGTCGATCTTCAAGGTCACGCGCCGATTGTCCCGCACCCCGGAAAAATGGGAGGCACCCCGGCGCGCCCCGCGCGTAGCGTGCGGCCATATGACCGTGACTGTCCGGGCCCTGCGCCCGTCGGACGCCGGGGAGTTCGCCCGGGTCCGGCGCGCCGCGCTGCCCGCCATGCTCGCCACCGCCGGGTCCGTCGCCTTCGACCTGGCGCACGCCCACCCTGACGCCCGCTTCCGGCCGCTGGTCGCCGAGGCCGACGGCGAGATCGTCGGCACCGCCCAGGTCGGACTCGCGTACGACAGCCCGGAGCCCGGCCAGGGGTACGTGAACGCGTATGTGCACCCCGAGCGGCGCGGGCTCGGGGCCGGGGCGCTGATCGTGCGGGCGGCGGAGGAGTATCTCGCCGCCGAGGGCGCCGTCGCCGTCTACTCGTGGGTCCTCGACACCCCGCGCGACCTGGAGTTCGCCGCGCGCCGGGGCTACCGCGCGAGCCGCCCCGCCCATTTCCTGCGGCTCGACCTCGCGCACGGCACCCTGCCGCCGCTCGCCGAGCCGCCGGCCGGGGTGACCCTGCGGACCGGCGCGGACTTCGCGGCCGACCCGCGGCCCGTCTTCGACCTGGACGCCGAGACGGTCAGTGACGAACCGAGCGACATCGCCACCGAGTTCACGGACTACGAGCACTGGCTCGACGAGACCTGGCACCACCCGCTGACCGACCACGAGCTGACGTCGGTCGCCGTGCTGGACGGCCGCCCCGTGGCGTTCAGCCTGGCCCGCACCGACGGCGGCGGCCGCTACTCGTCCGGCATGACCGGCACCGCACGGGCGTTCCGCGGCCGAGGCCTCGCCAAGCTCGCGAAGAACGACTCCCTGCACCGCGCCCGCGCGTCCGGCATCAGGGAGGCGTTCACCGGCAACGACGCGGGGAACGGGCCGATGCTCGCGATCAACCAATGGTTCGGCTACGAAATCTGCGCGACGGAGGTACGCCATGTCCGCCCCCTCACCTGACACGCCCACGACCCTCGACGTGGTCCTGCTCAAGGCGGGCCGCACGAAGATCCGTTATCCGGCGGAGGTCGTCCGTGACGACGGCACGCGCGTGACGGTCACCGCCGCGTGGGCGGCGTCCGGCGTGCGGGACTTCGGCTTCGTGTGCTTCGAGCCGGGCGACGTGTTCACCGAGCACTACTGGCGCGACCGCTGGTACGCGGTCAAGGAGGTGCGGGCCGCCGACGGCACCCTCAAGGGCTGGTACTGCGACGTGACCCGCCCCGCGGTGCGCGAGGACGGCGAACTCGTCGTGGAGGACCTGGACCTCGACCTGTGGCTCTCGGCGGACGGCCGGGACGTGCTGCGCCTGGACGAGGACGAGTTCGCGGAGAGCGGGCTCGCCGAACGCGACCCGAACGCGGCGAGCGCCGCGCTCCGCGCGCTGGACGACCTCGAAGTGCTGGCCCGGGGCGAGGGGTTCGGCAGGCTGCTCGCCTGACAGTGACTCTGTGCGCGGCGCCCGTGACGCAGGGCGACGATTTGTCGGTACTCGGCGTCACCGTCCCCTATGCCCCTGTTCATGGTCATGTCCAGATCGTGATATCCCCGCTGACAAATCACGCTTCAATGCCTCACCCTCCGGGGAACACGTCTACAGCGGTACCGCAGTGGGACCGGGGTAGGCACAGGAGGCAGTCATGCGCCGTGTGACCGTGAGCAAGCCCGTCGCCAAGACCAGCACGACCCGCCGTCAGCAGCGGGAAGAGGCGGCCGAACGCCGCCACGACCGCACGGAAGTGCGCAAGGACATCCGCCGGACCTGGTGGCCCGACGAGTAGAACGGGCCCGGGCACGTCAGCCCCCGGTCAGCCGCTTGCGGTAGTGGACGCGGTCGTAAGGCCCGTCCACCCGGCGCTCCGTGACCTCGTATCCGTAGCGCGGGTAGATCTTCTGGTTCTCCCACATCAGCGCGTTCGTGTAGAGCCGCACCTCGGGCAGGCCGAGGGCGCGTGCGTGCTCGTCGACGAAGTGCAGCAGCCGGCGCCCGACGCCCTGGCCGTGGGCGTCGGGGTGGACCGCGATGCTGTCGAGGAAGAGATGGTCCTCGTGGGGCTCGACGACCACCAGGCCAACGACACCCGCGTCCGCCCCCGCCCCCGCCCCCTCGCCCTCGACGACGTACACGCGTCCCGCGGCCACGTCGGCGGCGTGATCCGCCTGCATGGGCGCGGGCACCACCCCGATGCGTTCGATGTAGTGGTGGTACGCGGCGTCGGTCACCGCCTTCACGGCGGGTACGTCGTCGGCGGTCGCGAGGCGGACGGGGTTGTCGGTCATGGCCGAACGTTAACGCTGCCGCTCAGCGGTCAGCTCACCGCCGAGGCGCAGGTCGTGGGGGTCGCGTGCGCCGGGTCGAGGGCGTTGGCGACCTCATGGAAGGCGACGCGGTCCGTGAGGCCGATCGCCACGTGTTCGGAGAGGTCGACGGCGCACAGGTCCTGGAGCACCACGTTGTGGACGTCGGGTCCGCTGAGGAACTGGCTGCGGTAGGGGGTGGCGACCTCGTCGTACTTGGTCGCGATGACGGTGTAGTGGACGCCGGGGACGGTGTCGCCGCCCTGGTTGAGTTTCGTGAGGAACGGGGAGCCGGCGACCTGGTCGGCGAGGCCGGGGGTGCTGAGTTTCAGCAGGTCACCGGCGCCCGGGAAGTACGGCAGAAGGTTGGCGAGGCCGTCGAGCGTGGTGCCGTGATTGTCGGGGGCGAGGCCGACGAGGGCGTTCACCTTCGCGGCGCCGCCGAGGAACTTGAGGTAGTAGCGGGGCATCATGCCGCCCTGCGAGTGCCCGACGAGGTCGGCCTTGGGGGCGCCGGTGGCGGCGAGCACCTTGTCGACGAACGCGGCGAGTTGTCCCGCGGACTTGTCGATCGGGCCGAGGCCGTTGAAGAGCGGGACGCCGGGCAACTGCCCGTAGTCGAGGGAGAAGACGCAGTAGCCGCGGCTCACCAGGTAGGGGGCGAGGGCGAGCCAGTTGTCGACGGAGTTCCCGAAGGTGCCGTGGACGAGGACGACGGGGCGCGGGTGGGCGGCGGAGGGTTTGCAGGAGTAGTCGTTCCAGCCCCGGGTGGGGGCCGCGTCCGCCTGGGCCGCCGCCGGGACCGCCGTGGCGCCGGCGGTGAGCAGCAGGGCGGCGGTCAGGGATCTGACCGCGAATTTCCAGTTCCTGGGCAGCATCGTGCGATCTCCTTGCGGCTCAAGGGAGTTGCAGGGTGGGGGGCGTGCCCTTGTGATCCGGATCACGAGGATGCTGTACTGCGGCTAAATTACGCGCCAGTAGCACCGGAGTGAAGTTACGTGTCGGCAAAAACTGTCGGCGCGACTGCCGGCGCCCGACCAGGACCGTGTCGGCGCCCGACCAGGACCTACGGGCTACGCCGCCAGCGCCCCCGGCACGATCGTCCCCGGGCCGAACCTCGCGCGGGCCCGGTCGGCGACGGCCTCCAGCGCTCGTGTCTTCTCGTCCGTGGGGTCGAAGGTCAGCTGCCGGGCGGACCCCTCGACCGGGCGGAGCCCCTCCGCGCGCAGGGCGAGGGAGCGCACCCTGGCGCGCTGGAGGCCTAGCGCCTCGTACATCCGGTACGCGGCGGACGACAGCGTGGCCGTGTGCGCGGTGGGTTCGGGGAGTGTGCGGGAGCGGGTGGTCGTGGACCGGTCGGCGTAGCGGACGGTGAGGGTGAGCGAGCGGCACACCTGTTTGCCGTCGCGGAGCCGGGCGCCCAGTTCGTCGGCGAGGGAGAGCAGGGCGCGGCGGTGCCGGTAGGGGTCGATCTCGTCGCGCGGGAAGGGGCGTTCGGCGGCGGTCGAGCGGGTGGCGGCGCCCGGGGTGACGCGGGTGCGGTCGATGCCGCGCGCCTTCTCGTGCAGTTCGCGGCCGATGCGGGCGGTGGTGAGCCGTTGCAGGGTGCCCTGGGGTGCGGCGGCCACGCGGTCGAGGGTGTCGAGGCCGTACTCGCACAGGGTGCGGGCGGTCGAGGCGCCGATGCCGGGCAGCGCGGAGACCGGCTGCCGGGCGAGGAACTCCGCCACGGCGCCGGGGTCTTCGGGTACGACGGTGGTCACCCCGGGCGAGGCCGTCCGCGCGGCCATCCGCGCCAGCATCGGTCCGGGGCCCGCGCCGATGACGCACTCCGCCCCGTACAGGGCGAGCGCCCGGACCCGGATCACGGCGGCGAGTTCCACGGCGTCCCGGCCGAAGTAGCGCACGGCGCCGCCCAGGTCGACGAGGGCCGCGTCGGGCGGCAGCGCCTCGACGACCGGGCTGAACTCGCCGAGCAGGTCGACGAGTTGAGGCAGCACCGCGTCCGCGTCGCGGTGGCGCGGCGCCAGGAACCGTACGTACAGAGTGGTCATCCCGCGCTCCCGGGGCTCTGGTGCCACAGTTTGCGGGGCGGGCCGGCCGGGCTGTCGCCCGCGGGGCGCAGGTCCGCCCAGGGGTGCATCTCGTATCCGGTGGCCATGCGGATACGGCGGCCGTCCACCGGGTCGTCCTCGTCGGACGGCGGCTGCGGTGCCGGTTCGGCGAGGCGCCGGGCCACCGCGTCGAGGCCGCCTTCCCTGCGGATCTCGACGAGGTCGGCGAGGTTCCACGCGGCGGCGCCGACCACGCTGAGGCTGCGGGGGCCGCGCCGCTGGACCGTGCCGCGTACGAGGAGGAGCCACGAGTGGAAGACGGTGTGCGCGCACGCGGCGTGGGCGTCGTCGAAGAAGGCCAGGTCGACCAGGCCCGTGCCGTCGTCCAGGGTCGTGAAGATGACGCGTTTGCCGGAGCGGATCGGCGGGGTCTGGGTGGCCACCTTGGCGCCCGCTACCAGGACGACCCGGCCGTGTTCGGCCTCGCGCAGGCGCCGGGCCGTCAGCACCCCGAGCTCTTCGAGGAACTTCTCGTGGTCGCCCATGAGGTGGCGGGACGCGTCCATGCCGAGGACGCCGAGTTCGGCGCTGAGCCGTTCGGCGTCGCCGAGGTCGGGCAGGCCGGCCGGGGCGGTGCCGCGTCCGCCGGACAGCGGCAGTTGGGCACCCCGGGACCCGCGCGCCCCGCGGTGGAGTTCCGTCAGATGGAGCTGCAGGTCGCGCCGGTTGGCGCCGAACGCGTCGAGTCCGCCGACCTGGGCGAGGCGCTGCGCGAGCGGCCTGCTGGGCCTGGCCCGCTCCCAGAAGTCGAGCAGTGAGGCGTAGGGCTGTCCCTCCTCGATCCGGGCGGCCTCGGCCTCGCTGATGCCGTGCACGTCACTGAGCGCGAGCCGCACGCCCCACTTCTTCTCCCCACTCCCCTTATCAGACACCAGTTCGATCCGGTGAGCGACCGCGGACTTGTTCACGTCCAGCGGAAGGACCGGCACCCCGCGCCGCCGCGCGTCCGCGAGGATCAGCCGCTTCGGGTACATCCCGGGGTCGTGCGTGAGCAACCCGGCGTAGAACGCTGCCGGATGATGGGCCTTCAGCCACGCCGACTGGTACGTCGGCACGGCGAAGGCGACGGCGTGCGCCTTGCAGAACCCGTACGAACCGAAGGCCTCGACGATCTCCCAGGTGCGGGTGATCGTGTCGGCGTCGTAGCCGTGCGCCGCCGCCTGCTGGGCGAACCAGAGCCGGATGCGGCCCTGCGACTCGGGGTCGGACAGCCCGCGCCTGACCCGGTCCGCCTCGTCGCGCCCGCAGCCCGTCATGATGTTCACGATCTCGATGATCTGCTCGTGGAAGACGACGACCCCGTACGTCTCCTTCAGCGGGCCCTCCAGATCGCGGTGCGGATAGCGGACCGGCGCGCGCCCGTGCCGCGCCTCGATGAACGGCCGCACCATGTCGGCGGCGACGGGCCCCGGCCGGAACAGCGAGATGTCGACCACGAGGTCGTGGAACGTGGCCGGCTGGAGCCGCCCCACCAGGTCACGCTGGCCCGGCGACTCGATCTGGAAGCAGCCGAGCGTCTCGGTCGACTTGATCAGGCGGTACGTCTCCGGGTCGCCGGACGGCACCGCGTCCAGGTCCAGCACGGCGCCGGTCGCCCGCTCGGTCTCGGCGACCGCGTGCGCCATCGCCGACTGCATCCGCACCCCGAGCACGTCGAGCTTGAGCAGGCCGAGATCCTCGACGTCCTCCTTGTCGAACTGCGACATGGGGAAGGGTGAGCCTCCCCCGCCGCCGGAGTTGTCCGGGATGTCACCGCTGGTCGGCACGACGGGCGTACGGGCGAGCAGCGAGGCGTCCGAGAGCAGCACCCCGCACGGGTGCATGGCGATGCCCCGCGGCAGCGCGTCCAGCGCCTCGACCAGCTCCCACAGGCGGTCACGGTTCCCCAACTCCTGTGCGATCTGCCGCAGTTCGGGCAGCTCTTCGAGCGCCGCGCGGGCGTCGCGGGCGCGGATGTGCGGGAAGGACTTGGCGATCCGGTCGATGTCGGCCGGGTCCATGGACAGGGCGGCGCCCACGTCGCGTACGGCGTGGCGGACGCGGTACGTCTCCGGCATCGAGACGGCCGCGACGCGCTCGGGGCCGAACCGGTCGATGATCGCGCGGTAGACCTCCAGGCGGCGGGCCGACTCCACGTCGATGTCGATGTCGGGCAGCACGGAGCGGCGCTTGGACAGGAAGCGCTCCATGAGGAGCCCGTGCTCGACCGGGTCCGCGGCCGCGATGCCGAGCAGATGGTTGACGAGCGACCCGGCGCCGGAGCCGCGCGCGGCGACCCGGATGCCCATATGCCGTACGTCGTCGACTACTTGAGCGACCGTCAGGAAATAGGTGGCGAAGTCGTGGTACGCGATGATGTCCAGCTCGTGGTGCATCCGCTCCCAGTAGTCCCGCTTCCCGGCGTACCCGAGGCGCAGCATTCCCGCCGTCGCGCGCGAGGCGAGGACCCGTTGCGCGGTGCGGCGTCCGGCGCCGACGAGCCGCGGTTCGGGAAAGTGCACGGAACCGATGCCGAGGTCCCGCTCGGGGTCGACGAGGCATTCGTCGGCCACGGCCCTGGTCTGTTCGAGCAGCCGGTACGCGGCGTCGCTGCGGAAACCGGCGGCCTCCACGACGCGCTCGGCGGTGCGCAGCATGGCGTCGGGGCCCTTGAGCCAGCGTTCGCCGCTGTCGAGTTCCTTGCGGGGGTCGATCGGGACGAGGCGGCGGGCGGCGTCGAGGACGTCGGCGACCGGGCCCATGCCCGGGTCGGCGTACCGGACGTCGTTGCTGAGGACGGGGCGCACGCCCTGTTCGGCGGCGAAGCCGACGGTGCGGGCGGCGAGGCGCAGCGAGCCGGGGCCCGTGCCCTCGCGGCCGTGGTGGACGGCTTCGAGGCGCAGGGCGTCGCCGTAGACCTCCCGCCAGGGGGCGAGCAGGCGCGCGGCCCGGTCGGGGCGGCCCGCGGCGAGCGCGCGGCCGACGTCGGACGCGGGGCCGAGCAGCACGGTCAGGCCGTCGCCGTGGTTGTCCGCCCAGGTCAGCCGGGTCTCGCCGGTGGCGTGGGCGGCGGTGACCAGGCGGCACAGGGCGGCCCAGCCCTGCGCGCCGTCGCGGGCGAGGAAGGTGGCGCGCGGGGTTGACTCGTCGATGAAGGCGCCGCCGCGCACGGGCTGGCGGCGCCGCTCGGCGGGGGCACCGTCACGCGTTTCGGGGCCGGTGACCGCGAGGTCCGTGCCGAACAGGGGCCGCACCCCCGCCCGGTCGCAGGCCTTGGCGAACCGGACCGCGCCCGCGAGGGTGTCCCGATCGGTGAGGGCGAGGGCATCCATGCCCCGTTCGACGGCACGCTCGGCGAGCCGCTCCGGGTGCGAGGCCCCGTACCTGAGGGAGAACCCGGAGACGGTGTGCAGATGCGTGAACCCTGGCACACGCACCTCCCGCATATGTCGAACCGATCCTCTCGCCTCCCCACCACCCACCATAGACCAGGTTCGAACGCATGTGCGACACCTAAGACACCTACGGGCGACACCTAGGTGCGACACCTGTACGAGGTCAGGCACTCGAGGTCACAGCCCTGGGCACCCCAGGTCACCACTCCGTGCACCCGTTCAGCCCCACCCTGACTGCGCGAGCCCACCGGCCCCCGGACCGTGGAGGCATGACGCAGACAGCCGACACCCCGCCCGGCGCCCCGCGAGGAAACTTCCTCGACGAAGTGAAGAGCGCCGTCACACCGCGGGCCGCGCTGCTCGTCATCGGCGTGCTCGCCCTCCAGCTGCTCTTCATCACCTCCTACGTCGGGGCGCTGCACGACCCGAAGCCGAGGAACGTGCCGTTCGGCATCACCGCACCGCTCCCCGCCATCTCCCAGCAGGCGGTCACCCAGCTCGGCAAGCTCCCCGGCAGTCCGCTCGACGCCCGGACGGTCAGCGACGCGAAGGCCGCCCGCCAGAAGGTCATGAACCGGGACCTCGACGGGGCCCTGATCATCAACCCGGCGGGCACCACCGACACTCTGCTCGTCGCCTCCGGCGGCGGCACCGTCCTCGCCGCCTCTCTCGACAGGCTCGTCAGCACACTCGAACTGGGCCAGCAGCGCACCGTGCGGACCGTCGACGTGGCCCCGGCCTCCTCCGAGGACTTCGACGGCCTGTCGGCCTTCTACCTGGTCGTCGGCTGGTCCGTCGGCGGTTACCTGTGCGCCTCGATCCTCGCGATCAGCAGCGGCGCCCGGCCCTCCAACCCCCATCGCGCGGCCATCCGGCTCGGCGCCCTGGCGCTCATGTCGATCGTCGGCGGGATCGGCGGCGCCGTCATCATCGGACCGATCCTCGGCGCACTGCCGGGGAGCGTCTGGGCGCTGTGGGGTCTGGGCGCCCTGGTGACCTTCGCGGTCGGCGCGGCGACGCTCGCGCTGCAAGGGCTCTTCGGCATCGTGGGCATCGGCCTGGCGATCCTGATCATCGTGATCGGGGGCAACCCGAGCGCGGGCGGCGCCTTCCCGTATCCGATGCTGCCGCCGTTCTGGAACGCGATCGGCCCGTCCCTGCCGCCGGGCGCGGGCACCTGGGTGGCCCGCTCGATCGCCTACTTCCAGGGCAACGCCGTCACCGGTCCGCTGCTGGTGCTGTCCGGGTGGGCGGTGGGCGGCGTCGTGATCACGATGGCCGCCGCCGAGTTCCGCGTGAGACGCCGGCAACCGGCACCGGCGCCCGCCGAAGCCTGAGCAGCACGAGGGGCCGGTCCGACGACGACGGACCGGCCCCTCACCTGTACTTACAAAGACTCAGCCCCTTACGAAGACTCAGCCGATCTGCGCGCCGAACGTCGACAGCGCCTCCGTGACCGGCTGGAAGAACGTCTCCCCGCCGGACGTGCAGTCACCGCTGCCGCCCGAGGTGAGGCCGATCGCGGTGTCGCCCGAGAAGAGCGAGCCGCCGCTGTCCCCGGGTTCGGCGCAGACGTCGGTCTGGATGAGGCCGTTGACGATGTCGCCGTTGCCGTAGTTCACGGTGGCGTCCAGGCCGGTGACGGTGCCGTCGTGGACATGGGTCGTGGAGCCGGAGCGCTGGACCTTCATGCCGACGGTCGCGTCGCCGGCCTTGGTGATCTGCTGCGCGGAGCCGTTGTACAGGTCGACCTCGCTGGGGTGCGGCACGTCCGCGGTGTACTTGACGAGCCCGAAGTCGTTGTCGGGGAAGCTGGACTGCGCGTTGGTGCCGATCTGCTGACCGCTGGAGTCCGACCAGGTCGAGATCGCCTCGGTGCAGTGCCCGGCCGTGATGAAGTACGGCTGGCCGTCCTTGACGACGTTGAAGCCGAGCGAGCACCGGCCGCCGCTGCCGGTGATGGCGTCGCCGCCCGCGATCAGGGGCTTGAACTCCCCCTTGATGCGCTGGAGTTGGGCCTTGGAGCCGAGGCCGTCGACGACCTTGCCCAGCTTGTTCCAGGCGGCGGCGCCGACCGTGCGGTCCGCGGTGACGACGACCTTGTTCGTCGCCGGGTCCACCGTCCATGAGGTGCCGGGGATCGTCGCGTCCCGCTTGAGGGTGGCGCGGGCGCTCTTCAGTTCGGCCAGGGAGTTCTGGACGACTCTGGCCTGGGCGCCGGCCGACCGCACCACGTTCGCCGCGTCCTGGTTCAGGACGTTCACGACGAGGTGCCTGGCCCGCGCGTCGTAGTAGGTGCCCGCCGAGTCCGCGCCGAGGTTCTCGGTCAGGGACGAGGCGAGATTTCCGGCCTTCGCGACCGACAGGGTCAGTGGGGCGCGCTCCGGGGTCTCGGTGCTCGCGTTCGCAGTCTGGAAGGTGACTCCCGCGACGACGAGAGCGGCGATGCCCGCTCCGGTCACGGCGGCACGCCGCTTGGATATGCGTCGGTGCTTCAACTCGTGTCCTCCTGTGGGGGGTCGGAACCGGCCGCAGTGGGGTGCGGCGCCGGTCCCGTAGGTTGACGCCGCCCACTATCTCGGCGCCCCCGGGGACACACAAGGCTCACTTCAGGACGCGTGTGCGAACGGCGGCGTACGCCCAGGTGTCCGGTGCGCGCACCTTTCGCACCACGTCGGTTCCCACTGCAAACACTCCGCGCAGAGGCACGGTCTGCGATGCGTGAGGTCTACGCCTGTCCGGATCTCGCCGGTCACGGCCCAAGAGTGAGCCCCCGCACGGCGGTTGCCGTGCGGGGGCTCGTGGAGCCTGGGTCAGTACACGCTCACCCCGTACGCGCTGAGCGCCTCGGTGACCGGCTGGAAGTACGTCGTACCGCCTGACGTGCAGTTACCACTGCCGCCGGAGGTCAGACCGTACGCCGTGGTGCCGCCGTAGAGCGGGCCGCCGGAGTCGCCGGGCTCGGCGCAGACCGTGGTCTGGATGAGGCCGGAGACGATGTCGCCGCCGCCGTAGTTCACGGTGGCGTTGAGCGCGGTGACCTTGCCGCTGTGGATGCCGGTCGTGGAGCCGCGCCGGGTGACCGTGGTCCCCACGGACGGCGTCGCCGCGCTGGTGATGTCCTGGCTGCCGACGGTGCCGGGGTGCGTCGTCGAGCTGTACTTGACGATGCCGTAGTCGTTGCCCGGGAAGCTGGATCCCGCGGTCGTGCCGAGCGTCGACGTGTGCGTCGAGTTCGACCACCAGGTGCCCGCGCCGGAGGTGCAGTGACCCGCGGTCAGGAAGTAGTAGGTGGTGCCCGAGCGGACGTTGAAGCCGAGCGAGCAGCGCCAGCTACTCGCATAGATGGCATCGCCGCCGGAGACCAGTTTCTTGAACGTGCCCGGGGTGCGCTCGATCTTCAGGGCCCCGGCGTTGCCGCCCGCGTCCTTGCGGATCTGGGCGATCTCGGCCTGCGAGACGGTGCTGTCGACGGTGACGACGAGCTGCTTGGTCTTCTGGTCGACGACCCAGGCGGTGCCCGGCACATCGGACTTCAGGACGGACTTGCCGGCCTGGGCGAGCTCGGTCGCGCTGAAGGTGTGCGCGACGGGGGCGTTCGACGCGTTGGCCGCGGGTACGGCGAGTGCGCCGATGGCGACGAGCCCGGAGGCCACGGAGATGATCCGGGTCCGTCTCGAGATGCCACTGCGGGGGGTGGTGCGCTTGATCCTCACTGGTCGTTCCTCCCGAGGGAAGTCGGGGGCCCGCGTGGGGTCGGGGCCCGTGAGGCGCAGCCAGCGGCCCGGCAGACGGTCCGGATGCGGAACGCCTACGAAGATGGGATGCCCCTGACAAGCGCTGTGGGGAGTATTCGGCCGTTCAACTGGCCCGCACAAGGGCGCCTTTCGGCCGTCCGGCCGAACGCACGGCCAGATGCCCCGGCGGCGTACGCGGTTCTCCGCGTCCCGCCGGGGCTCGGCCGCCTTGTTCGACGGAGTGACGGCCCGCCAGGTTCCGTTCACCCAACCGGATTTCACCGAACGGGTGCCGCCAGGCGGCCGGAAGCGGACCCGGGAGTGGCCGGAACCTGGCCAGGATGCACGGATTCCCGCAGTCCCAGGTGCGAGCGCAGGGTCGTCCCGGTGTACTCGGTGCGGTACACGCCGCGTTCCTGGAGCACCGGCACCACCTGGTCGACGAACTCGTCGAGGCCGCCCGGGGTGAGGTGCGGGACGAGGATGAAACCGTCGGCCGCGCCGGTCCGCACGAACTCCTCCAGCTCGGCGGCGACGGCCTGCGGGGTCCCGATGAACGACTGCCGCGCGGTGGTCTCAATGACGGTCTGCCGGATGGACAGCCCCTTGGCGCGCGACAGGGCGCGCCACTCCTCGGCGACGGCGAAGGGGTCACCGCGCCGGGTGCGGCCCTGCGAGAGCCCGGAGTCGACGACCGGATCGATGTCCGGCAGCGGCCCGTCGGGGTCGTACGCGGAGAGGTCGACGCCCCAGACCTGCTCCAGGGCGAGGAGCGCGTTCTGCGGGGACACCTGCTGCCGGCGGATCTCGGCGGCCTTCTCCTGGGCCTCGGCGGCGGTGTCGCCGAGGACGACGGTGACACCCGGCATGATCTTCAGGTCCTCGGGAGTACGGCCGTACGCGGCGAGCCGGCCCTTTACATCGGCGTAGAACGCGCGGCCCGCCTCCAGGGTGCCGTGCCGGGTGAAGATGACGTCGGCCGCCGACGCGGCGAACTCGCGGCCCTCCGGCGAGTCCCCGGCCTGGATGACCACGGGGTGCCCCTGCGGCGAACGCGGGAGGGTGAACTCGCCCTGGATGTCGAAGTGTTGGCCACGGTGCGCGAAGGAACCCGGCCGCCCTTCCGGTGTCCAGGAGTCCCACAGTTCGCGGGCTGTCGCCACGAACTCGGCGGCCCGCGTGTACCGGTCCGCCCGGTCGAGATAGCCGCCCCGGCGGAAGTTCTCGCCGGTGAACGCGTCCGACGAGGTGACCACGTTCCACGCGGCCCGGCCCCCGCTGAGGTGGTCGAGCGAGGCGAACCTGCGGGCTATCTCGTAGGGCTCGTTGAACGTGGCGTTGACAGTCGCGGCCAGACCGAGGCGCTCGGTGACGGCGGCGAGCGCGTTGAGGACGGTGACGGACTCGGGCCGCCCGACGACGTCGAGGTCGTGGATACGCCCCTTGTGCTCGCGCAGCCGCAGCCCCTCCGCGAGGAAGAAGAAGTCGAACAGGCCGCGTTCGGCGGTGCGGGCCAGGTGCTCGAACGAAGCGAAGTCGATCTGGGAGCGGGACCGGGGATCGGCCCAGACGGTGGTGTTGTTGACGCCCGGGAAGTGGGCGGCGAGATGAATCTGCTTACGAGCATTGGCAGTTGAGGTCATGACGGGTCCCCCGCGAGTGCGTACCGGTTGGCGGGCCGGGCGAGCCCCAGGTGCTCCCTGAAGGTGCTGCCCGGGTAGAAGGTGCGGAACAGGCCGCGGTGCTGGAGCAGCGGCACGGTGCCGTTGACGAGCCGTTCCAGGTCACGGCGCGGCTCGACGGGCGTGAGGTGGAAGCCGTCCACGGCGCCGGCGCGGTGCCACGCGGCGATGAGGTCGGCGAGGTCGACCGGGCCGCCCCGGTAGAGCGGCCCGAGGTCGCTCGGCAGCGGTCCTCCACCGCCGTGGCCGGGCTCGGCGGCGTGCTCGCCGCCGCCGAGGTCGACGCGCAGGGCTGCCAGGACCCGCAGAGTGTCGGGGTCCCGCCCGTACTCGGCGGCGCGGCGGCGCAGGCTCGCGCGGACGGCGGCGGCCTGGGCCGGACCTGAGGCGTTCACCAGGGCGACGTCGGCGTGGCGGGCGGCGACGTCGTGCGCGTGGGGCTGCGTGGTGTCGACGACGGTGACGGGGTGACCCTGGGGCGGGCGCGGCACGATGGAGGGACCGCGCACGGAGAACGTACTGCCCTTGAAGTCGACGTGGTGGAGCTTGTCGCGGTCGATGAAACGGCCGGTCGGAATGGAGCGGATCTCGGCGTCGTCCTCCCAGCTGTCCCACAACCGGGCGGCCACGTCGGCGACTTCACCGGCCTCGCGCCACAGTTCCCCGGCCGGGGCGGCGGACCTGCGGCCGAAGAGCCGGGCCTCCTCCTCGGTGGTGGACACCTCGGGCCGCCACCCGGCCCGGCCCCGGCTCACCCAGTCGAGGGTGGCGACGGCGGCCTGCACATGGAAGGGCTCGGTGTGGGTGGTGGTGACGGTCGGCACGAGGCCGATGCGGGTGGTGGCCGGGGCGACCCGGGACAACACGGCGAGCGCGTCGGGCCCCGGCCGGCCGAAGGAGTCTCCCAGGGTGACGAAGTCCAGGGCGCCGCGTTCGGCGAGGCGGGTGAGGGAGACGTAGGGGTCGGCGTCGTAGGTGTCGGGCTGGTCGACGGCGGCGGCGAGATGCAGCAGGCCGCGACCGGTGGGCGTGGTCATGGGCGGGTCCTTCTACGAAGAGGCGGGTGCGGGCGGACCGGGGCTTGGGCAGGCCGCAGCACGGCTTGGCCAGGCCGGGCCACGGCTTCGGCAGGCCGGGTCACGGCTTCGGCAGGCCCGGTCACCGCTTGGGCAGGCCGGGCCATGGCTTCGGCAGGCCCGGTCACCGCTTGGGCAAGCCGGGGCACGGCTTCGGCAGGCCGGGTCACGGCTTCGGCAGGCCCGGCGGGTTGATCTCCGACTTCTCGACCGCCTCGCTCGACAGCCCCCAGCGCTTCAGGACGCGCCCGTACGACCCGTCCTCGATCACGTGGTCGAGGGCGGCCGCGTACGCGTCGACGAGTCCGCTGTCCTTCTTCGTCGTGGCGGCGATCTTCCCCTGGATCTTGTCGCCCGCACCGGACAGCGTGCCGATGACCTGCGACTGGCCGGCGGTCGCCACGTGGTACGCGACGCTGGGGCTCGGGCCGAGGTAGCCGTCGATCCGGCCGGACTGGAGTGCCAGGTAGTAGTCGGTGTCCTTCTGGAAGTACTTGATGTCGACGGGCTTCAGGCCCACCTTCTCGTCCTGCGCGCTCCAGTCGACGAGGATCTTCTCCTGGTTGGTCCCCGAGGCGACGGCGATGGTCTTCCCTGCCACGTCCTTGGGCCCCTTGACCCGCCAGTCGGCGCCCTTCTTCGCCTCGAACGCGATGTTGTCGAGCCGGTAGGTCGCGAAGTCGTACTTCTGCTTGCGCTCCTCCGTGACGGTGACGTTCGAGAAGACGGCGTCGAACTTGCCGCTGTCGAGGCCGACGAACAGGTTCTCCCAGGACACCGCCGAGAACTCGACCTTGAGGCCGAGGGTGTCGGCGACCAGGGTCGCGAGGTCTATCTCGGAGCCGATGCGGGTCTTGTCGTCGGTGGCGTAGAAGCCGAGTGGCGGGGAGGAGTCGGCACTGCCGCCGAGCCGCAGCGTGCCGCGCTTGCGGACGGCGGCGGGCAGCTTCGCCGCGATCGAGTCGACCTTCTTTACGTGGATGCGGTGCTGGTCGGGACCGATGTTGATGCCGCCGACCTTGTTTGTCCCGCCCTTGGCGGCACCGGTGCGGGTCGCGGCATCAGTGGCACCTCCGCAGGCGCTGAGCAGGGGCGCGGCGACGAGAGCGGCGACGGACAGGGCGAGGGTGCGGCGAGAAAGCATGGGTGAACTCCCTTATGAAACAGGCTGGTTGAGGTGGAGGTGTGGCTCAGAGGACCTTGGAGAGGAACGCCTTCGTGCGCTCGTGGCGCGGGGCGTCCAGTACGTCGCCGGGCGCGCCCTGCTCGACGATGCGGCCCTCGTCCATGAAGACGACGGTGTCCGCGACCTCCCGGGCGAAGCCGATCTCGTGCGTGACGACGATCATCGTGGTGCCCTGGAGGGCCAGGTCCTTGATGACGTCGAGGACTTCGCCGACCAGTTCGGGGTCGAGTGCCGACGTCGGCTCGTCGAAGAGCAGCAGCTTCGGTTCCAGCGCGAGGGCGCGGGCGATGGCGACGCGCTGCTGTTGTCCGCCGGAGAGCTGCTTCGGGTAGGCGTCGGCCTTGTCGGCGAGTCCGACCCGGTCGAGGAGCCGGCGGGCGGTCTCGACGGCCTGGGCTCGGGGCCGCTTGAGGGCGGAGACGGGCGCCTCGACGATGTTCTCCAGGACCGTGAGGTGCGGGAACAGGTTGAAGTTCTGGAACACGAACCCGATCTGGGTGCGCTGCCTGAGCACCTCGCGCTCGCGCAGCTCGTACAGCTTGCCGCCGGACCTGCGGTAGCCGACAAGGGCGCCGTCGACGCTGATCCAGCCGCTGTCGACCTTCTCCAGGTGGTTGATGGTGCGCAGGAGCGTGGACTTGCCGGAACCGGACGGGCCGAGGACGACAGTGACCTCGCCGGCGCGTACCTCCAGGTCGATGCCCCGCAACACCTCCAGCGATCCGAAGCTCTTGTGGACGGCCTTCACGTCCACCATGGGCGTGCTCATCGGGTGGTTCCCTTCGCGTAGTGGCGTTCGACGTAGTGCTGGAGGACGGAGAGTGCGCTGGTCAGGAGCACGTACCAGACGGTGGCGACCATGAGGAGCGGGACGACGCGGCCGGTGCGGCCGTAGATGACCTGGACCTGGTAGAACAGCTCGCCGATGGCCATGACGGAGACGATCGAGGTGCCCTTGAAGAGGGAGATGACCTCGTTGGCCGCGTTGGGCAGGATCGAGCGCATGGCCTGCGGCAGCACGATCCGGCGGATCTGCCGCAGCCGGGGGATGCCGAGCGCGGCCGCCGCCTCCAACTGGCCGCTGTCGACGGCCAGTACGCCACCGCGCACGATCTCGGCGGCGTACGCGGCCTGGTGCAGGGCGAGACCGAGGACGGCCGCGCTCATCGCGCCGACCAGGCCCATCGTGTCGAAGGAGAGGAAGCCGGGCCCGAAGGGGATGCCGAACTGCAACTCCTTGTACAGATAAGCCAGGTTGAACCAGAACAGCAGCTGCACGATCAGCGGGATCGACCGGAACGCCCAGATGTAGCCGAAGGACACGGCCCGCAGGAACCGGCTGGCCGACAGGCGCATGAAGGCGAGGACGACACCGAGCGCGAACCCGAGAGCCGTTCCGTAGAACGTGAGCTGGAGGGTCGTCCACACCGCCTTGAGGATCACGTCGGCGGTGAAGAACTCGGCGAACACCCCCCATTCCCAGCCGGAGTTGGTGAGGAACCCGTGCGCGAACTGGGCGAGCAGGACGGCGGTCGCGGCGATGGCGGCCCACCGCCAGGGGTGACGGACGGGCACCACTTCCAGCGCGCCGTAGTCGACGTCGACGGTGGCTGGAACGGGAGCGGTGGATGTCGTTTTGTCGATGGGTGGATCACTGGTCAGGGACATAGGGGTTCCTCGGTCACGTGAAGGGGTCTTACGGGAGAGGTGCGCGCTCAGGCGGCCGTGGCGCGACAGGCCGCGCGCTCAGGCAGCCGTGGCGCGACAGGCCAGGTCGCCCAGGAGGGTCAGGACCGCGCGGGCCGTGGCGTCGTTCTGCCGGAACGAGGGGCTGTTCGTACGCGGCCGGGTGAACGCTCCGGCGCCGCGCGCGTTCGTGTGCGGGCCGAGCGCGAAGCGGCGCGGATGCGCCGAGCCGTCCCAGTGCTGGATGCGCCCGTCCCGGGGGTCAACGGCCAGGAGCCCGCCCGGGGTTGCCGCCGCCCCCTCCTCGTACAGCGTGCGCAGGAGCTGGTCTCGGGTGCGGGCGAGGGTGGGGTGCGGGAGGCGGGCCTCGACGAGGGCGCGGGTCTCGACGACGGCGCCGGGCACGGTGGCGCTCGTGGCGCGGAAGACACCGGCCTCGGCCGTGACGCACATGTCCGCGCCGACGAACTTCACGATCCCGGCCCGGGACAGCGCGAGCAGCTGCCGCAGCCGGGGTCCGGGCGGCCCGGAGGCGAGCGAACTGAAGAAGCCGTGCCACCAGTCCCCGATGTCCCCGAGCCGCACGACCTGCCCGTACACGGAGAGCAACCCGAGGAAGACGGCCAGGTCAGGGCTGTGTTCCGGGTCGTGCCGGCGTTCGAGCCCGGCGGCGATCCGGGCCCGCATCCCCTCCTGGAGCTCGTCGTACGAGGCATGGCGTACGCCGTCCAGCGGGTGGTCGAGGGCCGCGAGATCGAGGCGGTCGGCCGGGTCGGGCACGGCGGAGCCCACCAGCGCCTGGAGTTCCGCGCTCAGCGGTTCGGCGGCCGCGTACTTCTCCTCGAAGTCGGTCCAGGCGACGCGGACGCGCTCGGGGTGGACGGTGAACAGGCGGTGGTAGTGGGCGAAGCCCAGCTCCTTGTCGATGAGCGGCCACACGTCACGCCGGAAGTCGAACCCGCCTGGGCGCGCGAGGAGTTCGTCGATCTCGGCGGGCCCGAGGAAGCGCGGCAGCGGCGGGCGCTCACCGGTCCAGTCGTAGCCGATCTTGGAGTGGTAGGGGACGCCGCGCCGGGACCCGACGTGCAGCACGGGCTCACGCCCGGAGGGTATGTACGTGTCCCCCTCGTACCGCCCGCCGCGCCCCTCGGTCAGGAGCACCATCAGGTCGACGAAGGCGAGCCCGAAGCCGCGCACCAGGACGTCCTCGCCGGGTGCCAGGACGGACAGGTCGCTGTCGGCGGTGAAGTCGGGCGGCAGATGGACGAGCCCGTGCTCGCGCGCGTAGGCGCTCAACTCCGCCTGTTCCGGGTCGAGTTCGGCGTCCAGGTGGCCCTGGGCGAGGATCACCGCGTCGGCGAGCAGCGGGCGCGGCCTGCCGTCGAGCCACACCTGCTGGCGGCCGTCGCGCGGGCCGGCGACACGCACGGCGCGGCGCGGGTGGTGATGGACGGTGACGCCCGGTGGAAGGGCGGCCACCGACCGCTCGTGGACCCAGTTCAGGTACTCGCCCTGGAGGCGGCGGCCGGCGAAGGCCCGCCCGTCGAGCTCCGCCCATTCGCGCAGGCTCGGTCCCGGCAGCACCGGCCCGTCGATGTCGACGGTGTCGTCGGTGAACATCGTGACGTCCTGGGACTGCGAGTTCATCCAGAGCAGCGGGGACTGGGCCTGCCGCCAGACGCGTCCGCCGCCCGGCGGGAACGGGTCGACGAGGTGGATGTCGAGGCCGAGGTCCGCGTACAGGCCCGGCGCGTTCGCCGCGATCCGCTCCAGGATGCCGGTCCCCCGCGGCCCGGCTCCCACGATCACCAGTGAGTGCCTCATCGCGTGCGCTCCGCACCGCGTGCGAAGTGCCGCTCGACGTAGAACTGGCCGACGCTCAGGAGGGTGGTGACGGTGACGTACCAGAGGGTGGCGACCAGGAGCAGGGGGATGACCTGGTAGGTGCGGTGGTAGACGAGCTGGGCCGAGTACAGCAGGTCCTGTACGGCGATGACGCTGACGATGGACGTGCCCTTGAGGGTGCCGATCAGCATGTTCCCGGCCGGCGGCAGGATGCTGCGCATGGCCTGCGGCAGGACGATCCGCCGCAGCCGCGTGAGCCTGCCGAGCCCGAGCGCCTGCGCGGCCTCGGTCTGTCCGCGCCCGACGGAGAGGATGCCGCCGCGCACCACCTCGGCGGCGTACGCGGCCTCGTGCAGGGTGAGCCCGATGATGGCGACGGTGACCGGCCCGAACAGGTCGACGGTCCGTACGCCGAGGATCTTCGGGTACAGCGCTCCGATGTTGAACCAGAACAGCAGCTGGACGAGGATCGGCATCGACCTGAACAGCCAGACGTAGCCCCAACTCACCGCGCGCAGCACGGGGTTGGCGGACAGTCGCATCACGGCGAGCAGGGTGCCGAGGGAGAAGCCGAGCGCCATGACGAGGGCGGTCAGCCAGAGGGTGAGGACGAGTCCGCGCAGGATGGACGCCGAGGTGAAGTAGTCGGCGACGACGCCCCATTGGAAGGCGTCGTTGCGGATCACGGACTGGGCGACGAAGGCGAGGAGTGCCAGGACGGCGGCTGCGGCGAGCCACTGACCCGTATGGGGGCGGCGGACGATGCGCGGGTGAGCGGGGGCGGCGTCAGAGGTGGCAGGCGGGCCGGCCGCGACCTGTTGTGCGAGCGTGTTCGAGGACATGAGAAGGCTCCGTGGGCATGGGAATCCAGCACGGTCTTGCCTTCACACAGCACTTGCGGACCGAGCCCCTCAGCAGCGGTCCCGCGCCGAGATTACGGGGACGCCCGCGCCCGCTGTCAAGGCTGTCCACACTGTGAGCCGTCCGTCTCAGGTGAGTTGACGCGGAAACGGATGCCTGTTCCACTTGGCCCATGCATCCGCAGCAGTGGCTGGTCACGCGCTCTCACATCGACCTCGGTCGAGTGTGGTCAGCGTCCTGTTGATGCCCTTCTGACGCCCGTCGCGCGCGTCTCTCTCTTCACTTCGCTTTTCCTTTTCGCGTTTGTTGTGCGCCCAAATGCGCACACTCGTCCGCGCCTTCACACATTCACGCGTTCTCGCGTACCCCTCCCCTCTTTCGTCACCCCTGCGCGACTGTTGCCTCCGAAGGGCTGAACTCCACGCCATGCATTCGACTTTGACTGTCCATCAGCGAAAGCGGATTCCCGCCGCGTTCGCGCTCATCACCGCGGCCACTCTGGCGCTCACGAGCTGCGGTTCCGGGAACCCCGAGGCCGCCGCGGGAGGCGCGCAGCCCGCGGGCAAGAGCGACAAGATCCCCACGACCGATGTCGTGAAGGGGGTCAAGAAGGACAAGGCGGCGGCCGAGCTGCTCCCCGCAGATGTCCGCGCGAGCGGCACACTCACCGTCGGCAGCTCGATCGGCGGCACTCCGCCCGGCGCGTTCTACCTGCCGGACGGCAGGACCGCCGCCGGCCAGGACATCGACTTCACCGACGCCGTCGCCCGCGTCCTCGGCCTGAAGCTGAAGCGCGAGGCCGCGAGCTTCGAGGCGATCCTGCCCGCGCTCGGCAGCGGCAAGTACGACGTGGGCACCGGCAACTTCGGCGTCACGGACGAGCGGCGCAGGACCATCGACTTCGTCACGTACATCAACGACGGCCAGGGCTTCGCGGTCCGCAAGGACAGCGACCTCAAGAAGGTCACCGACCTGAGCCGGCTGTGCGGCCTGAACGTGGCGACCGGCGCGGGCACCACTTTCGAGGCGACCCTGGAGGAGAACAAGCGCCTCTGCACGGACGCCGGGAAGAAGCCGTACAGCGTGAAGACGTACGCCGACCAGAGCGCGATCTGGTCGTCCCTCCAGCAGGGCCGGTCCGACGTCGTCATGAGCACCATCAACGGACTCCGGTACGCCGTCGCGCACCAGGACGGGCTGAAGTTCCTCAACGAGTTCCACCGGCTCGACGTCGGCTTCGCCTTCAAGAAGGGCACGAAGCTGGCGCCCGCGTTCCGGGCGGCGGTGAACAAGCTGATCGCCGACGGGACGTACGACCGGATCCTGAAGAAGTGGGGCACGAGCGCGTCCGCGATCAAGACGTCACAGATCTCGCCACCGGAGATCAAGGACTGACGCGCCGTCGTCCGGCGAGGGGGCTGCGAGGCGTGCCCCCTCCGCCGGGCTCACCACGTGCCTCAGCAGTCGCAGCAGGAGCAGCACTCACAGCAGTCGCAGTCACAATCACAGTCGCCGCAGCCGCAGTCGCTCGAGCAGCAGTCCGCGCACCAGCCCTCGCGCTTCTTCCGCGACCAGGGGCCTTCGAACTCGTCGGCGCAGCAGACCTTGCAGGTGCAGCAGAGCCCGATGGCCGCCGCGCACCCCGCGAGGATCCCGCGCTTGCCGGGCTTCGGCGGCGGCGGGAACGACGGCCCACCACCGAACCCACCGGAACCGCCCGAACCACCGGGACCACCAGGCCCAGCCGGTCCGCCGGGCCCCGCCTGCCCACCGCCGTAAGGGTTCTGCGACCCGTACGGACCCGAGGATCCGGGCGGCAGGTACGGGCCCGACGCCCCCGTGGGCACCCAAGGTCCAGGTCCCTGCTGCGGCGTGGAGGCCGAGGGCGCGTGCGCACCGCCCGCCGGATCGGAGCCGTAAGCCGGACCGGACCCGTACGTTCCGCGCCCCTCCGCCGACCCATGCCCCGCGCCCGAGCCATGCCCCGCCCCCGAGCCGTGGGCACATGACGCCACCCCGAAAGCCCGGTCCACGGACCGCCGCAGCTCATGGGCCAGCAATAGATGCGCCAGCGTCCCGTCGGCGAAGTCGACCTCGCGCAGGGCGAGGCGGATGCCGTGCAGGGCGTCGTCGGCGAGGCGGCGCGCCTCGGTGAGGTCCGTGCCGGTCGCCGTGAGCGGGTTCCAAGCACCCGACGCGGCGTCAGCTTCCTTGTCCTCGACGGCGTCCAGCAGATGCGCGAGCCGTCCGAAGAGGCGTCCGGCTTCGGCGAGCGGTGCCGCGTTGCCGGGCCGTCCGGCGAGGACGGCGGTGTGCGCGAAGGCGGCGGCGGTGGCCGTCTCGGTGGGTTCGGTGACGGTGAGCACCGGGGTTCCGGGGCCCGCGAGCGCCTCGATCCCCATCTGGCGTTCCACGGCGTCGACCAGTACGGCGGTGTCGAACCCGACGTCAGATCCGGTGCGGGACCCGGCCTTTCCCCACTTGGTGGCCACCCGGCGGGCCGCGGCGGCCACCGGCCTGCGGGCCAGGATGCCGTCGCCGTCGGCCACGTGGTCGCGGACCTTCGCCGAGGCGAGGACGAGCGAGACGGCGGCGGCGAGCCGGGCGCCCTCGCCCTGCGCGACGGACGCGGAGCGCATCCCGCGCAGCGGACAGGGCCCCGCCGTGCGCCGTCCCCCGGCGACGTGCTCGGTCTGAGCCTCCGTCAGAACCGAGATCAGCAAACCGTCATAGTTCGTGACAACCCGGGCGAACTGCCCGTGATCCCCCCGAAGTGCCAGGCACAGCCCGCACAGATGGGCCATCCACTGCGCCTTGAGCCCTTCGCCGAGGCGATGGCTGCAGGGCCTGACGATTCCGAACAAGACGACTCCCCCGAGGGTCCCGAAGACGTAAACTGCGGCATCGTATCCGGGGAGCCATTCACCCGTACGCCCCGGCCGTCACCCATACGCCGCGAAGAATCATATTTCACTCACTGTCAGCATCCGTACGGGGTACGACCCTTGGGATTCCCGGGACAGCGCCGTGTTGACTCTGCACCAGTACCGTCACGAAAACCCCGCGCGGCGACTATCCCCTTGGCGCACCATCCGCATCATGGACGACCATAGGGATGCGGAACGCAGAGGAACCGCTGTGAGAGGAGGCGTCCATGGGATCGGTGCGCAAGGCGAGTGCCTGGCTTGGCCTCGTCGACGACAACGATGACGAGCGTTACTACGACGGTTACGACGACGACAGGGGCGAGGAGTCCGAGCCCCGGAACGACGCCGCCTGGGTCACGGACCCGCGCGTGAAGGTGGCGGCCGAGTCCGCCGAGGAGCAGGGCCGCCGGATCGGCACGGTCACCCCGGACGGTTTCCGGGACGCCCGCGGCATCGGCGAGATGTTCCGGGAGGGCGTCCCGGTCATCATCAACCTCACGGCCATGGAGCCCGGGGACGCCAAGCGCGTCGTCGACTTCGCGGCCGGGCTCACGTTCGGGCTGCGGGGCTCCATCGAGCGCGTGGCGACCCGCGTGTTCCTGCTGAGCCCCGCCGACACGCAGGTGCTCAACGGCGAGGCGGCGAGCCGTCCGGTGGACGGTTTCTTCAACCAGAGCTGAGCGGGTTCTTCAAGCAGCCGGCTGAGTTCTCCAGCCAGTCGGCTATGCGGGCCGTCCCGCGTCACAGGCGGGTAGGGGCAGGGCTCGGCCTCCGGGCCGGGTCGTCACCCGCTCCCCCGTCGCGCGCGGGCGTCACGCGACGGTGGACTCCGCCCCGACCGGCTCGGGACCGCGCTGGGGTCCGATCTTCGCCGGGCCCGCGGCACCCGCCGTACGAGCCGCCGGCACCACGTCGGCCGCTTCCACCGCGCCGACGGTTTCCACCGCGCCGGCCGCGGCCCCCGCGCCGGCCATGTCCCCGGTGACGTCCGCCGCGTCTTCCGTCTCCGCCACGTCGCTCTCCATGTGCCGGGGCAGCCGCAGCGCGGCCAGCGCGCCGACCAGCAGGAGCCCGGCGCTCACGTACAGCGTCACGTGCAGCCCGTGGACGAAGGCGACCCGGGCGGCCTGGCGCAGCGCCTCCCCGGCCGTGCCGCCGAGCCGCGTCGCGATCTGGTACGCCTCGCCGAGCGAGTTGCGCGCCTGCGCGGTCGCGGATCCGGGCACCCCGCCGACCTTGGCGAGGCCGGGCGCGTAGGCGGCGTTCATGACGGAGCCGAGCAGCGCGATGCCCATACCGGCGCCGAGCTGGTACGAGGTCTCGCCGATGGCCGCCGCCCCGCCCGCGTCCTGTGCCGACGCCTCCGTGAGCATCGACTCGTACGCCCCGAAGAGGGTGGTCTGGAGGCCGAAGCCGAGCAGGACGAAGCCCGAGATGAGCAGCCCCGGGCGGTCGTGCTGGCCCATGAGCGTCAGCATGAGCACCGCGGCGGCGGTGAGGACGAAGCCGGACGACACCATGAGTCGCGGGCCGAATCGGCGCAGCTGTGCCGAGCCGAGGACGCCGGCCGCCATGGCCGCGAAGGTGAGCGGCAGCAGCCGTACACCGGTCTGCAGCGGGGTCAGGCCGAGGACGAGCTGGAGGTACTGGACGGCTATCAGTTCCAGGCCGACCAGGGCGAGCATCGCGAGGACGATGCAGCCGACCGCCGTGGAGAAGGCGGGCCGGGAGAACATCTTCATGTCGATGAGCGGGTGCTCGCGGCGCCGCTGCCGGCGTACGAAGACGATCAGCAGGGCGATGCCGACCAGCAGCGGGCCGAGGGTGGGCACGTCGAGGACGTGGCGGTGCACGCCGAGGCGCTTCACGCCGTAGACGACGCCCAGCATTCCGGCGGCCGCCATCAGGGCGCCGACCACGTCCCACGGGCCGTCGGAGCGGCCCTTGGACTCGGGGAGGATGAGGCGGCCGAGCGGCAGCATGACGGCCATCAGCGGGATGTTGATCAGGAAGACCGAGCCCCACCAGAAGTGCTCGACCATGAAGCCGCCGAGGACCGGCCCGGTGGCCGCGCCGATCGCGGCGACCGCGGACCAGACGCCGATCGCCACCGCTCTCTCGCGCCGGTCGGGGAAGACCGCGCGCAGGACCGACAGGGTCGCGGGCATGATCATCGCGCCGCCGACGCCGAGCAGGGCGCGGGCCAGTATCAGGACGTGGGGTGTCGTGGCGAACACGGCGAGCGCGGAGGCCGCGCCGAAGAGCCCGTAGCCGAGGAGCAGGACGCGTCTGCGGCCGACGCGGTCGCCGAGCGTGCCGAAGAGGATCAGGAGCGCCGCGCAGATCAGCGGGTAGGCGTCGACGATCCACAGCAGCTGGACCGCGGACGGGTGCAGCTCGCGGGTGACGGCGGGGACGGCGACGTGCAGCACGGTCGCGTCGAGGGCGACGAGCAGCAGGCTGGTGCACAGGACGACGAGGACGACCCAGCGATTGGCTCCGGCGGCCCGAAGACGGAAGGGCGCTGTGGCCGTGGTCGTCCCGGTCATGTACGTACCTCCCAGTGGCCTCGCTCTCGGCGGATCCGCGGGGTGGAGATTCCCCGCGGTTGCGGCCGGAAGGAGCGGGCTTCCGGGTCCACGCAACGAATGGCGAGTGAGTCGCCAGAGTACGCGAGCTTCATACGCGTGACACGTGGCGGACCTCTCAATGTGATCGGACCCGGTGTGTGGTGTGCGCCACTCTCCACCCTTCGGTCACGCGTCTGACGTGCGGTCCGGTTGCCGCGGACGCCGATAATCGACGCCGTGACCGAAGTAGAGCTGGAAGATCCGCGACGCGCGGCGGCCACCCCGGCCGGGGCCGCCGACGCGCTGCGCCGCGCGGCTCCGGCGCTCCTCGCGTTCGCCGGGGTACGCGCCCTGGGCCTGCTCGTCCTCGCGCTGTGGAGCGCGGCGGCGGGGAAGAGTCCGCACACGCTGCTGACCGCCCGCTGGGACTCGCTCTGGTACACCCGCGTCGCGGAGTTCGGCTACGGCTGGGAGGTGCGCCTGCCGGACGGCACCGTGCACTCGAACCTCGCGTTCTTCCCGCTGCTGCCGTGGCTTGAGCGGCTTGTGTCGGCGGTGATCCCGTTGTCGGCCGCGGACGCGGGTCTGGCGGTGAGCTGGGGCGCCTCGCTCTGCGCGGCCTGGGGGATCTACCTGGTCGGCGAGCTGCTGCACGGGCGGCGGGCCGGGATCTGCGCGGTGGCGCTGTGGGCGGTGCTCCCGGTCGGGATCGTGCAGTCGATGGCGTACAGCGAGTCCTTGTTCACGGCGCTCGCGGTGTGGTCGCTGTACGCGGTCCTGACGCGGCGGTGGGTGGGTGCGGGGCTGCTGGCCTCGCTCGCGGGGCTCACCCGGCCGGTGGGGGCGGCGGTGGTCGCGGCGGTGTGGGCGACGGCCGCGGCCCAGGCGGTGCGCGAGCGCCGGGTCTCCTGGCGCACGGCGCTCGGCGTGCTGCTCGCTCCGCTGGGCGCGGCGGCGTACGTGCTGTGGGTGGGGCACCGGACCGGGGACGGGCTCTTCGGCTATCTCGACATCCAGGGGCAGTGGGGCAACGGGTTCGACGGCGGTCTCGCGTTCGCGCTGTTCGTCGGGGCCAAGTTCACGTCGTTCCCCCTGGCCCTGGCCGGCGTCGCCCTGATCGTCGGGGTCGCGCTGCTGATCTGGCTCTACGTGCTGTGCGTGCGGCAGGGCCAGCCGCTCGCGCTGCTGGTCTACTGCGGGATGGTCGTCGCGCTCGCGCTGTGCGCGTCGGGGTACTTCGGGTCGAAGCCGCGTCTGCTGCTGCCCGCGTTCCCGCTGCTGCTGCCGGTCGCGGTGGCGCTCGCGCGGGTGCGCGCGGGCCGGGCGGCGGCGGTGCTCGGCGGCGTGGCGCTCGCGTCGGCGGTGTACGGGGCGTTCTGGCTGAACGGGTCGGGGCCTCCTTGATCAACTCGGCGCACCCGCTCAAGGCGCCCGATCGCGCCCTGTGACCGATCCGGAAATGCCTCCCGGAACGCACCGGCGCGGGAATTCGGGCGGGCGAAATAAGCATTGCGTAAAATGATCAATGAAATTGAAGGCGCCCACCCGGTCAGATTGTTATATCCGCAGGGATAAAGTCCCTGCTGAGAGCAATCCCACATCACATCGTCATCACAAACCGAGTGATTCGGCCGGGTTCGGCACTCACTCGCTGTAGCGTCGATTGGGTGCGTACCGAACTAAACCTCACCCGTGTCGAGCGGGTCTTCGCCCGCCTCGACCGGGAGCCGGAACGACCGGCCAACCCGAATGTGCCCAGGATGAGCAGGCACAGGGTGGTGCTCTTCGGAGCCACCCTGGCCTTCTACCTGGCGATCGTGGTGGCCGTGGTGACCACGTCCCGGCTCGTGGCCTTCGACTGGGAGGTCATGCTCTTCCGGCCGTACCAGCAGTGGCCCCAGGTCCACGCGTTCCTCGACTACTGGGTGGTGCTCGGCCAGCGCGGACCGACCGCCGTCATGGTCATGGCCTGGCTCGGCTGGCGCTCCTGGCGTCAGCACACGCTGCGGCCGCTGCTCACCTTCGGCGCGGCGCTGCTGCTCCTGAACATCACGGTGGGCGCCGCCAAGCTCGGCATGGGACGCCTCGGCCCCCACTACGCGACCGTCATCGGCTCGAACGAGATGTGGGGAGGCGGCGATATATTTCCTTCGGGCCACACCGCCAACGCCGTCGTGACCTGGGGAATCCTCGCCTATCTGGCCTCGACGCCGCGCGCCAGGCGCTGGCTGTCGGCCTTCTCCGCCGTGATCTCGCTGAGCGTCGGTCTCACCACCGTCTACCTCGGCACGCACTGGCTCAGCGACGTCTTCCTGGGCTGGACCGCCGGTCTGCTCATCCTGCTCGCGCTGCCTTGGGTCGAGCCGCTGATCACGACCGTCGAGGCCTGGATCTTCTCGCAGCGCGACCTGTGGCGTGCCCGCCGCCCCGGCACCGTCCCCGCGCCCGCCCCGGCCGGCGCCACGGCGATGGCCCAGCGAGGCACCGCGGCGGAGGAGCCGGCCGTACGGGAGACCGTCGGCGCCGCGCGCTCCGTCCGGGCCCCCGTGCTGCTCGCCCCCGGCCCGCACACCACGCGCTCCGAGCGCACCCCGGTCACCCCGGCCGGCAGCCGCAGGCCCCCGCACGCGGACAGAGTCCCGCGCGGCGCCACGTCGGCCCGCCCGGTCACCGGCGGCTGACCACCGCCCGCGCGACAGCGGGGCCGGTACGCACAATCTGACCCCGCACACCGAAGGCCCCCGGCTCCGTCACGGAGCCGGGGGCCTTCGCGCTGCCTCGTCAGCCCTTCCAGCAGCGGATCACGGTGCCGTCGGACACCTCGAAGTTCAGCCGCCCCACGAGGTACTCCATCGTGATGATCGCGCCCGGGGGCAGCGACCTGACCGTGGACCAGCCGTGCTCGCGGGCCCGCCGCTCGGCGCCCGCCGCGTCGAGACCGACGTACGAGCCGAGGGAGTCCTGGGGTTCTGCGGGAGGGGTCGGAATGGGTGCCATGACCGCCACGTTAGGCGGCCGGGCCGCCTGACACCAGGGCCTTCCGGCCCCGGCCGCGCCCGGTCACCGGTCCCCCTCCGGTCACGCTTCTGTCACAGGATCACGACACGCGTATCACTCGAACTCCGTCACACGTACGAGCGATTCAATGCTCCTTCCGCACAGCTTCCGAGCGCGTCACGGCATAATTCCCCAGCTTCTCCGAATGCCTGCGGATAGCCTGCCGGGAAATAGCGCCACGACCGCGTCCGGGCACCGGCCAATTAGGAATCCCGGACGCTCTTCACCAGTTGACGCCCCATCGGAATTGCGAGATACGCGGCACCCAGGCCCTCCCGTACACCCCCGTCCGAGCGTGGGGACACGAGCGTCTGGGCGGGTGCCCGAGGCGGTCCCGGGGCGCGAGGAGCGAGGGGCAAGCGATGGGTACGGGTGTCGAGTCCGAGCGGCAGACGGCACGGCCGGGGCCGGTGCGGAGGCCGGGCGCGGTCCTCGTGGACTGGGTGACGACGACCGACCACAAGCGGATCGGCCATCTCTACCTGATCACGTCGTTCCTGTTCTTCCTCGCGGGCGGCGTCATGGCGCTGCTGATGCGCGCGGAGCTCGCGCGGCCGGGCCTGCAGTTCCTGTCCCCCGAGGAGTACAACCAGCTCTTCACGATGCACGGCACGATCATGCTGCTGCTCTTCGCGACGCCGACCTTCGCGGGCTTCGCCAACGAGATCATGCCGCTGCAGATCGGCTCCCCCGACGTGGCGTTCCCCCGGCTCAACATGCTGTCGTACTGGCTGTTCCTGTTCGGCGGGCTGATCGTGCTCAGTTCGCTGATGCTGCCCGGCGGGGCCGCGGACTTCGGCTGGTTCGCGTACGCGCCGCTCAACAGCGCGGCGCGGACGCCCGGGGTCGGCGCCGACATGTGGATCATGGGCCTGGCTCTCGCCGGCTTCGGCACGATCCTGGGCGCGGTGAACTTCCTGACGACGATCATCTGTATGCGGGCGCCCGGCATGACGATGTTCCGGATGCCGATCTTCACGTGGAACACGCTGTTCACGTCGATCCTCGTGCTGATGGCCTTCCCGGTGCTCGCGGCGACGCTGCTCGTCCTGGAGGCGGACCGGCGCTTCGGGGCGGTGGTCTTCGACGCCCGGTTCGGGGGCGCGCTGCTGTGGCAGCACCTCTTCTGGTTCTTCGGGCATCCGGAGGTCTACATCATCGCGCTGCCGTTCTTCGGCATCGTCTCCGAGATCATCCCCGTCTTCAGCCGCAAGCCGATCTGGGGCTACTCGACGCTGGTGGGCGCGACGATGACGATCACCGGGCTCTCCATCGTGGTGTGGGCGCACCACATGTTCGTGACGGGCGCGGTGCTGCTGCCGTTCTTCTCGTTCATGACGTTCCTGATCGCGGTGCCGACCGGCGTGAAGTTCTTCAACTGGATCGGGACGATGCTCAACGGGTCCCTGTCCTTCGAGACGCCGATGCTGTGGTCGGTCGGCTTCCTGATCACGTTCCTGTTCGGCGGCCTGACCGGGGTCATCCTCGCGGCGCCGCCGCTGGACTTCCAGGTGACGGACTCGTACTTCGTCGTCGCGCACTTCCACTACGTGGTGTTCGGCACGGTCGCCTTCGCGACGTTCGGCGGCTTCTACTTCTGGTGGCCGAAGCTCACCGGGAAGATGCTCGACGAACGCCTGGGCAAGATCCACTTCTGGACGCTGTTCATCGGCTTCCAGACCACGTTCCTGGTGCAGCACTGGCTCGGCGTCGAGGGGATGCCGAGGCGGTACGCGGACTATCTGGCGGCCGACGGCTTCACGGCGCTCAACACCGTGTCGACCATCGGCGCGTTCCTGGTGGGCCTCTCCACGCTGCCGTTCCTCTACAACGTCTGGCGGACGGCCCACTACGGCAAGAAGGTCGACGTGGACGACCCGTGGGGGTACGGGCGTTCGCTGGAGTGGGCGACGGCCTGCCCGGCGCCCCGGCACAACTTCGTCACGCTGCCCCGGGTCCGCTCCGAGTCCCCCGCGTTCGACCTGCACCACCCGGGGTTCGCGCAGTCCGAACCGCTGCGCCGTCCCGTGCGCGGGCGCGGGACGGACGGGCCTTCGCTGCCCTGATCGCGCGCGGGACGGACAGTCCCACGCTGCCCTGATCCCGTCCGTCCCGAGCGCGCGGCCTACTCCGCCGCCACCGGCGTCACGAGGAGCGCCAGGTCGTTGTTGTCCGTGTAGTAGGGGCCAGCCGCGATCCGGCCCCGCGCGGTGTCCACGCGCGCGGTCGGGTAGGTGAAGATCGGCTTCTTGTCCGCGACGTCGTCCAGGAGCCGGGCGACCCGGACCGCGAGCCCGTCCTCCCCCTCCGGCCGCACCCACAGGTCCCAGCGGCCGGCCTCGAGATCCTCGTAGGCGACCCGGAAGCTGAACTCGTCGCCGTGCGCGGTCACTTCGGTACGGAGCACCGGTCCGGCGTCCGCGCGGGAACGTATCTCCGCGACAGATCCGGGTGTGAGCGCGGTGCCGTACACGCGGCCGTGGACCGTCAACTCGCCGTCGGTGAGGAGGAGTTCGCCCGCCTCGGCGTGCGGGGCGCGCAGCCAGCTGCGCACGGTGAGGTTGCCGTGCTTGGTCGCATACGGGATGCGTACGGAGACGGAGCCGCCCGAGGCGCCGGGGACGCGGTCGACGAGGGACCGCAGGTCGTTGAGGCCGGGGGTCAGGCGGCGCGGCTCCTCGCCGGCCACCTGCGCGAAGGCGTCCCAGCGCCCCTCGGGCAGCCGGACGCTGCTGGGCAGGGCCGCGCGCAGCCTGCCGTCGCCGGCCGGGGTCAGCGGCAGGCGCACGTTCTCGGCGGTGTCGCGGAGGGTGAGGACGAGGTGGGCGGGGGCCGGGCCGCCGTGGTCGGTGACGTCGAAGGTGAGGCCGCCGGCGGAGTCCGCGACGCAGTCGGCGCGGGGCGGCGCGATCGTTCCTGTGGCCCGCCGGGGCGTGGCCGGGAAGTCCGCCGAAGCGGCGAGCGTCGTCATGCTGTGCGCCTCTTTCGCTGGGCCACGATGGTGGAACGTGCCGTGTCACGTACGGCGTACGCGCCTCCGAGGAGCGCGCCGCGGGTCCGGTGCAGGACGGCTCCGCCGCGGCGGGAGGCCAGGGCGCCGAACAGTGTTTCGTAGCGCTCGGCGATGTAGGCCGGGTCGAAGCGTTCGGAGTCCTTGAGTGCCGCGCTCGCCATCTCGGCCCGCAGCGCGTCGTCGTTGATGAGTTCGAGGAGGCCCTCGGAGATCGACTCGACGTTGCCGGTCTTGACGAGCCGCCCGTCGACGCCGTTGTCGATGATCTCGCCGGGGCCGTGCGGGCAGTCCGTGGCGACGACCGGGAGGCCGCAGCGCATCGCCTCGACGATCGTCATGCCGAAGGACTCCAGGCTGGAGGTGACGGCCGCGATGGATCCTTTCGCCCACTCGGGTTCGATGGGGTGGGCCGGACCCATGAGGAACACATGGTTGTACAGGCCGAGTTGGTCGATCAGGGCACGGAGCTTGGCCTTCTGGTCGCCGTGACCGTAGATCCGCAGGCGCCAGTCGGGCCGCTCCTGGCGGACCCGGTCGAAGGCCCGCACCAGCAGGTCGTAGCGCTTGACCGGGGCGAGCCGGCCGGCCGCGACGACCCACTTGCCGGAGCCGTCCGCCGGTTCGACACCGGGCGCGGGCACGGGGTTCGGCACGGCCTCGAGCCGCACCCCCGGCAGCCGCATCTTCGCCCGGTACGCGGAGGCGTCGGCCTGGGTGGTCGTGGTCAGCGCGTCGAGCCGCGGGTAGACCGCGCGCAGCTCCCGGCGCAGCGCGCTCGCGTGGCTGTCCAGGGTGAGATGTTCCTGTCCTACGCGGACGGGACCGCGCCGGGTCTGGCGCGCGAGGTGCACGTTGATACCTGGTCGGGTGCCGACGACGACGTCGGCGTCCACCTTGCCCAGGTACTCGGCGATCCGCCGGTCGGTGAGGGCGTTGTACTGGTGGTAGCGGCCCTCGGCACGCGGGAACACGGAGGCGGGAGTCCGGGCTTCGGCGCTGTCGCCCTCGTATCCCGGGCCCTTGCGGAGGTCGACGAGGTGGCGGACGCCGACCCTCGGGTCGAGCCGGAAGACGGATTCCTCGCGGTGGCGCATCACCGAGACCACTTCGACGTCATGGTGCTCGGCAAGCGTGTTCGCGAGATTGAACGTCGTCCGGATCGTCCCGCCGATTCCGTATGCGTTGTGAATCAGGAAAGAAATATGCATGGATCCCCGTATTCCACTGTTCCTCGCGGACAGTCCGGCTCATCCGCCTACCCGCGGGTTAGACAGACGTGCGGGGGCAGAGGTTGGGCGTCCACGCCATCTTGTTCCAGAACAGATGCCGGATTGAGAGATGATTTCTGGAACCTTTTGACACTTTGCTCGATCAGGGCAGGTAGGAGAGCTGCGGCACAACAAAACAGTTCGTGGTCATGTCACCCGCTTGAGTGATCCACCCCGAGCCGTCCTTCCACCGCGCGACCGACAGACAGGTCCTGCGCGTCTTCGGCGGCTGCGGCAGCCGCTCGAAGGTGACGGGCAGCAGCAGCCCGCGCGCGGTGTACGGCTTCCCGCTGTTCATGAAGGCGTCGACGCACGCGCGCGTGACGTCCTCACCCTTCGCCTGGCAGGACTTGGCCGCGTCGGTGAACCACATGGCGGCCGCCCAGCCCTCCAACTGCCACTGGGAATGCGTGCTCAGGTTCTTCGTGACGTCGCGGAACGCGCGTACGGCGGGGAACCGCACGTCCTCGTAGTTACGGCTCGACCCGGTGGCCCACAGGGCGTTGCGGCAGCGGGGCGCGTTCTTGTAGTCGGTGGCCACTGTCGACGTCCAGTTCTGCACGTTGGTGACCTTGGCGACGACGTGGACGCCGGCCTGGTCCATCGCCTGGCACAGCTGCGCGTTGCCATGGGCGTCGATCGCGTCGAAGACCAGGTCGACGTGCTGGTCCTTCAGATCGGCGGCCACGGCACGGAAGTTGGGCAGCGCGAAGTCGACCTGCTCCGTGATGACCTTGTAGCCCTCGGTCCTGAGCCCCCGGGTCACGAGACGCGCGTACGCGGCCGACGCGGCCTGGTTGTACGAGACCACGGCGGCGGTGCGGGCGCCCTTCTCCCGCTTGAAGAACCGGTACACCTCGGTCCCGCCGTACAGCTTTCCGCCCCAGCCCGGTGTCCCGTTCCGCGGCGCGAGGCTGCCGTAGATCCCGTACAGGTGCGGGTACGTGTCGTAGGCGGCGCCGATCGGCTGGGCGCCGATGTCCGGCACGCGCGCGTGGGAGACGCGGGGCGCGCCCGCGTAGTCGAGGGACGTCGTCGCGACGAGGGCGACCACCTTGTCCTCGTCGACGAGCTTGCGGACGCACTCGTTGTTGCCGACCCCGCTGCCGCCGTCGTCGCAGGTGTGCACCTCGACGGGGCGTCCGCCGATGCCGCCGTGCGCGTTCAGGTCGCGGAAGAAGGCCTGGGCGCCGTCGCCCGGACCGGTGAAGGCCGCGCCGCCGACCGGGCTGGTGACGCTCGCGATGATGCCGACCCGGATCGGCGCCCGCGCCGGGGCCGTACCACTTCCGCCCTGTTCGAAGTCGCTCTCCGGGAGCCGGCTGCCGCAGGCCGCGCTCAGCAGGAGCAGCAGGCCCGCGGCGGCTGCCTCAGCAGCCCGGAACCGGCGAGGCCGACGCATTCGAGTTCAACTGCACCAGTGCGCACAGCGTCTTGACGGACACCTTCCACGTACCGCCCTGCTCGACCGACGTCCCGGAGGCGCCGGGCAGCACCGGGGAACCGTTCAGGTTGAGCGTGTAGGTGACGTCCGCGGTGGTCGGTGAGGTGAACGCGACCTGGTTGACCGTCGCCGAGACCTCCTGGCCCCGCTTGTCGCCGTTGAAGCCCTCCAGCACCGGCTTCAACTGCTGGCCGTTCTCGAGGAGGGCCAGCTTTTCGTCGACCGGGGTGGACGGGCTGAAGAACTCGACCCAGTTCTTCTTGACCTGCTGTTCGGCAGCGGCTGGATTCGCCGGTGCCGTCGCGCTCGGCGTGGGCGTCCCGGACGCCTTCGCGCCACCCCCGCTGTTGTTGCCGCAAGCCGCGGCGACGGGCACGAGGACGAGGACCGCGACCGCCGCGAGAGCCGCGCCCTTCCTTCGTGTGCCGTCCCGCCCGCATGTGCCGTCCCGCCTGCGGGTGTCTGCTCGCCTGCGGGTACTCCCGAGAACCATCTGGCTCACCACCGGGGTGTCTGACCGGGCCAGGTGCGCCCGGTTGATTTCAGGGTCAGCTTCCCGGCGGCATAGTGCAAGCCACCTTGACCCATGGAAGGGTGTCGGACAGAAAGGCATCACGTGGAGGCCCCCGATGCGGACCGCTCGGCTGCGTAGCGCGCACCCCGTGCTGTGGGCGGGGCTCGCCGCCGTGGCGGCCGGCGCGGTGCTCTGCGTCATCGGCTGGTACGGCATCTCGGGCGAACGTTTCGTCGCGCGCCAGCTCCCCTATCTCGCGTCGTGCACGATCCCCGGCGCCGCCCTGATCGTCGCGGGCGCCGTCCTCCTCACGTACGGCAGGAGCGCGACGGCCGCCGCCCGGACGGAGGAGCTGTACGCGCTCCTGGTGTCCGCCGCCCCCGACGACACCGGCACGGACAGGCCGGGCGAAGAACGCGCGACCAGCGGCACACTCGTCACGGTGCCGGGCGGAACGCTGTGGCACCGCGCGGACTGTCCGCTCGTCGCCGGGAAGCCCGATGCCGTACCGGCCGACACCGGCGCCATGACCCGCGGTGACCTGACCCCGTGTCCCGTCTGCGAGCCACCCGCCGCCGACGGGCAGCCGGCCGGGTGAACCCGTGGCGTCGCTGACCTACGACCTCACCCTGGCCGGTCTCTCGGTCGGCGCCGCAGCCGCGCTCACCGGCATCGGACTCATCGTCACGTACCGGGCGACCGGGGTCCTGAACCTCGCGCACGGCGCCGTCGCCATGGTGTGCGCGTATGTGCTGCGGCAGTTCGTGACCGTGTGGGGGTGGCCGCTGTGGGTGGGGGCGGTGGTCACGCTCGCGGTGGTGGCGCCGGGGATCGGGCTCGTCCTGGAGTGGTTCGTGTTCCGTCCGCTGGCGGTCGTCGGAGGTGACCCCGCGCGCACCCTTGTGGCGTCGATCGGGGTGTTCGTCCTTCTCGTGGGCGGGGCCGCGCTGTTGTGGGGGACCGGCGCCCAGGAGGGGGCGCCGTCGCTCGTCCCCAACGACCCGTGGGCACAGCTCGCGTCGGTCGTGGCGCTGGCGGTCGCGGTGTGGGCGGTGACCCGCTGGACGCGCCTCGGCGACGAGCTGCGGGCGGTGGTCGACGACCGCGGCCTTGCCGTGCTCACCGGCATCGACGCGGACCGGGTCGCGGCGGCGGGCTGGGCGTTCGGCTCATTCACCGCGGGCCTGACGGGCGTACTGCTCGCGCCGGTCGTGCGCCTCGACCCGTACGGGCTGCCCCTCCTGGTGATGGAGGTGGTGGCCGTGGCGGTCGCCGCGCGGATGCGGAGTCTGCCGGTGGCCGTGGGTGTGGCGCTCGCCATCGGGGTCGCGCAGAGCCAGCTGACCCGGCTGCATCCGTCGGGGTGGGCCGCGCCGCTTCTCCAGGCGGTGGGCGCCAACCTGTTCGTCGTGGCGCTGCTCGTCGCGGCGCTCGTCCTGCCGGGCGTCGGGGGCCGGACCGGGCTGCCCCGCACCGCCACCACTCCGGTGCCCGCGCCGCCGGGTACCTGGCTGGTGGCCGTCGTCCTCTTCCTGCTGCCGCTCGGGCTCGCGGGCTCCGACCTCCAGACGGCCGTTCAGGTGCCCGCGCTCGGGATCATCCTGCTGTCCCTGGTCGTGGTCACCGGGCGGGGCGGCCAGATCTCCCTGGGCCAGGCGGCGTACGCGGGACTCGGCGCCCTCTTCACGGCGCTGCTCGCGGCGGGACGCTTCCCCGGGCTGCCGCGGCTGCCCCTCCTCGCCGCGCTCGCCGTGGCCGTCCTCCTGGTCGCGCCCCTCGGCGTCCTGACGGGCCGTCCCGCGATCAGCCGGCACGGGCTCGCTCTCGCGCTCGCCACGTTCGCGGTGGGCGTCGGCGTCGCCCGCTTCGTGTTCGACCAGCCGTACGCGACCTCCGGCCTCACCATCGGCCGCCCCTCCGGCTTCGACGACGACCGCGTGTTCTACGTCCTCGAACTCGTGCTGCTCACCGGCGCCGTCCTCGCCGTGGCCGCGCTGCGCCGGGGACGCACGGGGCGTGCGCTGGCCGCGATCCGCGACGACGAGGCGGGGGCGGCGGCCGCCGGAGTGCCGGTACCGGCCCTGAAACTCTGGGCGTTCGTCATCGGAGCGGCGCTCGCCGCGCTCGGCGGCGGGCTGCTCGCGATGGGGGTGCAGGCCTTCGACGCGGCCACGTTCGACCCCGTACGGAGCCTGCTCTGGTTCGCGGCGGTCGTCGTGCTCGGCGCGGACAGCCCGCTCGGCGCACTGGCCGCGGCGGCGCTCCTGGTGGGCCTGGACGCGGGCACGAAGGGCGGTGTCGCGGCGGCCCTCATCGGCGTACTCGCGGTCCTCGTGGGCCGCTTCCCGTCCGGGCCGTACGAGGCCCTGCGGGCGGCGGTGGCCCTGATGCGCGGCCCGAAGCCGACACTGACGGCCCGGGGGATGGCGGTGCGGGAGCTTTTGGGGGGTGGGGCGAGTGTGACCGTCCCGTCCCCGGCACCCTCCCCTGCCCTCGCCCCCAGCCCCCCGTCCTCCGACGCCCTCACCGCCCACCACCTCACCGTCACCTACGGCGGTTACGTCGCGCTGAGCGACGTGAGTCTCCGTGCCGAGCCCGGGAGCGTCACCGCCGTCGTGGGGCCCAACGGGGCGGGCAAGAGCACCCTGTTCCACTGTCTGGCCGGAACGCTGCGGCCCGGTGCGGGGCGCGTCATGTTCGGGGAGCGGGACATCACCCGGCTCCCTGCGCACGCCCGCGCCCGGCTCGGTCTGGCCATCACCTTCCAGCAGCTGGCCGTCTTCCCCTCCCTCACCGTCGGCGACAACGTCCGCGTCGGCGCCGAACAGGGCCGGGTACGCGACGAGGCCGCCACCGCGCGCGTACTTCACCTGCTCGGCCTCACCGCCACCGGCCCCACCGCCGACCTGCCCACTGGCACGCTGCGCCGGGTCGAGCTGGGCCGCGCCCTCGCCGGCAGCCCCCGCGTCCTGCTGCTCGACGAACCCGCCGCCGGGCTGGACACCGCCGAAGTGGCCGCGCTCGCCCGGGTGCTGCGGGCGCTCGCGGCGGACGGGACGGCGCTGCTCGTCATCGAACACGACCTGGACCTCGTCGCCGGGCTCGCGGACACCGTGCACGTGATGGCGGCGGGCCGGATCGTCTCCTCGGGCCCGGCCGGCGAGGTGCTCGGCGGCGAGACGGCGCGGACGTGACCGCCGCCGCGCCCGAGCCTCCGGGTGTGAACATGGCCGCCACCGCGCCCGGAGGCCTCGCCCTGCGCCACGCGCGCGTGCGCTACGGCCCGCTGGAAGCCCTGCACGGAGTGACCCTCACGGCACCCGCCCCCGGCCTCACCGTCCTCCTCGGCCGCAACGGCTCCGGCCGCACGACCGCGCTGCGCGCCCTCGCCGGGACCGTGCCGCTCACCGCCGGATCCGTGCTCTGGCAGGGCGCCGACGTCACGGCCGTACCCGCGCACGAGCGGGTGGCCCGGGGCCTGTGCTTCGTACCGGAGCGGCAGGCGGTCTTCGGGTCGCTGACGGTGGCCGAGAACCTCGAACTGGCCGCCCGCGGACACGGTTTTGCACAGGCCCTGGGGGCGTACCCCGAGCTGCGGCCCCTGCTGCCGCGCCGCGCGGGCACCCTGTCCGGCGGCGAGCAGCGCATGTTGGCGCTCTCGCGGGCGCTCGTGTCGCACGCGCGCGTGGTCCTCGTCGACGAGCCCGCGCAGGGCATGGCCCCGGCCGTGGCGTCACGGACGTACGAGCTGCTCGGCGGGCTCGACGCGTGTGTGGTCGTCGCCGAGCAGCGGCTCCCGCCGGACCTGCGCACGCGCGCGGGAGTGGTGGTGTACGAACTCCGTCGCGGTGCCGTCGTGTTCGCCGGGGAGGCCGCCGAGCTCGGCGCCGGTCCTTCGGCTACGCCTTCGGGATGAGCAGCATGGTCCCGACGTTGATGCGGTCGGGAGAGGCGCCGACCATCTGCTTGTTGGCCTGGTAGAGGGCCTGCCAGCCGCCCTTGACGTGGGCGAGCCTGGCGATGGAGCTGAGGGTGTCCCCCGACTTCACGATGTGGACCCGGCCGTCGAGCTTGTAGACCTTGGAGCAGGCGGGCCAGGCCCGCCAGCCCTGGGTGCGCAGCACCTTCTCGGCGACCGCGATCTGCTGGGCGCGGGTCGCGAGGTCGGCGCGGGGGGCGTAGGCGAGGCCGCCGAACGCCTCCCAGGTGGACTGCTGGAACTGGAGCCCGCCGTAGAACGAGTTGCCGCTGTTGACGTGCCACCGCCTGTTGCTCTCGCACTCGGCGACGCAGCCCCACGGCCACTGGTCCTTGGCGCAGCCGTACGCCTTGTCGGCCAGGCGTCCCGGTCCCGAGGCCGGTGGGGAGGCGGACGCGGCGGCGGGGGTGAGCAGGACGGCGAGGAGCGCGGCCGACAGGGCCGCGAGAAGGAGCGGGCGCTCGGGTGTCTCGGTCACGGTTCGCATCGCGTCACGCTAGGCAGCCGGGGCCGCGCCTCCGCTGTGCCGCGCCCTGCGGGGGCACCTGCCCCACCCGGTCAGCCGCCTCCGCCCGTGGCGACACTCCGCGACGACCCTTTTCAGCCAACAATTCGCCGGCCCGGTGCGGCCGAATCAATGATTTGTCGACCTGTTGGCATGGTGACTCACCCGCTCACCTCCCAGGATCAATCATCTTGCGCGTCAGGGAAGTTGACGGTGGGCGGCTGCTTCAGGCCACCGGTTCACTGCGTGACACGGATGGGTGGATTACGTCCCCTTATGGGCGTGACCCGCGGCACGCATCCTCCGTTGTCTTCTGCATGAGCCGGGGGCCGCCCGGCCGCATCGACACAGCAACAGACCGATTCCGAGGAGCCACCGTGCCGCGTATGCTCGACGTCAGCGACGACGTTCGCGCCGAGATCGGCGACGCAGAAGCCGACCGGCTGCTCGCCGGAGAGAACGCCCCGGGTACGTACGACTGCACGTCCTGCCGTACCCCGGGCGACTCGGAACAGGAGCGCACCAGCACCGTCCTGTTCATCGGCGACGAGACCGCTGTCCTCGCCTTCGCCCACTCCACCTGCCTGCCCTCGCAGGTCGTCCAGGTGTCCGAGGAGCAGCTCCAGGGCGCCGTACGTTCCATCACCGGCGACGGGGGCGCCCCCGCAGCGGCTGCTCCCGTTCCCTCCCCCGCGGCGCCGGCCGCCCCGCAGCAGGCCGTTCTCGGCGTGACCAGCGGGCTCGTCCTGATCTCCGGTGAGCTGCACCCCGCGCTCGTCGTCGAGCCGACCGGGCCGATCGCCCGTCCCGGCTCAACGAGCGGGATCGACGAGTTCCTGACCCTGCTCGTCGAGCAGGGCTTCACGCCGACCCACCAGGTCGGCCAGGTGCCGCCGGTGCTGCACGGCTGGTCCGTGCTCCTCGCCATGGGCCAGCTGCACGCCGTCCTCCAGCCCGGGGCGAACGGCGCGGGCCAGGTGGCCTGGTGGCAGGCCCACCAGCCGCTGCACGTCACCGACAGCTGGCGCGCCGCCGCCAACAAGACGAACTCCGTCCTCGTCTTCGCGGCGCCGTCCGGCACGATCGGCCGCCAGCCGCGCGAGGACCTCCTGCGGGACGCCCTCGACAAGGCCGCGGTGAACGGTCTCCTGGTCGGTGTGACGATGCCGCTCGCGGGGACGTGAGCAGTCCGCTGTGACGGTGGGCCGGGCGCGTGTGCGTCCGGCCCACCGTCATGCCGGGAGGCGCCCGCACCCCTCTCGGCCTGCGAAAGCGGAATCCCGGCCGCATCCGGGAGGGTGTGCGGGTCGTTGGCACCTACGTGCACTCATACGACCCCACTCGCCTCCCGCAGTACCCGACCCCGATCCCCGCCATGCGGGGGACGCACGATCCGGCGGGCGGCCGATCGGCCACGCCGATCTATGACGCGCTGTACCTGGAGTACCTCCGGTCCTTCCGCGCCCTGCCGGGCGACCGCAGCGGCGAGGAGCACCTCACCTTCGCCTCGTACGGCCCGGTCCCGGTCCCCGTACCGGTCCCCGTCCCGTACGGCATGAACTTCGGCAACGGCCGCGGCGGCTCATACCCCGAGCCGCAGTTCGTCCACAGCGGGCCGCCACCCGGCTCCTGGTACGCGAACGGGCGGCAGCACAACCCAGAGGGGAACCCCCTGGCCGCACTGCCGCCCGGCCGGCGCCGCGAGCACTAGAGGCTCGCGGTCACCTCACTTCTTGCGGCCGCGCTTCTCGCGCACGCGGACCGAAATGTGGATCGGCGTCCCCTCGAAACCGAACTCCTCGCGGAGGCGCCGCTCCACGAAGCGGCGGTAGCCGGCCTCGATGAAACCGGAGGCGAAGAGCACGAAGCGCGGGGGCTTCGTGCCGGCCTGCGTACCGAAGAGGATGCGGGGCTGCTTGCCGCCGCGGATCGGGTGCGGGTGCGCGGCCACGAGCTCACCCAGGAACGCGTTGAGGCGGCCGGTCGGCACACGCGTGCCCCAGCTTTCCAGCGCCGTCTCGATCGCGGGGACCAGCTTCTCCATGTGACGGCCGGTCGTCGCCGACACGTTCACCCGGGGCGCCCACGCGACCTGCTGGAGCTCCGTCTCGATCTCACGCTCCAGGTAGTAACGCCGCTCCTCGTCGAGCGTGTCCCACTTGTTGTACGCGACGACGATCGCGCGGCCCGCCTCGACGGCCATCGTCACGATGCGCTGGTCCTGGACCGAGATCGACTCGGACGCGTCGAACAGGATGACCGCGACCTCGGCCTTCTCCACGGCGGCGGCCGTACGCAGCGACGCGTAGTAGTCCGCACCCTGCTGGAGGTGGACGCGCTTGCGGATGCCCGCCGTGTCGACGAACTTCCAGGTCTTGCCGCCGAGGTCGATGAGCTCGTCGACCGGGTCACGGGTGGTGCCCGCCAGCTCGTTCACGACGACGCGGTCCTCGCCCGCCACCTTGTTCAGGAGGGAGGACTTGCCGACGTTCGGGCGGCCGATGAGGGCGACGCGGCGGGGGCCGCCGATCGCGGTGCCGAAGGTCTGCTCGGGCGCCTCGGGCAGGGCTTCCAGGACGGCGTCCAGCATGTCGCCGGTGCCGCGGCCGTGCAGGGCCGAGACCGGGTGCGGCTCGCCGAGGCCGAGCGACCACAGGGCGGTGGCGTCGGCCTCGCCGCTCGGACCGTCCACCTTGTTGGCGCACAGCACGACCGGCTTGCGGGCCTTGCGCAGCAGCTTCACGACGGCGAGGTCGGTGTCGGTCGGGCCGACCGTCGCGTCGACGACGAAGACGACCGCGTCGGCCGTCTCGATCGCGTACTCGGCCTGCGCGGCCACCGACGCGTCGATGCCGAGGACGTCCTGCTCCCAGCCGCCCGTGTCGACGAGCCGGAAGCGCCGGCCCGCCCACTCGGCGTCGTACGACACGCGGTCGCGGGTGACGCCGGGCTTGTCCTCGACGACCGCCTCGCGGCGGCCGATGATGCGGTTCACCAGGGTCGACTTGCCGACATTGGGACGGCCGACGACGGCGAGGACGGGCAGCGGGCCGTGACCCGCCTCGTCGATCGCGCCCTCGACGTCCTCGACGTCGAAGCCCTCCTCCGCGGCGAGCTCCATGAACTCCGCGTACTCCGAGTCGCCAAGGGCCCCGTGCTCGTGGCCGGCCGAGCCCTCCGGCTGGATCTGGTCGTTCATGAAGTCCGTACCTCGTCGTTCATCGTGGTGATCGGTGCGCCCGCGCTCATGGGCAGGCGCACTACTGAAAGTCTCGCTCAGCGCCCGGTCAGGCGCCTGGCGTTCTCCAGGTGGGCGGTCAGCCGCTCCTGGATGCGCACGGTCGCCTCGTCCAGCGCCTTGCGCGTACGCCGCCCGCTGCCGTCACCCGCGGGGAACGGGTCCCCGAAGACGACGTCGACGCGGCTGCGCAGCGGCGGCAGCGCCTTGACCAGCCGGCCGCTCTTCTCCGTACTGCCCAGGACCGCCACCGGCACGATCGGTGCCCCGCTGCGTACGGCGAAGTAGGCGAGTCCGGCACGCAGGGAGGCGAAGTCGCCGCCCCCTCGGGTGCCCTCCGGGAATATGCCGAGGACTCCCCCCTCGTCGAGCACGCTCAGCGCACGCGTGATCGCCGTACGGTCCGTCGACCGACGGTCCACCTCGACCTGGCCGATGGCGCCCAGGAACGGACCGAGGGGGCCGACGAACGCTTCCTTCTTGATGAGGAAGTGCGTCGGCCTCGGCGCGACGCCCATGACCATCGGACCGTCCACGTTGTGCGCGTGGTTCACGGCGAGGATCACCGGGCCGGTCACGGGGACCTTCCAGGAGCCGAGGACGCGGGGCCTGAACAGCCCGTACATGAGGCCGACGCCGATCCGGCGGCCGACCTCCGCGCCTCTTTCGGAGGGGGGAGCCGAGGTCACTTCGCGTCCCGCTTCTCCCCGATGAGGGTGACGACGCACTCGATGACCTGCTGGAGCGTGAGCTCGGAGGTGTCCACCTCGACGGCGTCGTCGGCCTTGGCCAGCGGCGACGTCTTACGGCTGGAGTCGGCGGCGTCCCGCTTGATCAGGGCCTCCTGGGTCGCCTTCACGTCGGCGCCCTTGAGCTCACCGCTGCGGCGGGCCGCGCGGGCCTCCGGCGAGGCGGTGAGGAAGATCTTGAGGTCGGCGTCGGGCAGGACCGTCGTACCGATGTCACGGCCCTCGACGACGATGCCGTGCTGAGCCGAGGCGGCGATGGTGCGCTGGAGCTCGGTGATGCGCTCACGCACCTCGGGGACGGCGCTGACGGCGCTGACCTTGGAGGTGACGTCGGTGGTGCGGATGGGGCCGGCCACGTCGACACCGTCGACGGTGATCGTCGGCGCGTTCGGGTCGGTGCCGGAGATGATCTCGGCCTTGCCCGCGACGGCGGCGATGGCGGACGGGTCGGCCAGGTCTATGCCGTTGTTCACCATCCACCAGGTGATCGCCCGGTACTGGGCACCGGTGTCCAGGTAGCTCAGGCCGAGCTGGGCGGCGACGGCCTTCGAGGTGCTCGACTTGCCCGTGCCGGAGGGTCCGTCGATGGCGACGATCACTGCTGCCGGGGCGGCGCTTGCGGCGGTTGCGGCGGTTTCCACGGGGCTGCGGACACCTTTCTCAGTGCACGGGACGGGGAGGCGGGGCGCTGAACGCGCCCCGCACAAGGTTACTGGCTCGGGCACGCTGCCCTTACAGCCCCTGGCACAGCCCCTGTGGGTCCCCTACTGCCGCATCGCCCAGCCGCGCTCGCGCAGCGAGGCCGCCAGCTTCGGGGCCGCGGCCGGCTGGACCATGAGCTGGACGAAGCCTGCCTGCTGGCCCGTGGCGTGCTCGATGCGCACGTCCTCCACGTTGACGCCGGCGGCGCCCGCGTCCGCGAAGATCCGCGCCAGCTCGCCGGGCTGGTCGGAGATGAGGACGGCCACGGTGTCGTACGCGGCCGGGGCCGCGCCGTGCTTGCCGGGGACGCGGACCTGGCCCGCGTTGCCGCGGCGCAGGACGTCCTCGATGCCGGTGGCGCCCTCGCGGCGCTTCTCGTCGTCCGAGGCCTGGAGGGAGCGCAGAGCCTGCACGGTCTCGTCGAGGTCGGCGGCGACCGCGGAGAGCAGGTCGGCGACCGGGCCCGGGTTCGCGGAGAGGATGTCGATCCACATCCGAGGGTCGGATCCGGCGATGCGCGTCACGTCCCGGATGCCCTGGCCGCAGAGGCGTACGGCCGACTCCTCGGCGTGCTCCAGGCGGGCCGCGACCATGCTGGAGACCAGGTGCGGCATGTGCGAGACGAGGGCGACCGCGCGGTCGTGGGAGTCGGCGTCCATGACGACGGGGACGGCCCGGCACAGCGCGACCAGTTCGAGCGCGAGGTTCAGGACCTCGGTGTCGGTGTCGCGGGTGGGCGTGAGCACCCAAGGGCGGCCCTCGAAGAGGTCGGCGGTGGCGGCCAGGGGGCCGCTGCGCTCGCGGCCCGACATGGGGTGCGTGCCGATGTAGGGGGCGAGGTCGAGGCCGAGGGCCTCCAGCTCGCGGCGGGGGCCGCCCTTGACGCTGGCGACGTCGAGGTAGCCGCGGGCGACACCGCGCCGCATCGCGTCGGCGAGGGTCGTCGCGACGTGGGCGGGCGGCACGGCCACCACGCACAGGTCTACGGTCCCCTCGGGCTCCTCGTCGGTGCCGGCGCCGAGCGCGGCGGCGGTGCGGGCCTGCGCCGGGTCGTGGTCGGCGAGGTGTACGCGCACGCCGCGTGAGGCGAGGGCCAGGGCGGCGGAGGTGCCGATGAGGCCGGTGCCGAGGACGAGGGCGGTCCTCACTGGGCGATGTCCTTGCGCAGGGCCGCCGCGGCACCGAGGTACACGTGCGCGATCCCCGACTTCGGCAGCTCGGACTCGATGTGCGCGAGGACGCGGACGACGCGCGGCAGGGCGCCCTCGATGTCGAGTTCCTGCGCGCAGATCAGCGGCACGTCGACAATGCCCAGCTTGCGCGCGGCGGCGGCCGGGAAGTCGGAGTGCAGATCGGGGGTCGCCGTGAACCAGATGGAGATCAGGTTCTCGGAGGTCAGCCCGTTCCGCTCAAGGATGGCGGTCAGCAGCTCGCTGACCTGCTGGTCCATGTGTCCGGCCTCGTCCCGTTCGAGTTGGACGGCGCCCCGGACCGCTCGTACCGCCACGGTGTCGCTCCTTGCTTGCGTACGTACAGGCTGATGAGGGGCCAAGCCTAGTCAGCCCCGCCCCCGGCCGTCGCGCGGCGCCCGCCTGCCGAGACGGCGACCGCCTCCGGAGACCTTGGCGGGCGGAAAATCGGTCTGCCCCGACCGGCCGTCGCCCGTACGCTCCGCCCATGACAGAGGCCCTGGACCTGGTGCGCGACCACACGATCTACTCCTGCGTGATGGGATCGCGGGCGTTCGGCCTGGCCACGGACGGCAGCGACACGGATCGCCGTGGCGTCTACGTGGCTCCGACGCCGATGTTCTGGCGCTTCGCCAAGCCGCCGACGCATCTCGACGGCCCCGGCGAGGAGCAGTTCTCCTGGGAGCTGGAGCGCTTCTGCGAGCTCGCGCTGCGAGCCAACCCGAACATCCTGGAGTGCCTGCACTCCCCGCTGGTCGAGCACATCACCGACACGGGCCGCGAGCTGCTCGCGCTGCGCGAGGCGTTTCTGTCCCGGCAGGTGCACGCCACGTTCACGGGCTACGCCCTGGGCCAGCGCCGGAAGCTCGACGCGGACGTACGGCAGTACGGCGCCCCGCGCTGGAAGCACGCGATGCACCTGCTGCGCCTGCTCACCTCCTGCCGCGACCTGCTCCGCACCGGCCGGCTGACCCTCGACGTGGGCGAGGACCGCGAGGCGCTGCTCGCGGTCAAGCGGGGCGAGGTCTCGTGGGACGAGGTGCTGACCCGGATGACCCGCTTGGCCACCGAGACGGAGAAGGCGGCCGCCGGAACCCCACTTCCGGCGGCCGCGGACCACGCGCGGGTCGAGGACTTCCTGGTGAGGGTGCGCCGGACGTCGGCGGACCGGGCACCGGCTCACCCGGTGTCGGCGGACCAGGCACTGGCTCACCAGGCATCGGCGGACCGGGCGTCGGCGCACCAGTAAGGCTCACGCATCCCCGAGCGCCCCCAGCGACAGCAGAACGCTCCGGACTGAAGAGCTCCTCGCGGCCAAGCGTGGCGAGGCTCCCTGGGGCAACCGGGCCCGCCATGGCGAGCTTGACCGCCGCAGCGGCAGAGGCCGCCGGCGCCCGGCCCCCTCCTCCCCGACGTCAGCCCGCCCCCAGGGATCACTGCACCCAGCGACAGCGGACCGCTCCGGCTCACCCGTCCCAGAGCGCCCCCAGCGACAGCAGGTCACTCCGGTACTCGATCCGGTCCGTCCAATCCGTGGGCCACGCCTCGTCGCCCAGGTAAGCGCCGGCGAACGCTCCCGCCAAGCAGGCGATGGAGTCCGAGTCGCCGGACGTGCAGGCGGCGCGGCGCAGGGCCGTGACCGGGTCGTCGACGAAGAGCAGGAAGCAGAGCAGGCCCGTGGCCAGCGCCTCCTCCGCGATCCAGCCCTCCCCGGTGGCCAGGCACGGGTCGGTTTCGGGCGACGGTGAGCGCAGCGCTTCCTGGACCCGTTCGAGTGCGGCCAGGCAGTCGTCCCAGCCACGCGCGATGAAGTGCTCGGGACTCGGGTCCTGCGCGTAGGTCCACAGGTCACCGAGCCAGCGCTCGTGGTACGTCTGCCGGTTCTCGTACGCGTACGAGCGCAGCAGTCCGACCAGGCCGGTCGGTTCGGCGCCCTGGGCGAGGAGGCGTACGGCGTGTGCGGTGAGGTCGGAGGCGGCGAGTGCCGTGGGGTGGCCGTGGGTGACCGCTGACTGCAGCTGCGCTGCGCCCGCGCGCTGTTCGTCGCTGAGCCCGGGGATCAGACCGACCGGCGCGACCCGCATGTTGGCGCCGCAGCCCTTGGACCCGACGCGGCTCGCCTCGCGCCAGGGCTTGCCCTGGGCGAGCAGGTCGCAGGCCTGGAGGCAGGTGTTGCCGGGGGCTCGGTTGTTCTCGGGCGACCGGTACCAGTCGACGAACTCCTCGCGCACGGGCCCCTCCATGCCGAGCGGCCCGAGCACGCCCCGGTCCGTCGCCGTGCGCAGCGCCCGCCCGAGGGCCAGCGTCATCTGGGTGTCGTCGGTGACGAGCGCCGGTGTGGGCATGGCCATCTGCCGCCAGGGCCCGCACTTGGCGAGGATCGCGGGTACGTCGTTGAACTCGGTCGGGTATCCGAGGGCGTCCCCCAGGGCGAGCCCTATGAGGGAGCCGGTCGCCGCACGCTTCTTCATGAGGGTCGTCCTTCCGACGGAGGCTTGAGCAGGGGCGGGTGGAGCGTGGTGGCGGGCCCCGCCTTGTAGAGCGCGGCGGGCTTGCCCCGGCCGCCGGTGAGCCGGGCGGCGCCGTGCACGGGTTCGACGAATCCGGGCGTCGCGAGAACCTTGCGCCGGAAGTTCGCGGGGTCGAGCCCCGCGCCCCACACGGTCTCGTAGACGCCTCTCAGCTCGCCGAGCGTGAACTCGGGCGGGCAGAACGCGGTGGCCAGGCCGGTGCTCTCGAGGCCGCTGCCGATCCGCTCGTGCGCGTCGGCGAGGATCCGGTCGTGGTCGAAGGCGAGCGGCCCGTACGCGCCCGTGCCGTACGGGAGCCAGTCCGCGCGGGCGGCGTCACCGCCTCCGCGCACCTCCGGCGGGTCGGGCACGAGGGCCGCGAACGCGACGGAGACGACCCGCATCCGGGGGTCGCGGTCGGGGTCGCTGTAGGTCCGCAGCTGTTCCAGGTGCAGCCCGGTGACGTCGGACAGGCCGGTCTCCTCGGCCAGTTCGCGCGCGGCCGCCGTCTCGGCGGACTCGTCGGGGAGCACGAAGCCTCCCGGCAGCGCGCGCCGTCCCGCGTACGGGTCCTGTCCCCGCTCGACGAGCAGCACCCGCAGCGCGCCGTCCCGGATCGTGAAGACGGCCAGGTCGACGGTGACGGCGAAGGGCTCGAAGGCGTACTTGTCGTAGCCCGGCAACGCGGACCACCCCCCTCTCTTTATGGTCTTACCGACTATAAAGAGAGGGGGGTGGTGCACACAAGCCACTAACGGGGGTCGGAGGCCTAGAGGTCGACCTCCTGCATCAGCATCCCGACCTCCGTGTTGGACAGGCGCCGCAGCCAGCCCGACTTCTGGTCGCCGAGCGCGATCGGCCCGAAGGAGACCCGCACCAGCTTGTCGACCGGGAACCCGGCCTCCGCGAGCATCCGCCGCACGATGTGCTTGCGGCCCTCGTGCAGGGTGACCTCGACGAGGTAGTTCTTGCCGGTCTGCTCGACGACGCGGAAGTGGTCCGCCTTCGCGTACCCGTCGTCCAACTGGATGCCGTTCTTGAGCTGCTTGCCCAGGTCACGCGGGATCGGGCCGACGATGTGCGCGAGGTAGGTCTTCTGCACGCCGTACTTGGGGTGCGTGAGGCGGTGGGCCAGCTCTCCGTGGTTGGTGAGCAGGATGATGCCCTCGGTCTCGGTGTCGAGACGTCCGACGTGGAACAGCCGCGTCTCACGGTTGTTCGTGTAGTCGCCCAGGCACTGGCGGCCGTCGGGGTCCTCCATCGTGGAGACGACACCGGCCGGCTTGTTCAGCGCGAAGAACTGGTACGACTGCGTGGCCACGGTCAGGCCGTCGACCTTGATCTCGTCGTGCTCCGGGTCGACGCGCAGGCCCTGCTCGACCACGATCTTGCCGTTGACCTCGACCCTGGCCTGCTCGACGAGCTCCTCGCAGGCACGCCGCGAGCCGTAGCCGGCGCGCGCGAGCACCTTCTGCAGCCGCTCGCCCTCCTGCTCGGCGCCCGGGAAGGTCTTGGGGGTCTTGACCTCCGGCTTGCCGGCGTACCGGTCCCGGTTGCGCTCCTCGGCACGGGCGTCGTACTCGCGCGAACGCGCCGGTGCCCAGCGGCTGCGGCCGGGCTGGCCCTGCTTGGGGCCGCCCTTCGCGCCACCGCGGGCCGCGCCGCCGCGACCGCTCTTGGCGCCGCCGCTGTCGCCGGGGCTCACGTCGTAGCGACGCTCCTCGGGACGCGGCTTGCTCGGGCGGCCCTGCCGGTCGTCCCGGCTGTTGCCGGCGCCCCGGTAGTCGCCGCGCCCGCCGCCACCGCTGCCGCCACGGCCGGCGCTGCTGCCACCGCTGCCGCCCCGGCCGGCGCTGCCGCCACGGCCTCCGCCACCGCTGCTGCCGCCGCGGCCGCCGCTGTTGCCACCACGGCTCCCGCCGTTGTTTCCGCTGCTGTTCCTGCCGCTGCTGCTGCTTCGCATCAAAATTCCGTCTGGTCGTCTGCGTCCTCGTACCCCGGCGCATCGGGTGCGTCCGGGTCGAACGACGGGACCCCTTCCTGCGTCTCGGCCTCGATCGCGTCCGCCTCGGGGAGGAAGGGCGCGAGTTCCGGGAGCTCGTCGAGGCCTCGCAGGCCCATCCGCTCCAGAAAGTAGTTCGTCGTCCTGTACAGGATCGCACTTGTTTCGGGTTCCGCGCCCGCCTCCTCGACGAGGCCCCTCTGGAGCAGGGTCCGCATCACGCCGTCACAGTTGACTCCGCGCACGGCGGAGACCCGGGAACGGCTCACCGGCTGCCGGTACGCGACGACCGCGAGCGTCTCCAGGGCGGCCTGCGTCAGCCGTGCCTGCTGCCCGTCGAGCACGAACCGTTCGACGGCCGACGCGTACTGCGGCCGCGTGTAGAACCGCCAGCCGCCCGCCACGAGCCGCAGCTCGAAACCGCGCCCCTGGACGGTGTACTCGTCCGCCAGCTCCCGCAGCGCGTCCGCGACAGCCCTGCGCGGCCGGTCCAGGACCTTCGCGAGGTGCTCCTCGGTCGCGGGCTCGTCGACGACCATGAGTACGGCCTCCAGGGTCGGCTTCAGCTCCAGATCGGCTACGGGGTCCGCCCCGGTTACGTGCACGCTCACGCCCGCTCCTTCTCGACAACCTCGGGAGGCCGGTCGAACTCGTCCGTCACGGTGGGCTCAACCTCACCCTGACCGCCCGTCCAACGCACCAGCAGCTCCCCCAGCGCCTCTTCCTGCTCCAGGCCGACGACCTTCTCCCGGTACAGCTCCAGGAGCGCCAGGAAGCGGGCCACGACGGTAAGGGTGTCGTCGGTGTCCGCCACCAGCGCGCTGAAACTCGCCTCACCCAGCTCCCGCAGCCGCGCCACGACGAGCCCGGCCTGCTCCCGCACGCTGACGAGCGGGGCATGGATGTGATCGACGTACACCTGCGGCTTGGGCCTGGGCTGCATGGCCTTCACCGCGAGCCGCGCGAACCCCTCCGCCCCGATGCGGATGACGACCTCGGGCAGCAGCTCGGCGTGGTGCGGCTCCAGACCGACGGTCCGCGGATAACGCCGCGCCTCCTGGTCGAGCCGCTCACTGAAGATGTCGGCGATCTTCTTGTACGCGCGGTACTGGAGCAGCCGCGCGAACAGCAGGTCACGCGCTTCGAGGAGCGCGAGGTCCCCTTCGTCCTCGACCTCGGCGGCGGGCAGCAGCCGGGCGGCCTTGAGATCGAGCAGCGTCGCGGCGACGACGAGGAACTCGGTGGTCTGATCGAGATCCCACTCGGGCCCCATGGCCCGGATGTGCGCCATGAACTCATCGGTCACCTTGGACAGCGCGACTTCGGTGACGTCGAGCTTGTGCTTGGAGATGAGCTGAAGCAGCAGGTCGAACGGCCCCTCGAAGTTGGCCAGCCGAACCTTGAACCGCCCGTCACGGGGAACGTCGGGCTCCGCCGGAACCTCAGCGTTGGATGCGGGCACGCCATCGGGTGCGGGGGCCGGGTCGGCCTGAGACCGGGGCGCCCCCTCAGACTGAGCGCCACGGCCAGGGCCGGGCTCGGAGGTCGGTTCAGGCCTGCGCCGGGGTGCATCCTCGGACCGCCCGCCAGCCTCGGCCTCGGCATCACGGCTTGGGTCGGGCTCGGGGGTCAGTTCGGACTGGTGCCGGGTCGGGGCGTCGGCTTCGGACCGACCGCCACCCTCGGCCTCGGCATCACGGCTTGGGCCGGGCTCGGGGGTCGGCTGCGGTGAGGTCCGGGGTGCGCCCTCGGGCGGGCCGTGATCTTCAGCGCCGGCTGCAGGCGAGGAGGCGGACTCGGGGCCCGGCTCGGAAGCGGGTACGTGTTCGGGACCCTGCTCGGGCTCGGGTTCAGAAATCGGCTCGGGCTCGGAGCCCGGCCTCACCCCCGAGGCCAGCTCGGCTCCCGGCTCGGGCTCCGGGCCAAGGCCCGCCTCCGGCGCCGGCGCCGGCCAAAGCTCCCGCCCCGCCGGAGCCGCACCCCCCGGCCCCCGCCCCAGCACGCGGCGGCGTGTGCCACGGGCGGGCTGGGAGGAGAAGGGGTCGTCGTTCGCGGGCATCACGCGGACGTTACCGCTACCGCCCGCGCAGTCGGCGTACGAGGATGCTCGCGTCTCCGCGGGATTCGAGGTCGGCGAGTACCACCGCGACCGCCTCGCGGACGATGCGGCCGCGGTCGACGGCGAGCCCGTGCTCCCCGCGGAGCACGAGGCGGGCGTGCTCCAGGTCCATGAGCTCCTCGGCGGAGACGTAGACCGTGATCTTCTCGTCGTGGCGCTCACGCCCGCTGGGCCGCCGGTTCGCGGCGGCCCGGGAGCGCTTGCGGGACGACCCCGCGGAGGCAGAACCTTCCTGCGCCTGCGAGGGCCGCCGCCCCGCGGGCTTGTCGCCCTCGGTGCCGCGGCTGCGGGATTCGCCCGACTCGTCGTCCGCCGCCGCGTGTTCGGCGCTCTCGCCGCTCTCGGTCTGCGGCTTGCTCTCGGCGGCGACGGCGTCGCTCTCACCCGCCGGTGCCGGCACCCGTGCCTCGCCGTTGGCCGGGCGCCTGGGGGCCGAGGCCTGAAGCCCCATCCCCCCGGTCGTACGGAACAGCTCGTCGGCCCCCGGCAGACTCACTCGGCGTGACACCGGGCGAGCACCTCCCTGGCGAGCTGGCGATAGGCGGCCGCACCGACCGAGTTGGAGGCGTACGTCGTGATCGGCTCACCGGCGACAGTGGTCTCCGGGAAGCGCACGGTCCGGCCGATCACCGTGTGGTAGACGTGATCGTCGAACGCCTCGACGACACGTGCGAGGACCTCACGGCTGTGCACGGTCCGGGAGTCGTACATCGTGGCGAGGATGCCGTCGAGCTCCAGGTCGGGGTTGAGCCGCTCCTGGACCTTCTCGATGGTCTCCGTGAGCAGCGCGACACCGCGCAGCGCGAAGAACTCGCACTCGAGGGGCACGATCACCTTGTGAGCCGCCGTCAGGGCGTTCACGGTGAGCAGGCCGAGCGAGGGCTGACAGTCGATCACGATGTAGTCGTAGTCCTGCATCAGCGGCTTGAGCGCCCGCTGGAGCGTGGACTCGCGCGCGACCTCGCTCACCAGCTGCACTTCGGCGGCGGAGAGGTCGATGTTGGAGGGCAGCAGGTCCATGTTGGGCACTGCCGTCTTGAGGAGGACCTCGTCGGCGGACATCCCCCGCTCCATGAGCAGGTTGTAGACCGTCAGGTCGAGTTCCATCGGGTTCACGCCGAGACCGACCGAGAGCGCGCCCTGCGGGTCGAAGTCGACGAGCAGGACCCGGCGTCCGTACTCCGCGAGCGCGGCACCCAGGTTGATGGTCGACGTCGTCTTGCCCACGCCGCCCTTCTGGTTGCACATCGCGATGATCTTCGCGGGGCCGTGGTCGGTCAGCGGGCCTGGGATCGGGAAGTACGGCAGCGGGCGTCCGGTCGGGCCGACGCGCTCGCGGCGCTGACGGGCAGCGTCGGGCGCGAGCGTGGCCGCGTACTCCGGGTCCGGCTCGTACTCGGCGTCGGGGTCGTAGAAGTGCCCCTCGGGCAGTTCGTCGTAGTCGGCGAAGTGGGTGTGTTCGCCACTTCGGTCGCCGGCCATGGCGTTCACGTGATGGCCATCCATGCTCTGGGGTGCTGTCTGCGTCTGCAGGGGGCTGCTCTGACGGGCGGCAAAGGTACGGACCGCGACGGAGCCGACAGCCTCGAGCCCCGCGGGACCTTGCTCCCTCGCCACCGTTCCTGGTTGACCACCCCCGGGAGTAAATGTCGACTCATTCACAAGTCGTCTTACCTCCTTGGTGACCAGGAAACTTCTAGATAGGTCAGCGTGGCACCATGCCGACGGTTGGCGACTCTATGGCGTGTCACCGCTCCGCAGCAACACAATCCACCGGACCCGGCACGATGTGTCGACAACGGAACACGTTGTGTCAAGGGTGCACGGGGTCGGTTCGAAGCGTTTCGCCGGTGCGCGAATCGGTTAAACGGTTACGTTCGAGGCGAGTTGACCATGTCCGCATTGATGCGCAAGTGATACGCGTACGGCCGGACCCCTCACAAGGTCCGGCCGTAGGCGTGAGATTGACGACTTCCGTTGACGGAAGTGGTCACAGGGGCGTCAGGGTCAGCCGAGCAGGGTCTCCAGCTCGACGTGCTCGAGGCCGTGGGCCTCGGCGACCTCGCGGTAAACGACCTTGCCGTCATGGGTGTTGAGGCCCAGGGCGAGGGCCGGGTCGCGGCGCAGGGCCTCGGTCCAGCCGTTGTTCGCCAGCGACACGATGTAGGGCAGCGTGGCGTTGGTGAGGGCGTAGGTGGAGGTGTTCGGGACCGCGCCGGGCATGTTGGCGACGCAGTAGAAGACCGAGTTGTGGACCTGGAAGGTCGGCTCGGCGTGCGTGGTCGCGTGCGAGTCCTCGAAGCAGCCGCCCTGGTCGATCGCGATGTCGACAAGGACACTTCCGGGCTTCATCTTGGCGACGAGCTCGTTGGTGACCAGCTTCGGGGCCTTGGCGCCCGGGATGAGGACCGCGCCGATGACGAGGTCGGCCTCGATGACGGCCTTCTCCAGCTCGTAGGCGTTGGAGACGATCGTCTGCACCTTGGTGCCGAAGACCTTGTCGGCCTCGCGGAGCTTGTTGATGTCCTTGTCGAGCAGGGTCACGTGGAAGCCCATGCCGACGGCGATCTGCGTGGCGTTCCAGCCGGAGACGCCACCGCCGATGACGACGGCCTTGCCGGCGTGGGTGCCGGGGACGCCGCCGGGGAGCACGCCGCGGCCGCCGGCCGAGCGCATCAGGTGGTAGGCGCCGACCTGCGGGGCCAGGCGGCCCGCGACCTCGGACATCGGGGCGAGCAGCGGCAGCGCGCGGCCCGCGGTCTCGACCGTCTCGTAGGCGATGGCGGTGGTGCCGGACTCGAGGAGCGCGTCCGTGCACTCCCTGGAGGCGGCGAGGTGCAGGTAGGTGAAGAGCGTCTGGTCCTTGCGGAGGCGGTGGTACTCCTCCGCGATGGGCTCCTTGACCTTCAGGAGCAGGTCGGCGGTGGCCCAGACCTCATCGGCGGTGGCGAGGATCTGCGCACCGGCCGAGACGTACTCGTCGTCCGTGATCGAGGAGCCGACACCGGCGTTCTGCTCGATGAAGACCTGGTGGCCGTGGCGCACGAGCTCGTGCACGCCGGCGGGGGTGATGGCCACCCGGAACTCGTTGTTCTTGACCTCGCGGGGGATGCCGACCTTCATCGTCGATCACGGTCCTTGGCTCAGGGATTTCTGGGGCATTGCTGTACATACCCATGCGCTTGGGGGCGCATCGGGATAGACCACGAGAAGTACGCGGCAGAGCCAGTCTAATGAAGGATTTCTAGCTGTCTAGCCTTTCAAAGCATCAATCTTCTGAGGGTGCAGTACGGATTTCGTAGGCTTCAGCATCGCTTCCCTCGAACTTTCCTTCGTTCGGCAGCTCATCTCCCAGCATCCTCCCGGCCGCGCCCCGGTGCAGCTTGGCCGCGGCGGGGTCGCCGAGCCGGTCGAGGGTGTCGGCCAGGCGCAGCTGGAGCGCGGCCTGCAGCCGTACGTCCTTGGCCTGACGTGCCCATTCGACCGCTTCCTGGCAGGTGCGCAGCGATTCCTCGGGCCGCCCGGCGTACTCCTGGACGCGCGCCATCTCGCTCAACGCCCGTGCCTGCGCGGCCACATCGCCCTGTTTGCGGAATCCGGCGACGGCGGACCGCCAGCTGCGCAGCGCGTCCCCGTAACGGCCCGCGTAGGTGTTCACCGAACCGATGCGGCCGTGCAGCCGCGCGGCGTCGGCGCGCTCCCCGCGGGCGAGCCGCTGGGCGAGCGCGCGCCCGTACCAGTCGGCGGCCCGGTGCCAGTCCCCCAGCTCCTGGTACGCGCCGCCTACGGATTCCATCGCGCGACCGGTCGCGTACGGGTCCCTCGCCTCGCGTCCGGCGTCCAGCGCGGCCCGGTAGCGGGCGAGCGCGGCCCGGGTGCGGCCGGTGCGGGCGTCGAGGTCGGCGAGGTTCAGGAGGGCCGCGGCCTTCTCTCGGGGCAGGTTCCGGCGCTCGGCCACGTCGAGGACGAGGCGGTGGATGCCGTAGAGGTCGGGGGCGGCCCTCTCGGTGCCGAAATGGGCGACCAGGGCGCGCGTGAGGGCGGCCATCAGGCGTCTGGCCAGCGTGTCCAGGTCCCCGTCGGCGACAGCGAGGCGGGCGGCCGCGAGGAGCGCGGGCCGCCGGACCCGCAGCCACTCGGCGCCCGCCGCCGCGCTGGGGAACCGCAGGGCGCGCGGCAGCCCCGCGAGCTTCTTGCGGGCGGCCGAGCCCTCGGGCTCGGTGACCGCGCGGCAGGACTGAAGGAGGCGCACGGTCCGCTCCAGCATCCGGGCGCGGGCGAGCTGCACCTCGCCGGGCCGGTCGTGGACCTCCGTGAGGCCCCGCAGCAGCGGCAGCAGACAGCCGGGCACCTCGTACTGCGGCAGCTCCGAGGCCACCGGGCGGACGAAGCCGAGCAGGGTGAAGTCGTCGAGCGTGGTCTGGGCTGCGGAGACGGAGCAGCCGGCCAGGGCGGAGGCGGTGTGCGGGTCGACGTATCCCTCGGGGGCGAGGGACAGGTAGCGCAGTATCCGCGCGGCGGGCACCGGCAGGGACGCGTAGGCGTGGTGGAAGACGCGGGCCACCGCGGGCCGGTCGTCGGCCTGTGCGTGCAGCTGTTTGGCCAGGTCGGCGACGGCTTCCTTGGGGCGTACGGCGAGCCAGCCGCCGGCCAGCGTGAGGGCGGCGGGCTGGGATCCGCACTCCTCCACCAGGGCCTCGGCGGAGCGCGGGTCGACGGTGATACGGACCGATCCGGTGTACCGGCCGAGCAGCTCCAGTGCGGATTTCGTGTCGAGTCCGCCAAGCGTGCAGGGCCGTACGTCCGAGATTCCGGTCAGCGGCCCCCCGGACACGGCGACGACCAGGCAGTCGGGGGTCTCGGGGAGCAGCAGGTCGACCTGCTCGGCATCGGCCGCGTCGTCGAGGAACAGCACGGCCCGGCGTACGGAGAGCCCTTCGCGCAGCCGCTCGGCGAGGTCGTCCTCGCTTTCGCCGGGAGGCGCGGGCAGTTCGAGCGCGTCCAGGAGTTCGCGTGCGGTGCGCTCGGTGGGGACGCGGGTGCCCTCCGGGCAGGTGAGGCGGGCGCGCAGGATGCCGTCCGGGTAGTCGGAGGCGACGCGGCTCAGGAGTTCCTCGGCGAGTGCCGTACGTCCGGACCCGGGGCGGCCCGCGATCAGCAGGACGCGGGCCCGGGGGGCCTTGCGGCCGGCGATCGTGTCGAGTCCCGCGCGCTCGATGTCGGCGCGCAACTCCTTCAACTCACGGCTGCGGCCAAGGAACTGACTGTTTTTCAGTCCGTCTGTCGCCTCGACCGCCTGATCCGTCACGGGCCACGCTCCGTCCACCTGCGCCGAACCCGCCGGGAGTTCGAGCGGGACGCTTTCAGAGCCTAGTTCAGGGCGAACGGCATTCCCTGGCGGGCGGCACGGGGAAATCCCCTGATCGGATCAACGGATCGTAGGACCGGATGCTTCGGCCCATGTCAGCCCGTTGGGGGTCCCCCCGGACGGAGTCTGGGGGAGATTGAGGACGAGCCCGCAGGGCGACAGCGGGGGTCTGGGGGCGGCAGCCCCCAGAACCTCAGCCACCTACAACCCGCACCTACGCCTCAAACGGCCGTGCCGGCCACGGCGCCTCCGCAGGCCGCAGCCCCTCAAGGCCGTCCCCGGCCTGCGCTGCGGTCAACGCGAGCACACCGACGACCAGGCAGTTGTTGTGCAACTCACCGGCAAGCACACCACGCACAAGATCCCCGAGGGGAACCCGCGCCAACTCCATGTCGGCCTCCTCGTCCTCCACCTCGAAGCGCTCACCCTCGGCCTCGGCCAGACCACGGGCGAGGAAGATCCGCACCGCCTCGGAGCAGCCGCCGGGCGTCGTGTAGACGTCGGTGAGGACGCGCCAGTCCTCGGCCTTGACGTGCGCCTCCTCGTACAGCTCGCGCTGCGCGGCGTGCAGCGGATTCTCGCCGGGGATGTCGAGCAGTCCGGCCGGGATCTCCCAGAGCTTGTGCCGCACCGGGTGGCGGTACTGCTTGAGGACCAGGACGCGGCCCTGGTCGTCGAGGGCGAGGACGGCGACGGAGCCGGGGTGGACCTGGTAGTCGCGGCGGACGACCGCACCACCGGGCATGACCACGTCGTCCGTGCGCACAGAGGTCTTGTTCCCGACGAAGGGGGTCTCGGTCGCCCGGACCTCCCACTCCTCCGCGGTGTCCTTGATCGTCGTCATGTCGACACGTCCTCCCACGCACGTAAACAGAATCACGCAAACAGAAACCGGGGCACGCACCCCAAAAGGCACGCACCCCGGCAACCGTACAACCCGTGTGTCACACGGCTTACTTGGCCTTCTTGCCGTTCGCCGCGGCGCCCGTCTTACGCTCGACGGCCGCCTTCACCAGGCCCGCGAAGAGCGGGTGCGGGCGGGTCGGGCGCGAGCGCAGCTCGGGGTGGGCCTGGGTCGCGACAAGGTAGGGGTGGACGTCGCGCGGGTACTCGACGTACTCGACGAGCTTGCCGTCCGGGGAGGTGCCGGAGAACTGGATGCCTGCCTTCTTCTCCAGCTCGGCGCGGTAGGCGTTGTTCACCTCGTAGCGGTGACGGTGGCGCTCCTCGATGTACTCCTTGCCGTCGTACACCTCACGCACGATCGAGCCCTCGGCCAGCTTCGCCGGGTACATGCCCAGCCGCATCGTGCCGCCCATGTCGCCCTCGCCAGCGACGATGTCGAGCTGCTCGGCCATCGTCGAGATCACCGGATGCGAGGTCGCCGAGTCGAACTCGGTGGAGTTCGCGTCCGGGATGTCCGCCAGGTTCCGCGCCGCCTCGATCACGATGCACTGCAGACCCAGGCACAGGCCCAGCAGCGGGATCTTGTTCTCACGGGCGTACTGGATCGCGCCGACCTTGCCGGACACACCGCGATCACCGAAGCCGCCCGGGATGCAGATCGCGTCCACGTCCGCGAGCTGCTTCTTGGCGCCGGCCGGAGTCTTGCAGTCGTCGGACGTGACCCACTTGATCTTGACGCGGGCCTTGTTGGCGAAGCCGCCGGCGCGCAGCGCCTCGGTCACCGACAGGTACGCGTCGGGCAGGTCGATGTACTTGCCGACCAGCGCCATGACGATCTCGTGGTCGGGGTTGTGGACGCGGTCCAGGAGGTCGTCCCACGTCGTCCAGTCCACGTCACGGAACGGCAGGTCCAGCTTGCGCACCACATACGCGTCCAGACCCTCGGTGTGCAGGACCTTCGGGATGTCGTAGATCGACGGAGCGTCGATCGCCGCGACCACGGCCGCCTCGTCCACGTCACACATCAACGAGATCTTGCGCTTGATCGCGGTGGGCACCTCACGGTCCGCGCGCAGCACGATCGCGTCCGGCTGGATACCGATGTTGCGCAGCGCCGCGACCGAGTGCTGGGTCGGCTTCGTCTTCAGCTCACCCGACGGGCCGATGTACGGGAGCAGCGAGATGTGCACCACGAACACGTTGTCCCGGCCCACCTCGTGGCGGACCTGACGCACGGTCTCCAGGAACGGCAGCGACTCGATGTCACCGACCGTGCCACCGACCTCCGTGATCACCACGTCCACGTCGTCCGTCGCCATACGCCGGATCCGGGACTTGATCTCGTTCGTGATGTGCGGGATGACCTGCACCGTGTCACCCAGGTACTCGCCGCGCCGCTCCTTGGCGATCACCTGCGAGTAGACCTGACCCGTCGTGACGTTCGCCGAACCGTCCAGGTCCACATCGAGGAAACGCTCGTAGTGGCCGATGTCCAGGTCGGTCTCGGCCCCGTCGTTCGTGACGAAGACCTCACCGTGCTGGAACGGGTTCATCGTCCCGGGGTCGACATTCAGATACGGGTCGAGCTTCTGCATCGTGACCCGAAGACCACGCGCCTTCAGGAGCGCACCCAGGCTGGAGGCCGTCAGGCCCTTGCCGAGGGAGGAGGCCACACCCCCGGTGACGAAGATGTGCTTGGTCGTCGTGGATTTGGGCGTCATGGCCAAGAGGGGGCTCCCGTGGTCGCGGTCTGGAATGCGTACCGGCTGCCTGGACCGGAGAATTCCGGGGGTGCCGTCGCTGCGGTTCGGGGGCTTCGACTTCTCGCAGAAGCGCACCGGTCCACGGGCTACCAGGGTAACAGCGAGTCGGCGAGGCTGCTTCCGGCCACCCTCCGCGCACACGTCACCACAGACGGCCCACCGTCATCACCACCCGGCCCTCTCATCACCCGCACCGCGGCCTCACCCATCGCTCACTCTTTCGGCCCACCTTCGTTGCCGGGAGAGTGCCGCGGATCACTGCGCTGCGTCGTATCCTGCTCGGACACTCGCCGCCGAGCCTGGCCGGCAAACGGCACCATCCCCGCCCGTTACTCCCGGAACAAGGGCTCGTCAGCACGTTCTCGCGTCGTTCTCATGACGACGTACCAAATACGAACCCTTGACCGCAGACCGCTGAGCGATCGCCCTTCCGGGGGCGTACGTGGCCGTTCGACTGGAGATGCACGTGGCCGGGCGCATCGAGGACTACGCACTTATCGGAGACATGCAGACCGCCGCCCTGGTCTGCCGGGACGGCACGGTCGACTGGCTGTGCCTTCCCCGCTTCGACTCGCACGCCATTTTCGCCGGCCTGCTGGGCACGGAGGAACACGGATTCTGGCGGCTCGGGCCGGCGCACGCGGCGGGGGACCGGCCGCCGGCCGCGGCCCGCCGCACGTACCGCGGGGACTCGCTGATCCTCGAGTCCGAGTGGGACACCCCCCGCGGCACCGTCCGCGTGACCGATTTCATGCCGCCCCGTGACGGCGCCCCCCAGCTGATCCGCATCGTGGAGGGCGTCAGTGGCCGCGTCCCGATGCGCTCGGCGCTGCGGATGCGCTTCTCCTACGGGCGCATCGTGCCGTGGGTGCACAAGGTCGACGGCCGTACGGTCGCGGTCGCGGGACCCGACTCCGTATGGCTGGACACGGACGCGGAGACGTACGGCAAGGACCTCACCACGTACTCCGACTTCACGGTGGCGCCCGGTGACCGGATCGCGTTCACCATTTCGTGGCAGGCCTCGCACCAGAAGCCGCCGGCCTTCCCCGACCCCGAGGGGTCCCTGGAGGCGACGGCGGAGTTCTGGCGCGAGTGGGTCGAGCACTGTACGTACCACGGGCCCTACCGCGAGGCCGTGGTCCGTTCGCTGATCACGCTGAAGGCCCTCACGTACGCGCCGACCGGCGGCATCGTCGCGGCGCCGACCACGTCGCTGCCGGAGCAGATCGGCGGCGTACGCAACTGGGACTACCGCTACACCTGGCTGCGCGACGCCGCGATCACCCTGTCGTCGCTCCTGCGCACCGGCTACCGCGAAGAGGCCCGCGCCTGGCGCGAGTGGCTGCTGCGCGCGGTGGCGGGCGACCCCGAGAACCTGCAGATCATGTACGGCATCGCGGGCGAGCGCGAGCTGGGCGAGGCCGAGCTCGACTGGCTGCCCGGCTACGAGAACTCGGCGCCGGTCCGCGTCGGCAACGGCGCGGCCCACCAGCTCCAGCTCGACGTGTACGGCGAGGTCACCGAGGCCCTGCACCTCGCGCACATGACGGGCCTGACCCGCAACGACTACGCGTCCCTGCTCCAGCTCAAGCTGATCCGCTACCTGGAGAAGCACTGGGACGAGCCGGACGAGGGCATCTGGGAGGTGCGCGGGCCACGCCGCCACTTCGTGCACTCGAAGGTCATGGCGTGGGTCGCGGTCGACCGCACGATCAAGCTCATCGAGTCGGGCGACGCGGACGGCCCACTGGAGAAGTGGCGCGGGCTGCGCGACGACATCCACAGGGACGTGTGCGAGCGGGGCTACGACAAGGAACGCAACACGTTCACGCAGTCGTACGGCTCGAAGGAGCTGGACGCCTCGCTGCTCCTGATCCCGCAGATGGGCTTCCTGCCGCCCGACGACAAGCGCGTCATCGGCACCATCGAGGCGATCCAGCGCGAGCTGTCGACGCCCGACGGGTTCATCCTGCGCTACCCGACGGCCGGCGACGAGGCGGGCGTGGACGGGCTCGAGGGCGACGAGGGCGCGTTCCTGGCGTGCTCTTTCTGGATGGCCGACGACCTCGCGATGATCGGCCGCGTCGACGAGGCCCGCAAGCTCTTCGAGAAGCTCCTGTCGCTGCGCAACGACCTGGGTCTGCTCGCGGAGGAGTGGGACTCCGAGCTCCAGCGCCAGGTCGGCAACTTCCCGCAGGCGTTCAGCCACGTGCCGCTCATCGACACGGCGCTGAGGCTGACGGCTTCGGGGGCGTACGGGGGCTGACGGCTCTTCCCGGCGGCGCGCCCCTCGCGGGGCGCGCCGCCGTCCCGTTCGATACGAGTTCCGGTACGTGGTGACGTACGCCACAACGGTCCTGACGTGCGCGCCGGTACCGTCCGACCATGGACATTCAGGCCCCCCACAGCAACCCGCCCGGAACGCAGGGCGGGATCACCGTGCAGCGGGCCCTCGAACTGCCCGGTCTGCGCAGCGGGCTCCCCGAAGTGGTGGCCGGCGGCGACCGGTTGCAGCGCACCGTGCGCTGGGTGCACGCGGGCGAGGTCCCCAACATCGCCTCGCTCCTCAAGGGCGGCGAACTGCTCCTCACCACCGGCTTCGGCGTCGGCACCCGCCCCGCCGAACAGCGGGCGTTCGTCCGCAAGCTCGCGGAGCGCGGCATCGCCGCCCTGGTCATCGAGCTGGGCCAGCGCTTCTCCCGGCTCCCGGCCGCCCTCGTGGAGACGGCACGCGCGGCCGGCCTCCCGCTCGTACAACTGCACCGCGAGGTGCCGTTCGTGACGGTCACCGAAGAGGTCCACACCGAGATCGTCAACGGGCACTACGCGCTCCTCCAGCGCGCCGAGGAGGTGCATCGGCGCTGCACCGAGGCCCTGCTCGGCGGCGGCGGAGTGCCCCAAGTCCTGCGCATCCTGGCCGAGTTCAGCGGCAACCCGGTTTTCCTGGAGACGGCCGACGGGCAGCTCCTGTACGCGGCCGGGGGCGAGCCCGAGGTCGCCGACCCGCTCCAGGTGTGGGAGGGGATGCGGGGCAGGCCCGCCGACCGGGACGAACCGCCGGGCGGTGCGGTGATCGTCGACGTGCCGGGCGGCGGCCCCGGCGCCGGTTCCGTGCGGGCCCGCCTCGTCCTGCTGCCCGTCGCGGCCCCGCCCGCACCCGTGCACCGGATCGCGGCCGAACGTGCGGCGAGCAGCATCGCCGTCGTCCTCATGCAGGCGCGCCAGGAGGAGGAGCTGGCGGCGCGCGGCCGCGGTGACTTCCTCACGGATCTCGCGGAGGGCCGCATCACGCCCGACGACGCCCCGGCGCAGGCCCGCGTCCTCGGCTTCAAGCCGGGTGGCCAGGGGCCGCTGCTGCCGGTGGTGATGCGGCTTCCGGAGGCGTCGGTGGGGTCGGTCGGCCTCTCCCCCGGCGGCGGCTGGGCGGTCCTCGCACGGGCGGTCGCGGAGGAGCTGGCCTCGGTGGGGGTGCCCGTCCTGCTCGGCGTACGGCCCGTCGAGGGGCGGGTGCCGCTGTTGCTCGGGCTGCGGTCCGAGTCGGAGCGCGCGGCGGTCGCGGACCGGGTGGCGGCGGCGCTGCGGGCCGGGGTCGACCGGGCGGGGATGCGGCGGGCCGGGTCGCAGCCGCCGGTCGTCGTGGTGGGCGGCACGGGCGGCTGGGCGGCTGCGGCGGCCGGACTGCGGCACGCGGCCGAGACGGCGACGGCCGCGCAGGGCCTGTCGGACCGGCCCTGGTACGACGCGCGACGGCTCGACATCGACCTGCTGCTGTGGCGGCTGCGGGACCATCCGGACCTGTCGGCGTTCGTGGAGCGCGCGATCGGCCCCCTCCAGGACCACGACCGCCGCGCCAAGCCGCCCCTGCTGCCCACGCTCCAGACCTACCTGGCCCACGCGGGCCGCAAGGCGGAGACGGCCCGCGAACTCCACCTGAACCGGCAGACGTTGTACAACCGCCTCGCCCGTATCGGTGAACTGCTCGGCACGGACCTGGACGACCCGCAGACGGTGCTGGCGCTGAGTCTGGCTTTGCGGGCGCGGAGGCATGTGTGAGCAGGACTGACTAAAAGGGGCACCCCGGCGCCGGGTCCCGTCACGCCAGCGGCAGGGTCCCCGTCAACTCGTCGTAGACACTGAGCACTTGGGCCACCGTCTCGTCCTCCGTCGGCCATGACGCCGCCTGCGCCGTGCCCCGCTCCTTGAGGTCGTCCCGGCGCTCGGGGTCGGCCAGGAGGCGGATGACGGCGTCGGCGAAGGCGCGCGCGTCGCCGTACGGGACGAGTTCCGCCGCGTCGCCCACGAGTTCGGGGATGCCGCCGGCGTCCGTCGCGACGAGCGGCACACGCGCGTGGAGCGCTTCCTGCGCGAGGACCGACCGGGACTCCCCGCTCCCGGCCAGCAGCGCCACATCGGCGGCGGCCAGCAGCTCGGAGACGTCGTCCCGCCGCCCCACCAGCCGTACGGGCAGCTGTTCGCTCTCGATACGGCTCTGGAGCGCCGCCCGCTCGGGCCCCTCGCCCGCGATGACGAGGAGCGGCGCGGGCGTGAGGTGGCGCCAGGTGCGGGCGGCGTCGAGCAGCATGTCGTACCCGCGGTGCTTCACGAGGCTGCCGACGGCCATCAGCAACGGGCGGTCCACGGCGCCGAGTTCGGCGCGGGACTTGTGCCGCAGGCGCTCCGGGTCCTCGGGCCCCTCGTGTCCCTCGAAGTGTCCCTCCGAGCCGTCCGCCGGCGGAGGCTCCGAGGTCTCGGTGCGGCGCGGTGCGGGGAGGGCGACGGCGGCGAGCCGGGCGTCGCGGGCGCCACGGGCGCGGGCGCGTTCGACCAGGTCCGACGAGGTGCCGAGGACGACGGACGCGGCCCTCGCCACGCGCCGTTCGAGGAGGCGCAGGAGGTGGGCCCGGGCGCCGTCCGCGTGGGAGCGGGTGTGCCAGGTGACGACGAGGGGCGTGCGCCGGCCGCTGAGCGCGAGCGACGCCCGCAGCGCGGCGTGCAGCCCGTGCGCGTGGACGAGGTCGGCGTCGGCGCAGGCGAGCCGCAGCGCCGCGACGGAACCTGGATCACTGCTGCGGGGAACGCTGACGTGCAGGGCGCCGACGTCCGCGAAGCCGTAGGCGTACGCGACCGCGCTGGGGGCGCACACGGTGACGCGGACTCCCCTGGCGACGAGTCCGGCGGCCAGCGACCTGACGTGCGCGCTGCTTCCGGCGCTGCCACCGCCCAGCACTTGCACGGTGCGCAGCGGCGACTGGCCGTGCGCTGGCGGGCTGCTCACGTGGCTCACGCGGCCGGGACTCCTGGCTCGGGGTGGGGGGACGCGCGGTCTCGGCGCCATAACGGTCTGCGCCAAGGATGCCAGCCCCTACGGGTGTTCCTGTACCGGCCATGAGTCCTGACCGTGTCGGAAGGGGCAACACGTCGTACGGGATCACTCGCACGCATGAATTCAGTCGCGCCGGACAGACGCGTTCCGACGGGCCGGGACGGTCACCTCGCGCCTGTGCGGGAAGGCACGCTCAGCTTGCCCGTGCGGGCAAGCGCGCTCACCATGTCCGTGCGGGCAAGCCCGCTCACCCCGTCCGTGCGGCCAAGCACACTCACCCTGCCCCCGCGCGGGCAACCGCGCTCACCCTGTCCCCATAAGCCGCAGCCGCCACAAACGCCGCCGCGTGCGCGAGCAGCCCGGCCCGCCCGTTCGCCGTGACGACGGCGACGCCCAGCGCCGCCCCCAGCGCGTGCGCCCCGGTGTCGCCGATCATCGTGCGCCCGTCAAGATCCTCGGGCAGGACGGCGGCCACCGCGCCCATGGGCGCCGCGGCGAGCGCTCCCCTGAGCAGCCCGGGCGCCCCCATCGCGAGTACGAGGGCGGCGGCCCGCCCGGGGCGTACGTCCACGAGGTTCACGAGGTGCGCGGCGCCCGCGATCACGACCCCGGCAAGCGCCTTGTCCACGGCACGCTCTTCGAGCAGCGCGCCCGCGACGAGTCCCGCACCCGAAATACCGATCAACTTGACGGCCCCGCTGGTCAGTTCACCGTCACGCAGCGCCGACAGATGCGCCCGGAACCCGCGACGCGGATCACCCGCGCCCACCACATCGTCGTACGCGCCGCACGCCCCGGCCGCGCACACGGCGAGGACGGCCGCCGCACGCTGCCGCCCGGAGGTGGCGGCGGCGACACCGGCGACGGTGCCGGCCACGACGGCGGGCCCGGCGCACAGGTCGACGGCCCGCCCCGCGAAGTTCGTCCGCTCCCACACGTCGGCCCCGCCCGGCCTGGCCCGCCGCAGCGCGACGTACCCGGCACGGGCGACGACGGCCCCAGCGGCCAGCGCCGCGAACCGGCCCAGCGCACGCATACTCACGCGTCCGCCCGCGCCGTGGCGAGCAGTTCCTCCGCGTGCGCCCGCGCCGTCTCGGAGTCCTCCTGGCCCGCGAGCATCCGGGACAGCTCACGGATCCGGTCCTCGCCCTCCAGGACGGTGACGCCGGACCGGGTCACGGTCCCGTCGTTCGTCTTCTCGACGAGGAGCTGCCGGTCGGCGAACGCCGCCACCTGCGGAAGGTGGGTGACAACCACGACCTGCGCCGACTTCGCGAGTTTGGCGAGGCGCCGGCCGATCTCGACCGCCGCCTTGCCGCCGACACCCGCGTCGACCTCGTCGAACAGGTACGTGGGCACCGGGTCGGTCCCCGCGAAGACGACCTCCACCGCGAGCATCACGCGCGACAGCTCACCGCCCGACGCCCCCTTGGCGATCGGCCGGGGCGGGGCGCCGGGGTGCGGGGCGAGCAGCAGCTCGACCTCGTCCACCCCGGAGGGGCCGTAGGCGACCGTGCGGCCGTCGATCTCGACGCCGTCCGGGTCGTCGGTGTGGCGGATATCGAAGGACACGCGCGCGTGGGGCATCGCCAGGGAGGCGAGTTCCTGCGTGACGGCCTGCGCGAAGCGCGACGCGGCCTCCACGCGCGCATCCGTCAACGCCTGTGCCAGAGCGCTCAGTTCGACGCGGAGTCCGTCGCGCTCGGCGGTCAGCTCGCCGATCCGCTCGTCGTCGCCGTCGAGTTCGAGCAGGCGCGCGGAGCCCTGTTCGGCCCAGGCGAGGACCTCGTCGATGTCGGCGCCGTACTTGCGGGTGAGCTGGGTCAGCGCGGCCCGCCGCTCCTCGACGGCGGCGAGCCGCAGCGGGTCGGCGTCGAGGTCGTCGGCGTACCCGGCGAGCTCCCCCGCCACGTCGGAGAGCAGGATGCCGATCTCGCCGATCCGGTCGGCGAGCGCGGACAGGGCCGGGTCGTGCGAACGTACTGCGTCGAGTGCGCGGTTCGCTCCGCCGACGAGGGTGGTGGCGTCGACGCCTTCGGGGTCCTCGGGGTTGCCCGCGAGGGCGGCGTGCGCGGCGCTGGCCGCCGAGGCGAGCGCCTCCGCGTGCCCGAGCCGCTCGGCCTCGGACGCCAGCTCGACGTCCTCGCCGGCGCGCGGCTCGACGGCCGCGATCTCGTCGAGGCCGAAGCGCAGCAGGTCGGCTTCCTGGGCGCGCTCACGCGCGCGCGTGACGATGGTGTCCAGCTCGGTGCTCACCGCCCGCAGCCGGCGGTACGCGCCCTGGTACTTGGCGAGCGGCCCGGCGACCGCGTCGCCCGCGTACCGGTCGAGGGCGCCGCGCTGCCGGGACAGCTTGAGCAGCCCCTGCTGGTCGGTCTGCCCGTGCACCGCGACGAGGTCGTCGGCGAGCTCGGTCAGCATTCCCACCGGCACCGAACGCCCGCCGAGGTGCGCCCGCGAGCGCCCCTCCGCCGAGACGGTACGGCTGATGAGCAGCGCGCCTTCGTCGAGTTCGGCGCCGGCCTCCTGGGCCCGTACGACCGCCGCGGTGCCCTCGGGCACCGTGATCCGGCCCTCGACGACCGCGGCCTTGGCGCCGATCCGTACGAGGGCGGGGTCCGCGCGCCCGCCGAGCAGCAGGCCGAGGCTGGTGACCACCATCGTCTTACCGGCACCGGTCTCACCGGTCACCGCGGTGAATCCCGGCGACAGCTCGACCACCGCGTCGTCGATGACTCCGAGCGACCGTATCCGCATCTCCTCCAACACGGACACGACCTTACGAGGTCGGGGGGCATGTGTGCGACGGACCCTGCCAGGCTGCCCGCCCGGCGCGGCGAAATCGCAGGTCGCGGGCGGTCACGTAATGCCGTTTGTCGCTTGTTGTCACCCGCGAGGGTGGGGACACCCCCGGGACACCCCGGCCTGCGGGCTCTAGTGGGGAGCCCCGCGCCAGCCGGAGACGGGCAGGGCGAACTTGGCGACGAGCCGGTCCGTGAACGAGGCGTGGTGCAGTCGTGCGAGCCGCACCGGCACCTCCCCGCGCTTCACCTCGACGCGCGCCCCCGCGGGCAGCTCCACGGTCCGCCGCCCGTCGCACCACAGCACGCCGTGCGGCGTGTGCTGCTGTACCTCGACCGCGAGGACGGAGTTCGGCGAGGTCACGAGTGGCTTGGCGAAGAGGGCGTGGGCGCTGATCGGCACCATGAGGAGCGCCTCGACCTCGGGCCACACGACGGGCCCGCCGGCCGAGAACGCGTAGGCCGTGGAGCCGGTGGGCGTCGCGCACACGATGCCGTCGCAGCCGAAGCCGGTGACGGGCCGCCCGTCGATCTCCAGGACGACCTCGAGCATCCGCTCCGCCGACATCTTCTGCACGGCGGCCTCGTTGAGCGCCCAGTCGCGGTGCACGACGTCGCCGTTGCTGCGCACGACGATGTCGAGCGTCATGCGCTCCTCGACCTCGTACGACTTGGTGACGACCCGGTTGACGACCCGGTCGAGGTCGTCGCGCTCGGCCTCGGCGAGGAAGCCGACGCGGCCGAGGTTGACCCCGAGCATGGGCACTCCCGAGGCGCGGGCGAACTCGGCGCCGCGCAACAGCGTCCCGTCACCGCCGAGGACGACGAGCAGCTCACACGCGTCGAGCGCCTCGGGCGTCGCCTCCTTCGCGAGTTCCACCTCGGCCGGGAGCGGCAGGTCCGACGCCTCGGCCTCCAGGACCCGTACGCCGATGCCGCTGCGCAGCAGCCCCTGGACGACGAGTTCGGCACTCCGGATGGCAGCGGGCCGCCCGGTGTGCGCGAGCAGGAATACCGTTCGAGTACGGGTCTGTGTCAACGCGGCCCCTCCGCCACTGCACGGTCAACGTCCGCCGGGTCGAGTTCGGGCGCACCGGCGCGGAGCCACAGAAAGTACTCGACGTTCCCGGAGGGTCCGGGCAGCGGGCTCGCCGTCACACCCCGTACGCCCAGGCCGAGTTCCCACGCCTGGCGGGCGACCGTCCGTACGGTCTCGGCCCGCAGTTCGGGGCTGCGCACCACACCGCCGCTGCCGAGCCGGTCCTTGCCGATCTCGAACTGCGGCTTGACCATGAGCACCAGGTCCGCGTCGGGCGCCGCGCACCGCGCGAGGGCGGGCAGCACCAGGCCGAGCGGGATGAACGACAGGTCGCCGACGACCAGGTCGACGGGCTTCCCGTCGATCGCCTCCAGCGTCAACTCGCGTACGTTCGTGCGGTCCTTGACGGTGACGCGGTCATCGCTCTGCAACGACCAGGCGAGCTGCCCGTATCCGACGTCGACAGCGACGACGTGCGCGACTCCGGCCCGCAGCAGTACGTCGGTGAAGCCGCCCGTGGACGCGCCCGCGTCGAGCGCGCGCCGTCCTTCGACGGCGAGGCCCTGCGGCACGAAGGCGGCGAGGGCGCCGGCGAGCTTGTGCCCGCCGCGCGAGACGTAGTCGGGGTCGCTGTCGTCCTGCGAGACCACGATCGCGGCTGCCGTCTCCACCTGGGTGGCGGGCTTGGTCGCGAGGGTCTTGCCGACCGTGACGCGCCCGGCGGCGATCAGCTGGCTCGCGTGCTCCCGCGAGCGGGCGAGCTTCCGGCGGACGAGCTCGGCGTCGAGGCGGCGTCGTGCCACTCCTGCCACGTTCGGTTCAGCTCCTGTGTCGGTACGGGGTTAGGGCGTGGGGCGTACGTCGAGCGCGGTCAGCGTGTCGCGCAGGCCCCGGTGTACATCCTCGTACACCTCGATGTGGCCGTCGGCAGTGAGGTGGTCGACGTCGGCGAGCCGGTCGAGTCCCGCGTCCACGTCCGGGTGGCCCGTGGGGGTGCGCGGGACGCCGAGGGCCGGGGCGACGGGCTCGTACGACGGTCCGGCCAGGGCCTCGGCGGCTTCGGGGACCTCGGCGGCGGCTGCCGAGGGGGCGTCCGCGGCGCCTGGCGGTGGGGCCTCCGCCTGCTCCGGTACCTGGTCGGGGTCCGGACGAGAGTCGTTCATGCCACGACGCTACCGCGCCGGACACTCCCGGAGCCTGCGGTACGGTCGGTCGCGATGGCGACGACTCAGGAGTGCCGGGCCGCACTCGAAAAACTCTCGGACAATCTGGCGGGCGCGGACAGCGGGGTACGCAGCGCGGCAGCGCTCGACCGTTCCCTGAGTTGCCATGTCACGGACCTCGGGATCACCTTCAGAGGCCGGCTGGAGAACGGCCGGATCGAGGTGGTGGACACCGTCCAGGGGCCACCGCCCGACAAGGCGCAGATCCGGCTCGCGATGACCGGCGACGACCTGGTCGCGATGGTCGACGGCCGGCTGAACTTCGCGAAGGCCTGGGCCTCGGGCCGGATCCGCCTGGAAGCCAGCTTCCGCGACCTGCTGCGCCTCAGGACGCTGCTCTAGCCAGAGCGGTCTTCCTCGCCTTGCGCGCGGCCGGCACCACCAGTGGCGTACCCGTCTCCGGATCGTCGATGACCTGGCATTTCATCCCGAAGAGCCGCTCGACGAGATCGGCCGTGACGATGTCGGCGGGCGCCCCCTCGGCGATGACCTCGCCGCCGCGCAGCGCGATCAGGTGGGTGGCGTAGCGGGCTGCGTGGTTGAGGTCGTGCAGCACGGCGACCAGCGTCCGCCCCTGCTCCTCGTGCAGCTCCGCGCACAGGTCGAGTACGTCGATCTGATGCTGGAGGTCGAGATACGTGGTCGGCTCGTCGAGGAGGAGCAGCGGGGTCTGCTGGGCGAGCGCCATGGCGATCCACACGCGCTGACGCTGACCGCCGGACAGTTCGTCGACAAATCGATCGGCGAGTCCGTCGACGCCGGTGGCGGCCATCGACTCCCGCACGATCCGCTCGTCGTCGCTCGACCACTGCCGCAACAGGCCCTGGTGCGGGTAGCGGCCACGGGAGACCAGGTCTCCTACGGTGATGCCGTCCGGCGCGATCGACGACTGGGGCAGCAGCCCGAGCGTGCGTGCCACCTTCTTCGCCGGCATCGCGTGGATGGCCTGCCCGTCGAGCAGCACGCGGCCCGCGGACGGCTTGAGCATCCGGGAGAGCGCGCGCAGCAGGGTGGACTTGCCGCAGGCGTTCGGGCCGACGATCACGGTGAAGGAGTGGTCGGGGATCTCGACCGAGAGCTCCGACGCGATCACGCGCTGGTCGTAGCCCAGGGTGACGTTCTCGGCGGACAGTCGGTTCACGGGGATGCTCCTCCGGTTGCTCTCTTGTGCAGGGGGCGTGGGGCTCATTTCCGGTCACCCATACCGGGTTGGCCGCTCATATCCGTCCGGCCTTCCGCTCGGAGACGAGGAGCCACAGCAGGTAGACGCCGCCCACGACTCCGGTCACCACTCCCACGGGCAGCCGGTCGGCGCCGAACGCGCGCTGCGAGACCCAGTCAGCGGTGACGAGCAGGGCGGCGCCCATGGCCATCGACGCCGCGATGTTCGGGCCGGGCGAGCGGGTGAGCCGCCGGGCCAGCTGGGGTGCCGTCAGCGCGACGAATCCGACGGGTCCCGCGGCGGCGGTGGCGGCCGCGGTGAGCAGCACGGCAGCGACGAGCAGGACGAGCCGCGTCCGTTCGACCCGCACCCCGAGCGCGTTCGCCACGTCGTCGCCCATCTCCAGCATCCGCAGCGGACGCGCGTACGCCAGGACGACGGGTACGAGGACGGCGCACAGGCCGAGCAGGGGCCAGACCTGGTCCCAGTCGCGCCCGTCGAGGGAGCCCGTCATCCAGACGGTCGCGCGGGCCGCGTCGACGATGTCGGCCTTGGTCATCAGATAGCCGTTGACCGCGGTCATGATCGCGGACGTCCCGATGCCGACCAGGACGAGCCGGTAACCGTGGACGCCGCGCTTCCAGGCGAGCACGTAGATCCCGACTCCGGTCACAAGGCCGCCGACGAGCGCCCCGAGCGCGACCTGGAGTGCACTCCCCGAGAACAGCACGATCATCACGAGCGCCCCGGCGGCGGACCCCTGCCCGAGCCCCAGAATGTCCGGACTGCCCAGCGGATTACGGGAGATGGCCTGGAAGAGCGCCCCGCCGAGCGCGAGCGCCGCACCCACCAGGAGGCCTACGAGAACGCGCGGCAGCCGCAGGTCGTTGACGATGAACTCCTGCCCCGGGTCACCGTTGCCGAACAGCGTCCGGACGACGTCGGGGGCCGAGATGGGGAAGTCGCCGGTGCCGATCAGCAGCACGCTCGCGCCGAGCGCGGCACACAGCAGCACGCCGACGACCACGCACGCGCGCACGTCGAGGCGCAGCGAAAGCCCACCGCCGGTACGGATCGCCTTCACAGAGCCGCCAGTTCGGGTCCCGTTCTCAGAGCTACGGGTACGGGTCGCCCTCACAGCTGGGTCACCTTCCGCCGGCGGACGAGGTAGATGAAGACCGGGCCGCCGATCACCGCGGTGACGATGCCGACCTGGACCTCGGCGGGCCGGGCGACGAGCCGGCCGGCGACGTCCGCGGCCAGCAGCAGTACGGGTGACAGGACGGCCGAGTACGGCAGGATCCAGCGCAGGTCGGGACCGGTGAAGGAGCGCACGACGTGCGGCACCATCAGGCCGACGAACACGATGGGCCCGCAGGCGGCGGTCGCGGCGCCGCACAGCAGCGTGGCGGCGGCCATGGAGAGCGCGCGGGTCCGGCTCAGGCGGGCGCCGAGCGCGCGGGCCGTGTCGTCGCCCATCGCCATGGCGTTGAGGGGCCGCGCCAACGCGAGGGCGAGCACCGAGCCGACGGCGATGAACGGCAGCACCTGCTTCAGCGTCGTCATGTCGGCGGAGACCAGCGAACCCACCGTCCAGAAGCGCATCTTGCCGAGCGCCGCGTCGTCCATGATCATCACGGCCTGGAGATAGCCGTAGAGCGCGGCGCTGATCGCGGTCCCGGCGAGCGCGAGCCGTACCGGAGTCGCGCTGCGGGTGCCCCCGAGGACGTAGACGAGTACGCCGACGGCCGCGGCTCCGACGAAGGCGAACCACACATAGCCCGAAAGGGAAGTGACGCCGAAGAAGCTGATGGCGGTGACGACGGCGGCCGAGGCGCCCATATTGATTCCGAGCAGCCCGGGGTCGGCCAGCGGGTTCCGGGTCAGCGCCTGGAGGACCGCGCCGGCAAGCCCGAGCGCGACTCCGGCGAGGAGCCCGAGCAGCGTGCGCGCGAGCCGCTCCCCGACCACGACGTCACCGAACGTCCCGGTGTCGTCGAACAGGCCGTGCCACACCTGCTCCACGGACAGGGGTTTCGCCCCGATCGCAATGCTCGCGACCAGGAGCAGAAGCAGCACGAGGACGGCTCCGAGGAGTCCGACGCCACGTATCGCCCGGCGGTTTCGGGGCGCGACGGAGGTGTCCGCGCGCGGTTCGGGAGGACTGTCGACCAACACGAGGTTAGGTTAGCCTACCCTGCCTAGCGTTGGAGATGGGTGGGCCGAAGTACCCACCGAGGCCCCGAGGCCGCGCCACCTACGCCGAGTTCCTCACGGAGGTCCCGGGCCCGCGCCGCCTACCTACCCCTCCCGATGGGTGGGCCGAGTTGCCCGCGGAGGTCCCTGGCCGACGCCGCCTACCCCTCTCGATGGGTGGGCCGAGTTCCCCACGGAGGTCCCGGGCCCGCGCCGCCTACCTACCCCTCTCGATGGGTGGCCGAAGTACCCACCCAAGCCCCGGGCCCGCGCCCCCTCCCTCCCCTCCGCGTCAAACCCCCAGCCGCGCCAGCGCCTTGGACCCATCCAGCCCGCAACTCCCGTCACCCGCCGCCGTCCACGCCGCCGCGCACAGCGCCCGCAGCCCGTCGATCGGCTCACCGTCCCCCTCCAGCTCCAGCCGCTCGTCCCGAGCGGTCGCCACCCAGCCCCCGCACGCGAACCCGTCCCCGTCCGCCACCACGTCCGGCTGCCCGGTCAGCAGCCCCCGCAGATCCACGTCCACATACGTCGGCCGGTGATGAGGCGGCGCCGCGAGCAGCTGCGCCCCGTCGGTGACCCCGGTCAGGACGAGCAGCGAGTCCACCTCCCCGTTGAACGCGCCCTCGATGTCCGTGTCCAGCCGGTCCCCCACCACCAACGGCCGCTCCGCCCCCGTACGCAGAATCGTCTCCCGGTGCATGGGCGGCAACGGCTTCCCCGCGACCTGCGGCTCCGCCCCCGTCGCGATCCGGACGACCTCCACCGCCGCGCCGTTCCCCGGAGCGATACCGCGCGCACCGGGAATGGTCAGGTCCGTGTTCGACGCGAACCACGGCACCCCGCGCGCGATCGCGTAACAGGCCTCCGCGAACCGCCCCCACGCCAGCTCCGGCCCGCCGTACCCCTGCACCACCGCCACCGGCTCGTGGTCCGCCGAGTCCACCGGCTCGAGCCCCCGCTCCCGCAGCGCGACTCTCAGCCCCTCCCCGCCGATCACCAACACCCGTGACCCACCCGGCACTTGCTCACTGATGAGCCGCGCCACGGCCTGCGCCGACGTGATGACATCCTCCGCATCCGTCGGAATCCCCAGCTCCGTCAGATGCCCGGCCACGGCGTCCGGCGTCCGCAACGCGTTGTTCGTGACATAGGCGAGCGCCATCCCCGATCTCCGCGCGACCGCCAGTGCCTGAGGCGCGTGCGCGATGGCGTCACCCCCCGCGTACACCACCCCGTCCAGGTCGAGCAGCGCCGTGTCGTACGCCTCGTGCAGCGCCCGCTCACTGCCTTCGGGCCGTGTCCTGACGGTCTGGCTCATTACCCATCGCTCCTCGTTCGATCGCACTCCCCCGATCATCGCGCACGGCACTGACACACATACGATGCAGCAATGAACACTGCAGGTCCCCCAGGTCCTACGGGCGGTGACGGCCTCGACCTGGTCCCGTTCAGGGGCGTGCGCTACGTCCCCGAGCGCGTGGGCAGTCTCGCCGCCGTGACGTCACCCCCGTACGACGTGGTCGTCCGGCCCGACGGCCTGTACCACCTGGAGTCCGCGGACCCGCACAACATCGTCCGCCTGATCCTCCCGCACACCGTCGCCCCGGGCACCCGCAACGCCCTCGCGGCCGAAACCCTCCGCAGCTGGCTCTCCGAAGGCATCCTCGAAGCCGACGAGACGCCCGCGCTGTACGTCTACGAACAGCGCGGCGGCGAGATTCTCCAGCGCGGCGTCATCGGCGCCCTCCGCCTCTGCGAGCCGTCCGAGTCGGTCGTCCTGCCGCACGAGGACGTCATGCCGCGCGTCGTCGCGGAACGCGCGGCCCTGATGCGCGCCACGGCGGCCAACCTCGAACCCCTGCTCCTCAGCTACCGCAGCGAGGGCAACGCGACGGGCACGACCGCGATCATCGAACGCACGGTCAAGCGCCCGCCGCTCCTGGCGACCACCACGGAGGACGGTTTCAGCCACCGACTGTGGTCCGTCACCGACCCGGCCGAGCAGACGGCGATCACCGCGGACCTCACCCACCACCAGGCCCTCATCGCCGACGGCCACCACCGCTGGGCGACCTACCTCCAGCTCCGCTCCGAACACCCGTCCCCGACGCCCTGGGACTACGGCCTGGTCCTCCTCGTGGACACGGCCCGCTACCCGCTCCGCGTCCGCGCCATCCACCGCCTCCTGCACCGCCTCCCGGTCCCGGACGCCCTGGCCGCGCTGACTGACCACTTCCGCGTCCAGGAAGTCCCCGGCCCGCTCCCCCGCGCCCTCGAATCCCTCGCGGACGCGGCCGCCCACGGCAACGCCTTCCTCCTCGCCGGCGACGGCACCTTCCACCTCGTGGACCACCCGGACCCGGCCCTCCTGGCCCGTACGATCCCTGCCGACCGCCCGGAGGCCTGGCGCACCCTCGACGCGACGGTCCTGCACGCCACGCTTCTCGCGCACATCTGGCACGTCCCGGAGGACTCGCCGGAACAGATCGCGTACATCCATGACGCGGCGGCCACAGTCGAGAAAGCGGAACGCGACGGCGGAACGGCAGTCCTCATGCACCCGGTCCGCGAGGAAGTGGTACGCAATCTGGCCCGGCAGGGCGTGACAATGCCCCGAAAGTCGACATCGTTCGGCCCGAAGCCGGCGACGGGCCTGGTGCTCCGCACGATCGACGATCCACCGGCGGGCACGCGCGCGTAGAGGCCCAGAAACACGAAAGGACGGGACCCCATCTCTGGGATCCCGCCCTTTCGTTCACACGTGTCTCATGAACGGCCGACTGTCAGCCCGCCGTCACGTTCGTCCGCCGAGTTCAGCTCTTGCCGTCCTCCGGCTCGAACTCCTCGTCGTCCTCGTCGTAGAACTCTTCGACGTCCTCGGAGTCCTCGACCCACGGCTCGTCGTCGTCACGCTCGGCAGCCTTCGGCCCCTTGACCTCGACCGGGGCCTCGTCGCCCTCGGAGTCGTCGAACGCGTCCACGAACTCGACACCGTCCATCTCGGCAAGCCGGTCGGAAGCGTCCGTGCTGCCGTCCCGGTCCGACTCGACGGCCTTCGCGAACCACTCACGCGCCTCGTCCTCGCGCCCCGCGGCAAGCAGCGCGTCGGCGTACGCGTACCGCAGGCGCGCGGTCCACGGCTGCACGGAGTTGGAGGCGAGCTCGGGGCTCTGGAGCGTCACGATGGCCGCGTCGAGCTGGCCCATGTCACGCCGCGCACCGGCCGCCACGAGCCGCATCTCGACCTGGCCGGCCTTGTCCAGCTTGGCCACCTCAGGGGCGCCGGCCATGTCGAGCGCCTTCTCGGGCCGCCCCATCCCGCGCTCGCAGTCCGCCATGACGGGCCACAGCTCGATGTTGCCGGTCATACGCCGTGCGGCACGGAACTCGGCGAGAGCCTCGCTGTACTTCTGGTTCGCGTACGCGGCGAAGCCGGCGGCCTCACGCACGGCGGCGACACGGGAGGCGAGCCGCAGCGCGACCTTCGAGTAGCCGTAGGCCTGCTCGGGGTCCTCGTCGATGAGCTTGGCGACCATCACCAGGTTCTTGGCGACGTCCTCGGCGAGGCCCTTCGGCAGGCTCTGGAGCTCCTGGCGCACGTCCTCGTCGATCTCGAAGCCCGTGACGTCCTCGGGGATCGGCAGACGGCGGATCGGCTCGCGGTCGCGGTCACGCTCGTCGCGGAAACGCCCACCGCCACGGCGGTCATCGCGCCCACGGTCGTCCCGCCCACGGAACCCACCGGGACGCCCACCACGGTCGTCGCGACGGGGACCGCGGTCCCGGTCGTCCCGCGACCGGTACCCGCCACCACGGCTGTCGTCGCGCCGGAACCCGCCACCACGGTTGTCATCGCGACGATCATCCCGGCGGTCGTCACGACGGAAGCCACCGCGGCTGTCGCCACCACGCTCGTCACGACGGTCATCGCGACGGAAGCCACCGCCACGGTTGTCATCACGCCGGTCATCGCGACGGTCGTCCCGGCGAGGCGCGTACCCACCCCGGTCGTCACGGCGGTCGTCACGACGGAACGCGGGACGGTCGCCACCGGGACGGTCACCATCACGACGGGGACCACGATCCCGGTCATCACGAGGCCGGAAGCCACCGCCACGGCTGTCGCCACCACGGTCGTCACGGCGGAAGCCGCCGCCACGGTTGTCGCCACCACGGTCATCGCGACGGTCGTCACGACGGAAGCCACCGCGGCTGTCGCCACCACGCTCGTCACGACGGTCGTCACGGCGGAAGCCACCACCACGGTTGTCATCACGCCGGTCGTCACGACGGAAGGCCGGACGGTCACCGTCACGACGGGGACCACGGTCACGGTCGTCGCGAGGCCGGAAGCCACCGCCACGGCTGTCGCCACCACGGTCGTCACGGCGGAAGCCACCGCCACGGTTGTCATCACGGCGGTCGTCGCGGGGACGGTACCCACCACGGTCGCCGTCACGACGGTCGTCACGCCGGCTGTCATCACGGCGGTCGTCACGACGGAAGGCCGGACGGTCACCATCACGACGGGGACCACGGTCGCGGTCGTCGCGCGAACGGAAGCCACCGCCACCGCGGTTGTCCCCACCCCGGCTGTCGTCTCGACGGAACCCGCCCCCACGGTTGTCGCCACCGCGGTCATCGCGGCGGAAGGTCGGCCGGTCACCGTCACGACGGGGACCGCGGTCACGGTCTCCGCCCCGGTCACGGTCGTCGCGGCGGGGCGCATACCCACCGCGGTCGTTGTCGCGACGCGGCCCGCCCCGGTAGCCGCCCCGGTCCCGGTCACCACTGTCCCGGCGTCGCTGGTCGCGTTCGGGTCGCTCATCGGGAGAGTTGGTGGACATGGTGACTCCTAGTCTTCGGTACCGCAGTCATTCTCGCGCAGCCGCGTAGCCGGCGCGCATCGACAAAACAAAAAGGACCCTTGGTCCCAGCAAGTGTGCTGGGACCAAGGGTCCTCTTAAAGAATTGTTCGGCGGCGTCCTACTCTCCCACAGGGTCCCCCCTGCAGTACCATCGGCGCTGTGAGGCTTAGCTTCCGGGTTCGAAATGTAACCGGGCGTTTCCCTCACGCTATGACCACCGAAACCCTATCAGTGCCCCGCTCAAATAAGCGGGATCACGAACAGGCAGCGAACAAGCACACTCTTCAATTAAGTAGTGAAGCCGTTCAGCCGACACAACTGTTCGTTATCTGAGAACAAACACAGTGGACGCGAGCAACTGAGGACAAGCCCTCGGCCTATTAGTACCAGTCACCTCCACCCGTTACCGGGCTTCCAGATCTGGCCTATCAAC